>NZ_JBSFRK010000088.1:0-16818 GCF_053589195.1 Streptomyces sp. NPDC003379 | reverse complement strand
GGGCAGGGCGGGATGGTCTCCGTGCCGGTCGCCGAGACCGTGGCGGTGGAGCTGATCGCTCCTTGGGCGGGGCGCGTGAGTGTCGCGACGGTCAACGGCCCGCGGTCCACGGTGGTGGCCGGTGAGGCCGCCGCCCTGGATGAGTTCATGGCGGCCTGTGAGCGGGAGGGGGTGCGGGCTCGTCGTATTCCGGTGGATTACGGGTCGCACACGGCGCAGGTCGAGTTGTTGCGGGAGGCGTTGTTGGAGCTGGCCGCTGCGGTGGCGCCGCGCTTGGGCGACGTACCCATGTACTCGACCGTCACCGGCGAGCTGCTCGGGGACGGCGTGGCCGACGCCGAGTACTGGTACCGCAATCTGCGTGAGCCCGTCCGCTTCCACGACACCGTCAAGGGGCTCATCGCCTCCGGCCACACCACCTTCGTCGAGGTCAGCCCCCACCCCGTACTGACGTCCCCGGTCGAGGAGACCGGCGAGGCGGCGGGCGTGGACGTCTTCGCGGGCGGCACCCTGCGCCGCGACCAGGGCGACACCCGGCGCTTCCTCACCTCGCTCGCGGAGCTGTGGGCGCGGGGTGTGGAGCCGGACTGGCAGGCGGTGTACGCGGGCACCGGCGCCCGGCGCGTCGAGCTGCCCACGTACGCCTTCCAGCGTCGCCACTACTGGCTGGACGGGGCCGCCGGCACCGCGGAGGTGTCCGGCGCCGGGCTGTCCGCGCTCGGCCACCCGCTGCTCGCGGCCGGCATCGCGCTCGCCGACGGCGAAAGCCATGTCTCCACGGGCCGCGTCTCCCTGCACACCCATCCCTGGCTCGCCGACCACACCGTGCTGGGCCGGGCGCTGGTGCCGGGCGCCGCCGTGCTCGAACTGATGCTGCGCGCGGGCGAGAGCGTCGGCAGCGAACTGCTCGACGAACTCGTGCTGCACGCGCCGCTCTCCGTGCCGACCGGTGACACGGTGGTCGACATCCAGGTCGCCGTCGACGCACCCGACGAGCAGGGCAGGCGCCCGGTGCGGCTGCACTCCCGGACGCACCGCCCGGACCAGGAGGACGGCGGCACCGAGTGGATACGCCACGCCGAGGGGCTGCTGACCACCGCGCCCGACGCCCAGCACACGGCGGATACGGCGGCCACCGCCTGGCCGCCGGCCGGTGCCGAGGCCGTGGACATCGACGGGCTCTACGACCGCATGGCGGCCGCCGGCTACGGCTACGGCCCCGTCTTCCAAGGCATACGCGCGGTATGGCGGCGCGGCGAGGAACTGTTCGCCGAGGTCGCGCTGCCGGAGAGCGCCCAGCGGGACGCCGGACGGTTCGGGGTGCACCCCGCACTGGTCGACGCGGCGCTCCAGACGCGTCTGGTGACCCTGCTGGAAGGCAAGGGAGAGGGAAAGAGAGAGGGGGAGGGGGAGGGGGAGCGGCTCATGCCGTTCTCGTTCGCCGGGGCCCGCCTGCACGCCACCGGGGCCACCACGGCACGCGTACAGCTGACCCCGGTCGGCACCGACGCCCTCTCGGTGCGGCTCACCGACCACACCGGGCTGCCGGTCCTCACCATCGACGCGCTCACCTCGCGGCCGCTCACCGCCGACGCGCTCACCGGCCGGTCCGTTGATTCGCTGTACGAGGTCAACTGGGCGCCGCTGGCCGTCGGTTCGGCCGGATCCGACGGGTCGGCGGTCGTGCTGGGCGAGGCTCTGCCGGGCCTCGGTCTGCCGGCGCACCCGGATCTCGCCGCGCTCGCCGAGAGCGTCCGGGGCGGTGCCCCCGTACCGGGCACCGTGTTCCTGCCCTGCCCCCGGCCGGCCACCGAGGACACCCCCGCGGCGGTGCGTGAGCTGCTGGCCTCCGTGCTCGGCACCGTGCGGGACTGGCTCGCCCTGGCGGAGCTGGAAGAGGCGCGGCTGGTCGTGGTGACCCGTGGCGGCGCGGCCGTGGCACCGGGTGAGCGGCCCGAGCCGGGGCACGCGGCCGTGCGGGGCCTGGTGCGCTCGGCGCGCTCCGAACACCCCGACCGCTTCCTGCTGGTCGACGTGGACGGCGACCCGGCGTCCGCCGCCGCCCTGCCCGTCGCGGCCGCCGCCGCGGTGGCCGCCGACGAAACCGAGGCCGCCATACGCTCCGCGGCGGTAACCGTGCCCCGGCTCGGCCGCGTCGCACCCGCCGACGCCGGCACCCTGGCCCTCCCCGAGACCGGGGCCGAGACCGAGACCCGGACCGAGGCCGACGCGGACGCCTGGGGCGTGGACCTCGACACGGCGGGCACCCTGGACGGACTGCGCCTCGCGGCCGCCCCGCGCGCCGCGGCGCCCCTCGACGAGGGCCGGGTACGGGTGGCCGTACGCGCCACCGGCGTCAACTTCCGGGACGTGCTCGTCGCGCTCGGCGTCGTACCCCACACAGAGGCCCTGTTCGGCAGCGAGGGCGCGGGCATCGTCACCGAGGTGGGCCCCGGCGTCACCGGGTTCGCGGTCGGCGACCGCGTCATGGGCCTGCTGTCCGGCTCGTACGCGGGCCCAATGGCGGTGGCCGACAGTCGCATGCTCGTGCCGATGCCGGACGGCTGGACGTTCGCCGAGGCGGCGTCCGTGCCCGCGGCGTTCCTGACCGCCTACTACGCGCTCGTCGACCTGGCCGAGCTGCGCGAGGGCGAGTCGCTGCTCGTGCACGCGGCGGCCGGTGGCGTCGGCATGGCCGCCGTACAGCTCGCCCGGCACCTCGGGGCCGAGGTGTACGCGACGGCGAGCGAGGCCAAGTGGCCCACCGTGCGCGCCAACGGCGTCGCCCCCGAACGCCTCGCCTCCTCGCGCACCCTGGACTTCGCCGACCGGTTCCTCGCGCGCAGCGAGGGGCGCGGCGTCGACGTCGTACTCAACAGCCTGGCCCGCGAGTACGTGGACGCCTCGCTGCGGCTGCTGCCGCACGGCGGCCGGTTCGTCGAGATGGGCAAGACCGACATCCGTGACGCCGACGAGGTCGCCGCCTCCCGCCCCGGCGTGCGGTACCGGGCCTTCGACCTCGGTGAGGCCGGCGCCGACCGGCTCGGCGAGATCCTCACCCGCCTGGCCGGTCTCTTCGCGCGGGGCGAGCTGACCCCGCTGCCGGTCACCGCGTGGGACACCCGCCAGGCGCCGCGGGCGTTCCGGTACATGAGCCAGGCCCGCCACACCGGCAAGGTCGTCCTGACCAACGCGCGCCGCACGCTGGACGGCACCGTCCTGGTGACCGGCGGCACCGGGCTGATCGGCTCCGCCGTGGCCCGCCATCTCGTCACCGGGCACGGCGTGCGCGACCTGGTGCTCACCAGTCGCCGCGGCCCGGACGCGCCCGGGGCGCGCGAACTCGCCGCGGAACTCGCCGCACTCGGCGCCACCGTACGCGTCGAGGCCTGCGACGCCGCGGACCGCGCGGCCCTCGCCCGGCTCCTGGAGGACATCGACGGGCTGTGCGGTGTCGTGCACGCCGCGGGCGCCCTGGACGACGGCGTCGTCACCGCGCTGACCCCCGAGCGCCTCGACACCGTGCTGCGTCCCAAACTGGACGCGGCCCGGAACCTGCACGAGCTCACCCGCGGCCGTGACCTGGCGCTGTTCGCGCTCTTCTCCTCGGCCGCCGGAGTCCTCGGCTCCGCCGGGCAGGGCGGCTACGCGGCGGCCAACTCCTGCCTCGACGCCCTCGCCGAGGAGCGCCGCGCCCAGGGGCTGCCCGCGCACTCCCTCGCCTGGGGGCTGTGGGCCGAGCGCAGCGCCATGACCGGCACCCTCGGCACCGCCGACCTCGACCGGATGCGGCGCATCGGCATCCGGCCGCTCGCCACCGACGAGGGCCTCGCCCTGTTCGACGCCGCCGTGCGCCTTCCCTACCCGCACACCGTCCCCGTCCGGCTCGACGTGGCCGCGCTGCGCGAACAGCGGCCCCCGGCCCCGCTGTTCCGCGCCCTCGTCCGCACCACGGCCAAGCGTTCCGCCGCCAACACCCCGGCGGCCGGGGGCGACGGGCTGCGCGGGAGGCTCGCCGCGCTGGCACCGGCCGACCGCGAGCGGGCGCTGACCGAACTGGTGCGCGCCCAGGCCGCGATGGTCCTCGGGCACGGCGGCGCCGAAGCGGTGGAGACCGACCGCGCCTTCCGCGACATGGGCTTCGACTCGCTGACCGCCGTCGAACTGCGCAACCGGATCGGTTCCGCCACCGGCCTGCGCCTGCCGGTGACCGCCGTCTTCGACCATCCCACGCCCACGGCCCTCGCCGCCGAAGTGGGCGTACGCCTCGGCGTGGACGCCGCCGCCACCCCGGCCGCCGCGCACGTCGCCGTGCCGGCCGCACCGGCCGTCGCCTCCGTCGACGACCCGATCGCCATCGTCGGCATGAGCTGCCGCTTCCCCGGCGGCGTCGACTCGCCCGAGGAGCTGTGGCGGCTGCTCACCGAAGAGCGCGACGCCATGGGTGACTACCCCGCCGACCGCGGCTGGGACCCGGTGGACCTGCACAACCCCGAGGCCCCCGAGCTGCGCTTCGCCAAGGTCGGTGGATTCCTCCACGACATGGCGGACTTCGACCCCGGCTTCTTCGGCATGTCACCCCGCGAGGCCCAGGCGACCGACCCGCAGCAGCGGCTGCTCCTGGAGACCACCTGGGAGGCGCTGGAGCGGGCCGGCATCGACCCGGGCACGCTGCGCTCCACCCCGACCGGCGTGTTCACCGGGCTGATCTACAACGACTACGCCGCACGCTTCCCCGACCTGCTCAGCGGCTACGAGGGATACCTGGGCAACGGCAGCGCCAACAGCGTCGCCTCCGGCCGCATCGCCTACACCCTCGGCCTGGAAGGCCCCGCGATCACCGTCGACACCGCCTGCTCGTCGTCGCTGGTGGCGCTGCATCAGGCCGCGCACGCCCTGCGCAACGGCGACTGCACACTGGCCGTCGCCGGTGGCGTCACCGTCATGTCGACGCCGCGCCCCATGGTGGAGTTCAGCCGGATCAGCGGTCTGGCGCCCGACGGCCGCTGCAAGGCGTTCTCCGCCGACGCCAACGGCATGGGCTTCGCCGAGGGCGTCGGCATGCTGGTCGTCGAGCGGCTCTCCGACGCCCGCCGCAACGGCCACCCCGTCCTCGCGGTGCTCCGCGGCTCCGCCCTCAACCAGGACGGCGCCTCCAACGGCCTCACCGCGCCGAGCGGCCCCGCGCAGCAGCGGGTCATCCGGCAGGCGCTCGCCAACGCCGGGCTCACGCCCGCCGACGTCGACGCCGTCGAGGCGCACGGCACCGGCACCCCGCTGGGCGACCCCATCGAGGGCCAGGCGCTGCTCGCCACCTACGGCAAGGACCGTCCCGAGGACCGGCCGCTGCTCCTCGGCTCGGTCAAGTCCAACATCGGTCACACCCAGGCCGCCGCCGGTGTCGCCGGCATCATCAAGATGGTGCTCGCCCTGCGCCACGGCGTCGTACCGCGCACCCTGCACAGCGACGAGCCGACGCCGCACATCGACTGGACCGCCTCCGGAGTGCGGCTGGCCGACGCGAGCGTGCCGTGGCCGGAGACCGGCCGCCCTCGGCGGGCCGCCGTCTCCTCGTTCGGCATCAGCGGCACCAACGCGCACGCCATCCTGGAGTACGTGCCCGAGTCCGGGCCCGAATCAGGGGCCGAGGCCCGGCCCGGCGAGGACACCGGCGTCCACCTGCCGTGGGTGATCTCCGCCAAGAGCCCGGAGAGCCTGCGCGAGCAGGCCCGCCGACTGCACGCGCACGTGAGCGCCGCCGCTCCTCTCGCCGCCGTCGACGTCGCCCGCTCCCTGCTGACGACCCGAGCCACCTTCGAGCACCGCGCCGTGGTCATCGGCCGCGACCGCGAGGAACTGCTGACCCGCCTGGCCGCGTTCGGCCGGGGCGAGGAGGCCCCCGGCGTGGTCGAGGGCACGGCGGCGCGCGGCACCAGGACCGCGTTCGTCTTCCCGGGCCAGGGTTCGCAGTGGGCCGGGATGGCCACCGAACTCCTCGACAGCTCACCGGTGTTCGCGGAGCGGTTCGGGGAGTGTGCTGCCGCGTTGGCGCCGCACATCGACTGGGTGCCGGTGGATGTGCTGCGGGAGCGCGCGGGAGCGCCGTCGCTGGACCGGGTGGACGTGGTCCAGCCGATGCTGTGGGCGGTCATGGTCTCGCTCGCCTCGGTGTGGCGGGCGCATGGTGTCGAGCCGTCTGCCGTGGTGGGCCACTCGCAGGGCGAGCTGGCGGCTGCCGTGGTGGCGGGTGTGCTGTCCACTGAGGACGGCGCGCGGATCGTGGCGCTGCGGAGTCAGTTGATCGGCCGGGAGTTGGCCGGGCAGGGCGGCATGGTGTCGCTGCCGGTCGCGGAGGACGCGGCGGAGGAGCTGATCGTCCCGTGGGCGGGGCGGGTGAGTGTGGCGACGGTCAATGGCCCTCGTTCGACGGTGGTCGCGGGTGAGGCGGCGGCGCTGGATGAGCTGATGGGGGTGTGTGAGCGGGAGGGGGTGCGGGCGCGTCGTATTCCGGTGGATTACGGGTCTCATACTCCGCAGGTCGAGTTGTTGCGGGAGGCGTTGTTGGAGCTGGCCGCTCCGGTGGCGCCGCGTCCGGGCGACGTACCGATGTACTCGACCGTCACCGGGGAGCTGCTCGGGGACGGCGTGGCCGACGCCGAGTACTGGTATCGCAACCTCCGTGAACCCGTCCGTTTCCAGCGGACCGCACAGGCGCTGGCCGACGCGGGACACGGCGTCTTCGTGGAGGTCAGCCCGCACCCGGTGCTGACCACCGGCATCGAGGAGAGCCTGACGGACCTCACGGCGGGGCCCGTGGTCGTCGGCACGCTGCGGCGCGACGACGGCGGCCGCGGCAGGGTGCTTACCGCCCTCGCGGAACTGTTCGTGGCGGGGATTCCGGTCGACTGGACGAGCACGCTGGACGGCGGCCGGACCGTGGACCTGCCCACCTACGCCTTCGACCGTCAGCGGTACTGGCTGGATGCGCCCGCGCCCGCTTCGGCGGTGGGCGGCACGGGCGATTCCGGCCTGGACGCCGCGTTCTGGTCGGCCGTGGCCGGTGAGGACACCGAAGGGCTCGCCTCCGAACTCGGCGTCGCGGACGACTCCGTACGCTCCTCGCTGGCCACCGTGCTGCCCGCGCTCTCCGCGTGGCACCGGCAGCAGCGCGAGGAGTCCGTCGTGGACGCGTGGCGGTACGGGATCGAGTGGGCGCCGGTCCAGGACGCACAGGCCCGGCTCGCGGGCACCTGGCTGCTGGCCGTCCCCGAGGAGCACGCCGACGACCCGAGGGTGCGGGCCATCGGCGCGGGCATCGAGCGCAGTGGCGGCGCCGTCCAGCACCTCCTGCTCCCCACGGAGCACGCGGAGAACGCCGACGACACCGGCAACACCGCGTACGTCGACGAGATCGCCGCGCGGCTGCACGCCCTGGACGGGCACGAGCGGGCGGCCGGAGTGCTCGCGCTGACCGGCTGGGACGAGGAGCCCCACCCCGCGCACCCCGCCGTGCCCCTCGGCCTCACCCGCACCCTGGCACTGATCCAGGCGCTGGCCACCGGCGACATCACGGCCCCCCTGTGGTGCGTGACCAGCGGCGCGGTCACCACCGGCGGCCACGGCGAACTCACCGGCCCCCAGCAGGCGACGGTGTGGGGCCTCGGCCGGGTGGCGGCCCAGGAGTACCCGGACCGCTGGGGCGGGCTCATCGACCTGCCGGCCGAGCCGGGGGAGCGGGACGTCGACCGGCTGTGCGCGCTGCTGTCCGGCGGCAGCGGAGAGGACCAGCTCGCGGTGCGCCCCTCCGGCGTACGGGCCAGGAGGCTGGTGCGCACCGCCGCCTCCGCGGGGCGCGGCGGCTGGCAGACCCCCAAGGGCACCGTGCTGATCACCGGCGGGACCGGCGCGCTCGGCGGCCACCTCGCGCGGTGGCTGGCGGCCCGGGGCGCCGAGCACCTGATGCTGCTCAGCAGGAGCGGCCCCGAGGCGGCGGGCGCCGAACAGCTGACGGCCGAACTGACCGGAGCGGGCGCCCGGGTGACCCTCCTGTCCTGCGACGTCGGCGACCGTCGGGCGCTGGCGGCCGCGCTGGCCACCATCCCGGACGAGTCGCCGCTCACCGCGGTCTTCCACACCGCGGCGGCCCTGGACGACGGACCGCTGGAGACCCTGACGCCGGGCCGCGTCGCGGCGGCGCTCCGGTCGAAGGCCGGCGCCGCCTGGAACCTCCACGAGCTGACCGCGGACGCGGACCTGTCGGCGTTCGTCCTCTTCTCCTCCACGGCGGGCACCTTCGGCGCCGCCGGCCAGGGCAACTACGCGCCCGGCAACGCCTACCTGGACGCCCTGGCCTGGTACCGCAGGGCACACGGGCAGGTGGCGACGTCCATCGGCTGGGGCGCGTGGGACCAGGGCGGCATGGCCGAGAAGGACGCCGTCGCCGATCTGCGCCGCAGGCACGGGGTGCCGCTCATGTCCCCGCAGCGCGCCACGCTCGCCATGGAGCGGGCCCTGGCCGGCGACGACACCTTCGTGGTGCTCGCGGACATCGAGTGGGACAAGTTCCAGCTCGCCTACACCGCCGCCCGGCCCAGCCCGCTGCTGTACGGCCTGGCGGAGGTCGCCCGCTCCCAGGAACCGGCCGCGGACCGGCCGGGCACCGGCGGCAGGGCGTTTACCGGCGGCGGCCAGGCGGGCCCAGCGCTGGTCGAGCGCCTGCGCGGCCTCGCCCGCAAGGAACAGGACCGGGTGCTGCGCGAGGCGGTCCGCACGCACGCAGCGGCCGTCCTCGGCCACGACGGCGCCGAATCGGTGCCGCTCGCCCGCCCGTTCGGGGAGCTTGGCCTGGACTCGGTCACCGCGGTGGAGCTGCGCAACCGGCTCGGCAACGCCGTCGGCCACAAGCTGCCCGCCGGCCTCATCTTCGACTACCCGACGGTCGCCGACCTCGTCGCGTACCTCCACGACCTGCTCTGCGGCGACGAGACGTCCACCAGCCCACTGCTCGACGAACTCGACCGCCTCGACGTCGAGTTGGCCACCCTGCGCGACGACGACCCGGCCCGGGGAGAGGTGGCGGAGCGGCTGGAGAAGCTGCTGCGCCGGGTCAGCCCCGACTCGGTCGTCACCTCGGGCGCCGGGTCCGGTCCCGAGTGGGATCTGCGGGCCGCCTCCCAGGACGAGGTGTTCGCCATGATCGACGAAGAGCTGGGGGAGTCGTGATCCGGATCGGCCGACCACCCCGCGTGCCGACCCCCTGACCCGGCCCGGAACACGACTGCCGCCCTTCAGCACTGCAAAGGATGGACCCGTCCCCCATGGCGAATGAAGAGAAGCTCTTCGACTACCTCAAGCGCGTGACCGCGGAGCTGAAGGAGACGAAGTCACGGCTGCGCGAGGTGGAGTCGGCGGCCGCCGAACCAGTGGCCATCGTCGGGATGAGCTGCCGCTACCCGGGGGGCGTGGCCTCGCCCGAGGAGCTCTGGCAGCTGGTCGCCGACGGCGCCGACGCCGTCTCCGGGCTGCCCGCCGACCGCGGCTGGGACGTGGCGGGCCAGTTCGACGTGACGGGCGAGCGCCCCGGCACGTCGTACGTCGCCGAGGGCGGGTTCCTGCACGAGGCCGCCGAGTTCGACGCCGCCTTCTTCGGGATCTCCCCGCGCGAGGCGCTGGCCATGGACCCGCAGCAGCGGCTGCTCCTGGAGACCTCCTGGGAGCTGTTCGAACGCTCCGGCATCGACCCCACCGCGCTGCGCGGCAGCGACACTGGCGTCTTCGTCGGCTCCAGCTTCCACGGCTACGGCGACCGGGCCGTCGCCGCCGACGAGGTGCAGGGCTATCTGCTCACCGGGCGCGCCGACAGCGTCATCTCCGGTCGGATCTCCTACACCCTCGGTCTGGAGGGCCCGGCGCTCACCGTCGACACGGCCTGCTCGTCCTCGCTGGTGGCGCTCCATCTGGCGATCAACGCCCTGCGGCGCGGCGAGTGCTCACTGGCGCTCACCGGCGGTGTGATGGTCATGGCGACGCCCGAGGTGTTCGTCGAGTTCAGCCGCCAGCAAGGGCTCTCCCGTGACGGCCGGTGCCGGGCGTTCGCCGAGAGCGCGGACGGTACGGGGCTCGGCGAAGGCGTCGGGCTGCTCCTGGTGGAGCGGCTCTCGGACGCGCGCCGCAACGGCCACGAGGTGCTCGCCGTCATCCGGGGCACCGCGGTGAACCAGGACGGCGCCTCCAACGGCCTGACCGCGCCGAACGGACCCTCCCAGCAGCGCGTCATCCGCCAGGCCCTGGACACCGCCGGGCTGGCCCCCGCCCAGGTGGACGTGGTCGAGGCGCACGGCACCGGCACGACGCTCGGCGACCCCATCGAGGCCGACGCCCTCCTCGCCACCTACGGCAAGGACCGCCCGAGCGAGCGCCCGGTGCTGCTCGGCTCGGTCAAGTCCAACATCGGCCACACCCAGGCCGCCGCGGGCGTCGCCGGCATCATCAAGATGGTCGAGGCCATGCGCCACGGCACGGTCCCCAAGACACTGCACGTGGACGAGCCCACCACCCACGTCGACTGGGCCTCCGGCGCCGTCGAACTGGTCACCGAGAGCCGCCCGTGGCCGGACACGGGGCAGCCGCGGCGGGCCGGTGTGTCCTCGTTCGGGGTGAGCGGCACCAATGCGCACGTCATCGTCGAGGAAGCGCCGGCGGTGTCCGCGGGGTCCGCCGAGCCCGCCGAACCTGTGGAGTCCGCCGAGCCTGCCGAGCCTGCCGAGCCTGCCGAGCCTGCCGAGCATGCCGACGAGCCCGAGGGCCTGTCGGCCCCGTCCGGAGTGGTGGCCGCCGGGGGCGTGGTGCCCTGGCCGCTCTCCGGGCAGTCGGCCGCGGGGCTGCGGGGACAGGCGGGGCGCCTGCGGGAGTTCGTCACGGCTTCCGGGGCGACCAGTTCTTCCGGGGCGGCCGCCGCCTCCCACGCGGCGCCCGCCCCCCACGCGGCCCCCGCCGACATCGGCTGGTCGCTGGCCACCGAGCGCGCCGGTCTGGAGCACCGTGTCGTGGTGCTCGGCGGCGACCGTGCGGAGTTCGCGGCGGGGCTCGCCGCCGTCGAGGGCGGTGAGCCCGCCGCCGGTGTCGTCTCCGGTGTCGTCTCCGGCGAGGCCTCCTCCGACGTGGTGTTCGTCTTCCCCGGCCAGGGCGCGCAGTGGGCCGGCATGGCCACCGAACTCCTGGCGACCTCACCGCAGTTCGCGGCCCGCTTCGAGGAGTGCGCCGCGGCACTCGCCCCGCACATCGACTTCTCGCCGCTCGACGTGCTGCACCAGCGGCCCGGCGCCCCCTCGCTGGAGCGGGTCGACGTGGTCCAGCCCCTGTTGTGGGCGGTCATGGTCTCCCTGGCCCACGTGTGGCGCTGCCACGGGGTCGAGCCGTCCGCCGTGGTCGGGCACTCCCAGGGCGAACTGGCCGCCGCCGTCGTCGCCGACGTACTCACGTTGGAAGACGCGGCCCGCGTCGTCGCGCTGCGCAGCCGCCTCATCGGCCGGGAACTCGCCGGGCAGGGCGGCATGGTCTCGCTGCCCCTGACCCGCGACGCGGCCGAGGAACTCATCGCCCCCTGGGACGGCCGGATCGACGTCGCCACCGTCAACGGCCCGCAGTCCACGGTCGTGGCCGGTGAGGCCGCCGCCCTGGACGAGCTGATGGCCGCCTGCGAGCGGGACGAAGTGCGTGCCCGCCGCATCCCGGTGGACTACGCCTCCCACACCGCGCAGGTCGAACGGCTGCGCGACGCTCTTCTTGAACTTGCCGCCCCGGTGACCCCGCGCCCGGCCCGCGTGCCCATGTACTCCACGGTCACCGCCGGACTCCTCGCGGACGGCGCGGCCGACGCCGAGTACTGGTACCGCAACCTGCGCGAGCCCGTCCGCTTCCACGACACCGTCCGGGCCCTCATCCGCGACGGCAGCACCACCTTCGTCGAGACCAGCGCCCACCCGGTGCTGACCGCCGCGGTCGAGGACACCGGCAGCGCGCTGGGCACCGACGTGGTCGCGGTCGGCACCCTGCGCCGCGACGAGGGCGGCCCGCGCCGCCTGCTGACCTCCCTCGCCGAACTGTGGGTCCAAGGCGTGGGCCCGGACTGGCGGGCCGTCTTCGCCGGAACCGGCGCCACACACACCGACCTGCCCACCTACGCCTTCCAGCGCCGCCGCTACTGGCTGGACAGCGCGGCCGGCACCGCGGACGTCTCGGGCGCCGGGCTGTCCGCGCTCGGCCACCCGCTGCTCTCCGCCGGTATCGCCCTCGCCGACGGCGAAGGCTACGTCTGCACCGGACGCCTCGGCCCCGACACCCACCCCTGGCTCACCGACCGCACGGTCTCCGGCCGCACCGTCGTACCCGCCGCCGTGCTGCTCGAACTGGCCCTGCACGCAGGCGAGCACCTGGGCGCCGACCGCCTAGCGGACCTGGAGGTGCACCAGCATCTGGTGCTCCCCGGCACCGCGAAGGAATCCGCGCCCGGCACCGCGCCCGGCACGCCCGGCGTCGACATCCAGGTCGTCGTGGACGCCCCCGACGAGCACGGCGGCCGCCGCGTGCGGGTCTTCGCCGGTACCGACGCGTCCGAGGACCCCGACCGCGCCTGGACCCTGCACGCCACCGGAACCCTCGGCACCCGGACCGCGACGACCGTCCCCGACGAACTGGGCGGCACCTGGCCGCCCACCGGCGCCACCCCGGCCGACCCCGACGAGCTCTACGCCCGTCTGGCCGAGGCCGGGCTCGCCCACGGTCCCGTCTTCCGCGGCCTGCGCGGGGTCTGGCACAGCGGCCGGGAGATCTTCGCCGAGGCCGAGCTGCCGGAGTCCGCGGCGGGCGACGCCGCGCGGTTCTGCGTGCACCCCGCCCTGCTGGACGCCGCGCTCCAGCCCGCCGAAGGCACCACACCGGCCGCCTTCACGGGCGTAGAGCTGCACGCCACCGACGCCACCGCCGTACGGATACGGCTGCGCCCCGTCGGCCCCGACGCGGTGGAGCTGCTGCTGACCGACCCCACGGGCCGCCCCGTGCTCAGCGTCGAGCAGATCACGACCCGCCCCTTCGACGCGGCCGAGGTCGTCGGGGCGCCCGACGCGCTGTCCTCGCCGTCCTCGCTGTACGAGGTCTCCTGGGCGCCGCTGCCGGACGCGCCCCCGGCCCGAGCTACGGGCGGAAACCAGGTCTTCCTGGGCGAGGGCCCGGCAGCACCGGAGGGCGCCACGGTCCTCGCCGACCTGGACGAGCTGCGCGCGGCCCTCACCGTCGAAGGGGCCGCCCCGGACATGGTGTTCCTGACCGTGCCGAGCGCCACGGGCACCGACGCCGAGACCCCGGCAGCCGCCAGAGACGCGGCGGTCCTCGCCCTGGAGACCATCCGCGCCTGGACGGCGGACGACGCCCTCGAACCCGTACACCTGGTGATCCTCACCCACCGTGGCGCCGCGGTCCTGCACGGTGAGCCCGTCGACGTGCCCGCGGCGACGGCGCGCGGCCTCGTGCGCTCGGCCGTCGCCGAGTACCCCGGCCGCCTCACGCAGGTCGACCTCGACGGGACGGCCGCCTCCCTCGCGGCGCTGCCGACCGTCGTCGCGGCGGCGACGGCCGCCGGTGAACCGGAGATCGCCGTCCGTAAGGGCACCGCCCTGGTCCCCAGGCTGGCCCGGATCCACGAGGCCGAGCCCGCGCCCTTCCCGCACGACGCCGCCGAGGGGCCCGTACTGATCACCGGCGGCACCGGTGTGCTCGGCGCCGCCGTGGCCCGCCACCTCGTCACCGAGCACGGCGTCACCGAACTGGTGCTGACCAGCCGCCGCGGCCCGCAGGCGCCCGGCGCCCGCGAACTCGCCGCCGAACTGGCCGGACTCGGCGCCGTGCCCCGCATCGTGGCCTGCGACGTCGCCGACCGGGACGCCGCGGCCGAACTGATCGCCGCACTGCCCGGCCTGCGCGGCATCGTGCACGCGGCCGGGGTGCTGGACGACGGCGTGGTCGCGGCCCTCACCCCGGAGCGCCTCGACACCGTGCTGCGGCCCAAGGCCGACGCCGCCTGGCACCTGCACGAACTCACCGCCGACCTCGCCTTCTTCGTACTGTTCTCGTCCGCCGCCGGAGTCTTCGGCGCCCCCGGCCAGGGCAACTACGCGGCGGCCAACGCCTTCCTCGACGCCCTCGCCCAGCACCGCCGCGCGCAGGGACTGCCCGCACACTCCATGGCCTGGGGCCTGTGGGCCGACGCCAGCGCCATGACCGGCGTACTGGACCAGGTGGACCTCCAGCGGATCGGCAGGACCGGCGTACGGCCGTTGCCCACCGGGACGGGACTCGCCCTCTTCGACGCGGCGCTCGGACTCGACCGGGCGCTCACCGTGCCCATCGGCCTCGACCTCGCCAAGGCCCGTACGGCGGACACCGTGCCCCCGCTGCTGCGCGGCCTCGTCCGGCCGCGGCGCGTCCTCGGCCGCGCCGCCGCCGAGGGCGTGACGCTGGAGCTGGGGGACCGGCTGGCCGCGCTCCCGGACGCCGAGCGCCGCCGGACCCTGGTGGAACTGGTGCGTGGCCAGGCCGCGGCCGTGCTCGGGCACGACGACGCGGCCGAGGTCGGCGCCGACCGGCCGTTCAAGGCCCTCGGCTTCGACTCGCTCACCGCCGTCGAACTGCGCAACCGCCTCAACACCGCCACCGGCGTACGACTCTCCGTCACCGCCGTCTTCGACCACCCCACGCCCCTCGCGCTGGCCGCGCACCTGCTGCCGCTCGTCCTGCCCGACGGCGCGCCCGCGGTCCCCGCCCGGCCCGCCGCCATCACCGTGGCACGCGACGACGACGAGCCCATCGCCATCGTCGGCATGGGCTGCCGCTTCCCCGGCGGCGTCGCATCGCCCGCGGACCTGTGGCGACTGCTCGTCGACGAGCGGGACGCGCTGAGCGAGTTCCCCACCGACCGCGGCTGGGACATGGCAGCCCTGTTCGACCCGGACCCGGACCGTGCGGGCACCTCCCACACCCGGACGGCCGGGTTCGTCGCGGACGTCGCGGACTTCGACGCGGAGTTCTTCGGGATCTCGCCGCGCGAGGCCCTCGCCATGGACCCGCAGCAGCGGCTGCTCCTGGAGACCACCTGGGAGGCGCTGGAGCGCGTCGGCGTCGACCCGCTGAGCCTGCGCTCCACCCCGACCGGTGTCTTCCTCGGCGGCGCCGTCTCCGGTTACGGCATCGACCTGTTCACCCCCGAGGACGGCCTCGACGGCCATCTGCTCACCGGCAACGCGAGCAGCGTGGCCTCCGGCCGGGTGTCGTACACGTTCGGTTTCGAGGGTCCGGCGGTGACGGTGGACACGGCGTGCTCGTCGTCGCTGGTGGCGCTGCACCAGGCGGTGCAGGCGCTGCGCCAGGGCGAGTGCACGCTGGCCGTGGCGGGCGGCGTCGCCGTCATGCCCACTCCCAAGCTGCTGGTCTCCTTCAGCAGGCAGCGGGGCCTGTCCCAGGACGGCCGCTGCAAGGCGTTCGCCGCGGGCGCCGACGGCACCGGGTTCTCCGAGGGCATCGGCGTCCTGCTGGTGGAGCGGTTGTCGGACGCGCGGCGCAACGGTCACGAGGTGCTCGCGGTGGTGCGGGGTTCGGCGGTGAACCAGGACGGCGCGTCGAACGGTCTGACGGCGCCGAACGGTCCGTCGCAGCAGCGGGTGATCCGCCAGGCGCTGGCGAGCGCGGGGCTGAAGCCCGCCGAGGTCGACGTCGTCGAGGCGCACGGCACCGGCACCGCCCTCGGTGACCCGATCGAGGCGCAGGCCCTGCTCGCCACCTACGGCCAGGACCGCCCCGACGGACAGCCGCTGCTCCTGGGCGCCCTGAAGTCGAACATCGGCCACACGCAGGCCGCCGCGGGCATCGCCGGGGTCATCAAGATGGTCGAGGCGATGCGGCACGGCGTGGTGCCCAAGACGCTGCACGTGGACGAGCCGACACCGCACGTCGACTGGTCCACGGGCGCGGTGGAACTGGCCACCGAGAGCCGGCCGTGGCCGGAGACGGGGCACCCGCGCCGGGCCGGTGTCTCCGCGTTCGGCATCAGCGGCACGAACGCGCACGTCGTCCTGGAGCAGGCGCCGTCGGAACAGCCCGCGCACCACGCCACCGCCGAGCTTGCGGACCCGCCGCCCGTGGACGCCGCCGACGGCGTGCTGCCCTGGGTCATCTCGGGCCGCACCCCGGCCGGGCTGCGCGGACAGGCCGCGCGCCTGCGGGAGTTCGCGGCCACCGCGGAGGCGTCCGACGCGGACATCGCCTGGTCGCTGGTGTCGACCCGGGCCACCCTCGAACACCGCGCCGTGGTGCTCGGCGCGAACCGCGCCGAACTGGACGCCGGCCTGGCAGCACTGGCCGCCGACGAGCCGGCCGGAAACGTGGTGCGCGACACCACCGCCGGAGACCGCCGCCTGGCCCTCGTCTTCTCGGGCCAGGGGTCGCAGCGGGTGGGGATGGGGCGTGAGTTGGCTGGTGTGCCGGGGTTCGGTGAGGTGTTTGAGGAGTTGTGTGGGGCCTTTGACGGGGTGTTGGAGGTGCCGTTGCGTGAGGTGTTGTGGGCGGGGGTGGGTTCGTGGGCTGCGGGGTTGTTGGATGAGACGGCTTATACGCAGGCCGGGTTGTTCGCGTTCGAGGTGGCGTTGTTCCGGTTGTTGGAGCGTTGTGGGGTGCGCCCTGACTTTGTGATGGGGCATTCGGTGGGTGAGTTGGCGGCGGCTCATGTGGCGGGTGTGTGGTCGCTGGGGGATGCGGTGCGGGTGGTGGCGG
>NZ_JBSFRK010000087.1:0-17274 GCF_053589195.1 Streptomyces sp. NPDC003379 | reverse complement strand
GCGTCGTCCTCGCGGTCGTGATCGTGGCGGGCGTGGCGTGGCTCGCGCTTAAGTAGCGGCGGGCGCTTGGGCGCGGGGAACTGCGCGAGCGACCACGACGCACCCGCAGAAGAGAACCGCAGCAAGCCCAACGGCACCCCCCGCCCAAGCGCCCGCCGCTACTTAAGCGCGAGCCACGCCACGCCCGCCACGATCACGACCGCGAGGACGACGCCGAGAATGAGGCCGACCCGCGGGCCGGAAGAAGAGGTAGCCGCCTGCCGCTGCCCGCTCCGCGGCGCCTCGTCGACGAAGGCGCGGAACATCTGCGTGCTGCCGGCGGGGTCGGAGTTGCCCTGGGGACCCTGGGGGTTGTGTGCCATGGAGCACGACCCTAGCGAATCCTCCGCCCCCGGCCCAACCCCCTCCGGCCTGGGACTTTACGAGCGCAGCTCCAGAGCTTTGCCGACTCTTTAGGGCGTTGGTCCGGTTTTAGTTTGCCTGCAGCAACCAACTGCTCCTATGGTTGCCCTAAGCAACAAATACTCAGGAGGTGCCGTGGCCGCGCAGCGTCAGTACGAGGAGCTGGCCCGACAGCTCAGCGCCATCGGTGCCGTGAAGCGTGGTCTCGGACGGGGCCTGCCCCACGACTGCCCGGCCGGATCCGCCGCCGTACTCGTCTTGCTGGACCGCCACGGCGCCATGCGGATGAGCAGGCTCGCGGAGCTGCTCGCCGTCGACATGTCGGTGACCAGCCGCCATGTCGCCCATGTCGCGGAGAGGGCGTGGATCGTCCGCGATCCCGACCCCGCCGACAAGCGCTCCCGGATCCTGCGGCTCACGCCCGACGGCAAAGCCAAGGTCGACGAGCTCTCCGAGCTCTCCATCCGGACGCTCACCCACTACTTGCACGACTGGACCGACGACGAGGTCGTCCAGCTCAGCACGCTGCTCGGGCGCCTGCGCGACAGCTTCGGGGACTGCCGTGCGGCTTCGGCCCGGCTCCCCCACTCCCCCCACGAAGCGCAGACCACTCACGGAGTGCGGATCGCTTCAGAGACCACCCGTACACCCGCGTAAGAAGAGGAAGTCCATGGCAACAACCACACCAGCCGGTGTGCGGGGCAGCCATGCCAAGCACGGAGCCCATCACGACGAGAACGCTCCGATGACGCACCGGCAGATCATGGAAGCGCTGTCCGGGCTGCTGCTCGGCATGTTCGTGGCGATCCTGTCGTCGACGATCGTCTCCAACGCCCTGCCCGAAATCATCGGTGACCTCGGTGGCGGCCAGTCCGCCTACACCTGGGTCGTCACCGCCTCACTGCTCGCGATGACGGCGACCACCCCCCTGTGGGGCAAGCTCTCGGACCTCTTCAGCAAGAAGGCCCTGGTCCAGATAGCCCTGATCATCTACGTCGGCGGATCGATCGTCGCCGGTCTCTCGCAGAGCGCCGGAATGCTGATCGCCTGCCGTGTCGTCCAGGGCATCGGCGTCGGCGGTCTCTCCGCCCTGGCGCAGATCGTCATGGCCGCGATGATCTCCCCGCGCGAGCGCGGTCGTTACTCCGGCTACCTCGGCGCGACCTTCGCCGTCGCCACCGTCGGCGGACCGCTGCTCGGCGGCGTCATCACCGACACCTCGTGGCTCGGCTGGCGCTGGTGCTTCTACGTCGGCGTGCCCTTCGCGATCATCGCGCTGATCGTCCTGCAGAAGACCCTGAAGCTCCCCGTCGTCAAGCGCGACGTGAAGGTCGACTGGGCCGGCGCCTTCTTCATCAGCGCCGCCGTCTGCCTGCTGCTCGTCTGGGTCACCTTCGCCGGTGACAAGTACGACTGGATGTCGTGGCAGACCGCCGCCATGGTCGGCGGCTCGATCCTGCTCGCGCTGATCTTCGTATTCGTCGAGTCCAGGGCGAACGAGCCGATCATTCCGCTGCGGCTCTTCCGCAACCGCACCATCACGCTCGCCTCGCTCGCCTCGCTCTTCGTGGGCGTCGCGATGTTCGCGGGCACGGTGTTCTTCAGCCAGTACTTCCAGCTGGCGCGGGGCGAGTCGCCGACGATGTCCGGGGTCATGACGATCCCGATGATCGGCGGTCTGTTCATCTCGTCCACGGTGTCCGGCCAGGTCATCACCAAGACCGGCAAGTGGAAGGCGTGGCTGGTCAGCGGCGGTGCGCTGGTGACGGCGGGCCTCGGTCTGCTCGGCACCATCCGGTACGACACCGAGTACTGGCACATCGCGATCTTCATGGCCCTGATGGGTCTCGGCATCGGCATGATGATGCAGAACCTCGTCCTGTGCACGCAGAACCAGGTCGCCCCCGAGGACCTCGGCTCCGCCAGCTCCACCGTCACCTTCTTCCGCTCGCTGGGCGGTGCGATGGGTGTCTCGGCGCTCGGCGCGATCATGGCCACGCGGATCACCGACTACGTCAAGGACGGCATCACCGACCTCGGCCCGAAGGCCGCCGCGCAGTTCGGCCACGGGGGCACCGGTGGCGGTGGCATCCCGGACCTGGACAAGATCCCCGAGCCGTTCCGCACGGTGATGGAGAGCGCGTACGGGCATGGCATCGCCGATGTCTTCCTGATCGCCGCGCCGATGGCGCTGGTCGCCTTCCTGATCACGATCTTCATCAAGGAGGTTCCGCTGCGGACGTCGGGCGCGCTTGCCCAGGCCGCGTCGGGCTCCTCTGGCTCCTCGGGCTCCTCTGGCTCCTCGGACTCTTTGGGCTCTTCTGGCTCCTCTGGCTCCTCTGGCTCCTCGGACTCTTCTGGCTCCTCGGGCTCTTCGGACTCCTCTAGCAGCGCCGTGCCGGCCTCCGTCGCCTCGGGCGCCGAGGCCTCTGGCGGGGATCTGGCCCCGGTCACGAACGGGGTTCCGGTACGCGGCTACGTCCGCGGCGCGGAGAGCGTGCCCGTTCCGCAGGCCGCCGTCACGCTGATCTCCCTCGCGGGACGGCAGCTCGGCCGCGCGGTCGCCCAGGGCGACGGGGCGTACGCCGTCGACGCCCCCGGCGCCGGTTCGTACGTGCTCATCGCCTCCGCCGACGGGTTCCAGCCGCAGGCCTCGACCGTCGTCGTGGGCGAGGACGCCCTCGCGTACGACATCCTGCTCAGCGGCACCAGCGGGCTGAGCGGTCTCGTGCGGGACGCGGACAGCAAGCTGCCCGTCAGCGGTGCGATGGTCATCGTGACCGACGTGCGCGGTGACGTGCTCGCCACCGGGCTCTCCGGTGAGCAGGGCGAGTTCACCTTCGCCGAGCTGGTTCCCGGCACCGTCACCGTCGCGGTGAACGCCGCCGGACACCGGCCGATGGCGCTGCCCGTCGAGGTCGGCGGGGCCGGGGTCACCCGGGTCGAGGTCGAGCTCAACTCCGGCGCGCAGGTGCTCGGCACCGTCCGTGCGGGGGGCTCGGCGCTGAACGACGCCCGCGTCACGCTGGTGGACGCCGCCGGCAACGTCGTCGCCACCGCGACCACCGGGACGGACGGGGCGTACGCCTTCACCGACCTGGACAGCGGCGAGTACACGGTCATCGCGACCGGGTACCCGCCGGTCGCGACCGGCCTGTCGGTGACCGGCAGCGGCGTCGACGGCCACGACATCGAACTCGCCCACCCGGGCGAGTGACGACCCCGGCCCGTGGCCGCGCCCCGAGCGGAGGCGCGGCCACGGGCCGGTAGCGGAAAGGGCCCCCGGGCCGGCGGTGGCGTTCACGGCAGGGGACGGCCGGTCACCGCCGGGCCGGGGGCCCTCTGTCTGCTTGTAGCGGCTGCTTGATGAACTTTGGACTTTTGAGGCCTCTGTGAAGGGGCCCGGCAAGGAGTAAGCGGGAATGGGACTCAACGCTCGGATCCGTACGCGTGACGGGTGGGCCGTGCCCCACGCCGTCGTCACGGTGACCGACATGACCGGGGCGCAGGTGCTGCGGGCCGCGGCGGACCAGGAAGGCGTCGTGCGGGACGCGTCGGTGCTCGCGGCCGGGCCGTACACCGTCATCGTCACCGCCGTCGGCTACGCGCCGGTCGCCTCCACCGCGCTCGTCACGGCCAGTGGCCGCGCCGAGGTCGGCAACGTCGTCCTCGCCCGCCAGGGCGGCACGGAGCTGCCGCCGCCCGGGCCGTGGACCATCGACCCGGCGCACTCCACCGTGGGCGCCGTCGCCCAGCACCTCGGGATCACCAGCGTGCATGGGCGGTTCCTGGAGTTCGGAGGGCGGGTGGAGATCGCCGAGGACGTGGAGAAGTCTCGGGTCGAGGCCGTCATCCGGTCGGCCTCGATCGACACGGGCAACGGCATGCGGGACGGCCATCTGAAGTCGCCGGACTTCCTGGACGTCGACCAGTACCCGGAGATCACCTATCGGTCGAGCGGGCTGACGCCTGCGGGGGCCGACCGGTGGACGGTGACCGGAGAACTGAGGATGCGGGGTGTCGTGCGGCCCGTCGACCTGGAGCTGAGCTATCTGGGGACCGGGGCGGATCCCTGGGGTGGCACCCGGGCGGCGTTCCGGGCCACGGCTGAGCTGCGGCGGGAGGACTTCGCGATGAACTACAACCAGGTGGTGCAGGCGGGGATCTCGGCGATCGGCACGACGCTGCGGGTGGAACTGGACATTCAGGCTGTGCAGGGGGAGACGGTTCCGGGGGTGTGAGCCCGCGGGGCGCTTGAGCTGGCGGGGCGCGTGAGCTGGCGGGGCGCCTTGGGGTGCCGTCGCCTTCTCTCCGTCTGTGGGGCGGGGCCGCGGGGGTATGTGCGTGCTCGCCATCTCGGTGTGGGCGTTGATTTGCTGCTGGGTTAGTTCTTCTACTGTGCTCCGCTCGCACATACCCCCACGTCCCCTCGCGCGCGTTCGCGGCTGCGGGCCGTCGCGGCTTCTCAGCCCCACGGAGCTCCCCGCCCGCCCTGTGTGCCTACGCCCACCCTGCGACGCAGGGCAAACGGGTGGGTGGGAGACATCCGCCGCGGAGCGGCGGGGCGGGGGTGCCCCGACGGCGGGGGAGGTGAGAGACGAGCCCCAGCCAGGCGCCCACGCCAGTTACCCGGGAGGCCGCTCCCGCGTGAGGAGGGACTCGATGCCCGCGATCATAAGATCGAGGGCGATCGTGAAGTCCCGTTCCCACATTTCCTCGACCGTCGCCCCACCCCGCGCCGCCAACAACTCCTTCGCACTCTCCATGATCCCGTGCGAGGCCAACTCGACCCGGACCGTCCCGGCCGCCTCCTGGTAGTACTCCTCCTGGGTCATCCCCGCCTCGGCGCACCGCGCCATGTAGTGGCCCTCGATGGTCCCGAAGCCGTACACGAACTGGAAGACCGCCGAGATCGCCCCGTTCTGCGTATACGGGGGCAGCCCGGTCTTCCGTACCGCCTGCTGGACCGCGACGGCGAACGCCAGCCAGTTCGGCCCGATGTTGAGGAACCTGCCGACCAGCGGCGAGACCCACGGGTGGCGGATCAGCAGAGAGCGGTACTCGTCGGCGAGGGCCCGCAGTTGGTCCCGCCAGGACTCCGCGGACGACTCCATGTCGGGCAGCCGCATCTCCCCGCAGACCGCGTCGAGGGCGAGCTCCAGGAGGTCGTCCTTGGTGTCCACGTACCAATAGACGGACATCGCCGTGACGTTCAGCTCGGCGGCGAGCCTGCGCATGGAGAACTTGGCGAGGCCCTCCGCGTCCAGGAGCCGGACCGAGGCGCCCGTGATGCGGTCCCGATCGAGGCCGCTGGGCTGGTCGCCCTTGCGGCCGCCGCCGCGGGGCGCCTTGCCCTCCAGCCAGACACTCGTCCGCGCCGGATTCTTCGTGCGGCCGGCTGCCTTGACCATGGCACACCTTCCTGATCGGTCGTGGGCCTGGAGCGGTGTTGCTCCGGGGGTCCCCGGAGGGTGTCGCTCCGAGCGCGTGACAGGCAAGGCGGCGGTCCGGAATTGAGTGGTCCGCCCCCTCCCCCACGATGCTATGCCGACGCCTTGCCCACGGAGTCCGCCCTCTCCGCCCTGCGCAGCAACGCCGCGGCCAGGACGCCTCCGAGGAACACCGCCGCCGCGCCCACCAACTGACTCGTCTCAAGCCCCGAGGAGAACGCGTCGGCGATCCGCTCCCGCTCGCCCGATGACTTCGCCGCGGCCATGGCCGCCGGGAAGGACGCCGCGGAGACCGCCACGAGCGAGGCGAAGCGGGAGTTGAGAACCGCGCCGAGGACGGCGACGCCGAGGCCGTTGCCGAACTCGGCGAGCGTGCCGTTGACGCCCGCGCCCACGCCCGCCTTCTCCACCGGGATGGCGCTCATGATGGCGTTGGCCATGGCGGGCATGGCGAACGCGATGCCCGCGCCCATGATGACGAGCCCGGCCAGCATGCCGTTGTAGTTGTCGCCGCCGAGCAGCGCGATCACCGCGAGGCCCGCGGCGAGGGCGCTCATGCCGGACAGGATCGTCGCGGGCGTGCCCAGCTTGGCGTGGAGCTTGGCGCCGACGCCGGTGAGGTTCAGGGCCACGATGGTCACCGCGAGCGGCGCCGTCCGCAGGCCCGCCTCCAACGGCTCGTACCGGAGTACGAATTGGAGGTGCTGGGTGAGGAGGAAGAGGGAGCCGGCGAGGCCGAAGGCGACCAGGATGGCGCCCGCCACCGCGCCGATGAAGCGCTGGTTGCGGAAGAAGTGCATGTCCAGCATCGGGTACGGGATGCGCAGCTCCCAGAGGACGAACACGCCGAGGACCAGCACGCCGACGGCCGCGGAGACCAGTACCTGCGACGACGTCCAGCCGTGCTCGGGCCCGGAGATGATCGCGTAGACCACCGAGGCCATACCGATGGTGGAGAGCAGCGCGCCGAGCAGGTCGGGGCGGTCGCCCTGCCGGTTCTTGGACTCGGGCACCAGCTTGGCGACCGCGGCCAGGCCGATCAGCGCGACGGGGATGTTGATCAGGAAGATCGATCCCCACCAGAAGTGGTTCAGCATGAAGCCGCCGAGCAGCGGACCGGCCGCGAACCCGAGGGAGTTGATGGTCGACCAGAGGCCGATCGCCTTGACGCGCTCGGTGTCGTCGAAGATCTGCACCACGACCGCGAGCGTCGTGGTCATCAGGAGCGCGCCGCCGACGCCCATGCCCGCGCGGGCGGCGATGAGCTGTGCGGAGGACTGCGCGAACGCCGCGACGAGCGAGCCGATACCGAAGAGCGCGAGGCCCGTTATGAGCATCTTCTTGCGGCCGTAGCGGTCGGCGGAGCTGCCCGCGGTGAGCAGCAGCCCTGACTGCACGAGCGAGTACGCGTTGATCATCCACTGGATGTCGGACGTCGACGCGTCCAGCTCCCGGGTGAGGGAGGGGATCGCGACGCTCAGAACGGTGTTGTCGAGCAGCACGGTGAGCTGGGCGAGACAGATGACGCCGAGGATCAGCCAGCGCTGCGGGTGCCGGGGTGGGGCGGCCGAGGTCTCGGCGGTCGTCGCCGTCATGCGGGCTCCTTCGGAGGTGGTGCGTGGCGGGTGCCTGGCGGGTGCCTGACGTGCGTGGCGGGTGCCTGGCGTGCGTGGCGGGTGCCTGGTGGGTGCCTGGCGGGTGCCTGGGGATGGTGGTACTTGGCTGGCGGTAGAGCCTGTGCCTCGTACGTGGTTCTACGGCCTCGCACGTGGCTCTACGGTGTACGAGGCTTCCTGCGTCGTACACCGTAGAACAGATCCCATACGCCGTACAAGGCCGTTTCCCGCGCCCCCTCCGGAGCGGCTACTTCTTCGGCCGCGTCAGGTCGTAGAACGTCGCGCCGCCCACCGTCACCTTCTTGAAGGTCGACTCGACCCACGACGCGATCCCGGACGCGGTGCCGTCGCCGCCCGCGCCTCCCATGCCGCCCGCGATGAAGTAGTGGATCTCGCCGTCCGCCACGTACCGCTTGAACCGCGCGAGCGTCGGCGACGGGTCGCTGCCGTTGAAGCCGCCGATCGCCATCACCGGGTCACCGGTGGCCAGTTGGTAGCTCGCGGCGTTCTGCGAGCCGGTGGCCGCCGCGGCCCATGTGTAGTCACCGGCATCCGCCTCCACGAGCTTCCTGGCCTCGGCGGAGACCCGCGCGCCGTCGAGCAGGCCGCCCATGCCGCCGCCGCTGCCGTTCTCGCGGATCATGCCGCCGTCGGGGAACCCTCCGGTACGGCCGCCTTGCGGGGGCACCGTCTGCCGACCCTGGCCGGCGCCGCCTGTCGCGGGCTGCGTCGGGGGCTGCCCCATACCGCCGCCGCCCCGCGCTCCCGTCCCCGCGCCCGCGCCGCCGGGGCCGCCACCGCCCGGGCCGCCACCCGGGCCACTCCCCGCGCCCCCGACCGGCCCCATCCGCCCCGCCGAACCCGGACCGGCCGTCACGATCGAACCGGTGTGCGCACTGTCGACCGTCGACAACGTGTACGCCACCGGCCCCGCCATGGACGCCGCGACGCCCAGCCCCACCGTGGCGAGGACGAGCCGCCGGCCGAGCCGCCCGGCGAACAGCAGGCCCGCCGCCCCCGCGATCCCGGCCACCAGCACCGCCCACCGCAGCCAGGGCAGGTGGTCGGGGGCGCGGCCGAGCAGGACGTACGCCCATACGGCCGTGCCCGCGACCGTCGCGCCCAGCACCGCGCCCGCCCACCGCGAGGCCCGCTCCTCCCACAGGACCGTGGCGCCCATGCCGATGAGCGCCGCGATGTAGGGCGCGAGCGCCACCGTGTAGTACTGGTGGAAGATCCCCGCCATGAAGCTGAAGACCGCGGTGGTCATGAGCAGCGCGCCGCCCCAGGCCACGAACGCCCCCCGCGCGGTGTCCGTGCGCCGCGCCGTGCGCGTCAGGACCAGCCCGGCCACGAGCATGACCAGCGCGGCGAGCAGCAGCCACGCGACCTGGCTGCCGACCTGGGCGTCGAACATCCGCCCGATGCCGGTCTCGCCCCACTGAGGGCCGCCGCCCCCGCCGCCACGGCCGCCCGCGCTGCCGGTCTCCTCGCCGTTGATGCGGCCCAGACCGTTGTAGCCGAAGGTCAGCTCCAGGAAGGAGTTGTTCTGCGAGCCTCCGATGTACGGACGCGAGGCCGCGGGCCACAGCTCCACGACGGCGACCCACCAGCCGCCGCAGACGACCGTCACGAGTCCGGACAGGGCGAGTTGGCCCAGGCGCCTGCGCAGCCGGACGGGCGCGCACACCGCGTACAGGACCGCCAGCGGCGGCAGGATCAGGAACGCCTGCAGCGTCTTCGTGAGGAAGGCGAGGCCGACGGCGGCGCCCGCCCACACCAGCCACTTGGTGCGCCCGTGCTCCAGCGCGCGCAGGACGCAGTGGACCGTGACGGTCATCAGGAGGGTGAGCAGCGCGTCCGGGTTGTTGAACCGGAACATCAGCGCGGCCACCGGCGTGAGCGCGAGCACCGCGCCCGCGATCAGCCCGGCGGCCGGGCTGAACCGCCGTCGCACGGCGGCGTACAGCACACCGACCGTGGCCACCCCCATCAGGACCTGCGGGACCAGCACCGCCCACGAGCCGAGGCCGAAGATCCGTACCGAGAGCGCCATCGGCCACAGGGCGGCCGGGGGCTTGTCGACAGTGATCGCGTTGCCCGCGTCGAGCGAGCCGAAGAAGAGGGCCTTCCAGCTCTGGCTGCCGGCCTGGGCGGCGGCGGAGTAGAAGGAGTTGGCATAGCCGGAGGCGCTGAGGTTCCAGAGGTAGAGGGCGGCGGTGGCGAGCAGCAGTCCGAGCAGCGCCGGGCGCGCCCAGCGGGGGTCGTCGGCCCTGCCGCGCCAGAGGCGGGCGGGCAGGGCGCCTGCCCACCGCCGTGCGGCGTGGCCCGCCACAAGGGGCGGCGTCGGCGTCGCGGGGGAGGTTGTCGTCATCGTGCGTTCCTCGGTTCGTCCGCGGGGATGGGAGTGGGGATGGAGGTGGGGGCGGATGTGCGGGAGGAGGTGGGAATGGATGTGACGGTGGGGGTGGATGTGACGGTGGGGGTGGATGTGCGGGAGGAGGTGGGGGTGGATGTGACGGTGGGGGGCAAGTCGTACGGAGTGGGAGGCGCCGAAACCGTCACCCCGGCTCCTGCTGCGGCCCCTGCCCCTGTCCGGGCCTCTGTCTCGGCCCCTGCCGCGGGTTCACGGCGGTCCGGGAACACCCACGCCCGCAGCAGCAGGAACCGCAGCACCGTCGCCGCGAGGTTCGCCGCGATCAGCACCGCGAGCTCCGTGGAGTGCGCAGGGGCGCCCGAGGCCGCGGCGAGCGCCGCCAGGGAACCGCTGGTGAGGACGAGGCCGATGCCGAAGACGACGAGGCCCTGCGCCTGGTGGCGGACCGCGCGCTCCCGGCCGCGTACTCCGAAGGTGAGCCTCCGGTTGGCCGCGGTGTTGGCGACGGCCGATACCAACAGGGCGAGCGCGTTGGCGGCCTGTGACCCCGTGAACGTACGGAAGCCGCTGTAGAGCAGGAGGTAGAAGAGGGTCGAGAGGGCGCCGACCACGCAGAAGCCGACGAGCTGGCGGGCGAGGCCGCCGGGCACGCCGTTCAGCTGCCGGTCACGCGGATCGTCCCCGAAGGGGCGCGCGAGGCGGTCGAGCGGGAGCGCGCCGACCGCGAGCGCCCGGCCCACACGCCACACGCCCTTGAGGTCGTCGGCGGCGGTCCGTATCAGGTGGACCGTGGAGTCCGGGTCGTCCACCCAGTCGACGGGCACCTCGTGGATGCGGAGCCCGGCGCGCTCGGCGAGCACCAGCATCTCGGTGTCGAAGAACCACCCGGTGTCCTCCACGAGCGGCAGCAGCACCTGCGCCACATCGCCGCGGATCGCCTTGAACCCGCACTGGGCGTCGGAGAAACGGGCGTGCAGGGAGCCGCGCAGGATGAGGTTGTACGTACGCGAGATGAACTCCCGCTTGGGGCCGCGCACCACCCGCGAGCCGCCCGCGAGCCGCGAACCGATCGCCAGGTCCGAGTGGCCCGAGATGAGCGGGGCGACCAGCGGGAGCAGCGCGTTGAGGTCGGTGGAGAGGTCGACGTCCATATAGGCGAGGACCGGCGCGTCGGAGGCGGACCAGACGGCACGCAGCGCCCGCCCCCGCCCCTTCTGGTCGAGCCGAACGTGTCGCACTTCCCTTACCGCGTCGGCCAGTTCGGCGGCGAGCTGCGGGGTGCGGTCCGTGGAGGCGTTGTCGGCGACCGTGATGCGGAAGGGGTAGGGGAAGGTGCGGACGAGGTGGTCGTGCAACCGGAGGACGCACGGCCGGAGGTCCCCCTCCTCGTTGTAGACCGGGATCACGACGTCCAGGACGGGCACATCACGCCATGCGGCGGAAAGGTGCTCCCGCGACGGCAGAACGCCCGGGAGAGAGTCGATTCGCATGCGCCCGACACTCGCCAAGGGGCCTGTCAGGGCTGTGTGGCGAGGCTATGGCTGGGCTGTGAGCTTGGCTTTGGGCCTGGCCTTGAGCCCGGCTGCGCTCCGGGCTGCGAACGCGATGGTGAGCCCGGCCGCCTGGCTGCGAGCCCGGCCTGAGCCTGGCTACTCCGCGCTGTGAGCCCGGCTGCGAGCCCGGCCGCGCTCCATGCCGCGAGCCCGATCGTGAGCTTGTCCGTGAACCCTGCCCTGGGCCTGGCTGTGAGCCCCGACTGGGAGCCTGGATGCGCTCCGAGCTGAGCCCGACCGTGAGCCTGCTGCACTCTGGGCTGCGAGCCCCACCGTGCGCCTGCTGCACTCTGGGCTGCAAGCCCACCATGCGCCTGCTGCACTCTGGGCTGCAAGCCCACCATGCGCCTGCTGCGCTCCCGGCTGCGAGCCCGGCCGTGCGCCCAACTGGAGCCGGTCTGCGAGCCCTGCCGCGCACCGGGCTGCGAGCCCGGCCGAGCCCGCCCGCAAGCCCGGCCGCGCTCCAGGCTACGAGCCCGGCTGGGAGCTCGACCGTGAACCCAGCTGCGCTCCCGACTGCGAGCCCTGCCGTGAGCCCGACTGCGAGCCCTGCCGTGAGCCCGACTGCGAGCCCTGCCGTGAGCCCGCCTGCGAGCCCTGCCGTGAGCCCGCCTGCGTGCCCGCCTGCGTGCCCAGCCGCGAGGAGGTGATCACCTCCTCCGGTGCCGCCGGGAGTTCGACGGCGAAGACCGTCCGCCCCGGCACGCTCTCGACGGTCACCGTGCCACCGTGCGCGGTCACGATCGCCCGTACGAGGGCCAGGCCGAGGCCCGTCGAGCCCGCGTGGCGGGAGCGGGAGGCGTCGCCGCGGGCGAAGCGTTCGAAGACCGAGGGCAGGAGGGCGGCCGGGATGCCCGGGCCGTCGTCCTGGACCTCCAGGCGCACGCGGGGCCCCTCCCGACGCACCCGGGCCGTGACCGTCGTACCCGGCGGGGTATGAGTGCGGGCGTTGCCGAGGAGGTTGACGACGACCTGGTGGAGCCGGTCGGTGTCGGCGCGAACCAGCGCGGGCTCATCGGGCCCGGGCAGTTCGAGCCGCCAGTGATGGCCGGGCCCGGCCGCGCGGGCGTCGTCGACGGCGTCGACGACGAGCGGCGCGAGATCACTGCTCCGGTACGTCTGCGGACGTACACTCCCGCCTCCCACCAGCCCCGTGGGACGCGACAGCCCCGCAAGCCCTGCACGCCCCGCAAGCCCCTCGCACCCCGCAAGCCCCGCACGCTCCTGCCGCTCGGCATCGAGCCGCGCGAGCAGCAACAGATCCTCGACGAGCCCCGTCATCCGCTCGGCCTCGGACTCGATCCGCCCGAGCGCGTGCCGCGTGTCGGGCCCGGTGGGCTCCGTCCCCCGGCGCGTCAGTTCGGCGTATCCGCGGATGGAGGCGAGCGGCGTCCGCAGCTCGTGGCTGGCGTCCGCGACGAACTGGCGTACGCGCGTTTCACTCTGCTGGCGTGCGTCGAGCGCCGAGTGGACGTGGTCGAGCATGCGGTTGAGCGCGGCGCCCACCTGCCCGGCCTCGGTGCGCGGATCGGCATCGGGGGCGCGCTCGTGCAGCGCCACCTCGCCGCTGTGCAGAGGCAGTTCGGATACGCGCGTCGCGGTACCGGCGATCCTGCGCAGCGGACGCAGTGCCACACCGACCATCGCCGCACCGGCGAGCGAGGCCGCGACCAGGCCCGCCGCGGTGACACTGACCTCGACGACGATCAGAGTGTTGAGAGTGTTACGCACCTTGGTGGTCGGGATCCCGACGAGGAAGGCGCCGTTCTCCCCGGTCGTGTACGTCACCCGGTACTCACCGAGCCCGGGGACATCGACGGTGTGCGACTGCCGATCCCTCGGCACAGAGGTGAGCGCGTCCACCTGCTCCTCGTCCAGGGTTGTCGCGACCGGCAGCCCACTGCCGGTGCCACTGCGCGGCTCGGCACTGACCAGGGCACGTCCGACGGAATCGCCGTTCACCTCGGCACCCAGAGTGCCGATCTCCTGCGGACCCCGCGTGACGAACTCCAACGGATCGCCTTGCGGCCGGCTGCCACGCCCTGGCAGAACTGGCGACCGCTCGCCGCCGGGCCCGCCGGAGGGAACCGCCGCCCGCTTCGCGACCTCGCCGAGCGCGCCGTCCAACTGGGCGTACAGATGCGACTGCAGAGCGATGGTGGTGACGGTCCCGATCACCGCGCACACGACGGCGATCAGCGCGACGGCGGACAGCACGAGGCGCGTACGAAGCGTGCGCGCCCGGGTCCGCCGCCAGACGCCACGTCTCACGAGGACGAGGGCGAGGGCGAGCGCGAAGGCACGGCCGCCGGCGAGCCCGAAGGCACGGGCGAAGGCGAAGGCGAGGGCGAAGGCACGGGCGGCGGCACGGGCACCGCGGACTTGATGAGATACCCGGCCCCACGCCGCGTATGGATCATCGGCTCCCGCCCGGCATCGATCTTCCTCCGCAGATACGAGATGTAGAGCTCGACGACGTTGGCCTGCCCCCCGAAGTCGTAGTTCCAGACCCGGTCGAGGATCTGCGCCTTACTGAGCACGCGCCGCGGATTACGCATGAGGAACCGCAGCAACTCGAACTCCGTGGCGGTCAGATGGATCGAGTCCCCGCCGCGCGTCACCTCGTGACTGTCCTCGTCCAGCGTGAGGTCCCCCACCACCAGGGTGGATTCGCTGCGCTTGTCCGCGGCCCCGGCCCGCCGGATGAGCCCGCGCAGCCGCGCGACCACTTCCTCCAGGCTGAAGGGCTTGGTGACGTAGTCGTCGCCACCGGCGGTGAGCCCGGCGATACGGTCCTCCACCGCGTCCTTCGCGGTCAGGAACAGCACGGGCACGTCCGGCATCTCCCGGCGCAACCTGCCGAGCAGTGAGAGGCCGTCCATGTCGGGCAGCATCATGTCCAGCACCACGGCGTCGGGCCGGAACGCGCGCGCGACCCGCACCGCGCCCGCGCCGTCACCCGCGCTGCGGATCTGCCAGCCCTCGTACCGCAGGGCCATGGACATCAGCTCGGTGAGCGACGCCTCGTCGTCCACCACGAGTACGCGGACGGGGCTCCCGTCCGGCCTGAGCAGTTCGGTACGCGCCTGAGGCGAGATCGTGGTCATGCCACACAGCCTGGGCCGCGCCCCTGAGAGCACTCTTGCGCGAACCTGTGAATTCCCTGAGAAAGGCGGGCCGCGCGAAGTCAACGGCCCACCCGTTGAGCCACTGCGCCATCCCCGGCTTGTGCGGACAGATCATCGAGGTGAAGGCCCGCACCCCGAACTCCCCAAGCAGCGCCACCCGCCGCGCCTCCTCATACCGGTAACTGATGGGCCACCGCACACCACCGTCATCCCCGAAGGCGTCGAAGTAGGCCCAGACCTTCCGCAGGACCCGCTCCGGCATGAAGTGCGTATGTACGTCGATGAGCCCGGGCACCCCGAGCCGCCCCCAAAACTCCCGCACCTGAACAGCCCCCACACCACCCCCCACACCACCCCCTACACCACCCTCTCCATCCCCTTTATCCACGCGCAACGCCGTGGCTGTGGCTGTGGCTCCGCTCGACCTTGGCGACGTGAAGAACGTACGACTCGTACCACTCCTCACGCCCGCGCCGCTGCGCCGTGCGGTGCTCGGGATGGCCCTGCCAGGCCTTGATGGCGTCCTCGTCACGGAAGTACCCGACGGTGATACCGAGCCCGCCCGGCGTCCGCGCGGACTCCACTCCAAGAAACCCCGGCACGGCGGCGACCAACTCGTCCATGCGCTCGGCGGTCTCGCCATACCCCCGGTCGCCCTCGGTGCGCACCGAGCTGAACACGACAACGTAATAAGGCGGTTCAAACGGTCCGACCGGCCCGACCGGCCCCGCCACAAGATCACTCATCCCCCCACCCTCAAACCCCCACCCCCCGGTGTCCACCCCTGCTCCCCACTCCTTGCCCCCAGGTCACCAACCCTTGACCCTCCGGTCAGCAAACAAGCCCCCCACAGCCGTATCCCGAAAGACCCCCCGCCCCACCGCCAAGCCACGCCCCCAGGCCCCACCGAGCCCCCCAATCAGAAGAGCCCACCCTGCTCACCAGCACCAGCACCAGCACCGGCACCGGCAGCACCACCGGCACCGGCACTGGCCCCCACCCCCAACCCCTGAACCGGCACAGTCACCCCCGCCCCCGCATCGGCCCCCACCAACTGCCACCCCACAAGCACCCGCGTATCAACGACAAGCACGCGCCCGTCCCCGTCCCCTTCCCCGCCCGCTCCCGCGACCTCCAGATGCAGATCAGGCCCGGCCGCGGCAACAAGCCGCCCCGCGATCACCCCACCCTCAACCACCTCTCGCACAACCCCCTGAGCAGCCCCGTCCGCCGCCCCCAGCCCAAACGCCCCCGAGTGATCGACCGCCGAGAACTCCACCCGCTCCAACGTCTCGGCCCACCCCTCCAAGACGACGGCCCGCCGATAAAGCCCCTCCAACTCCCCCACCCGCTCGTCCCACCCGGGCAGATCCCCCCGCACCGCACGCTTACGCGCATAAGGCACCCGGTCCGGCACCCCGAGCGCGGCCCGCAGCAACTCCTCCGTACGCCGAGCCGCCATCAACGGCCCCCGCCCCAGCCAGCAGAACGCCACGGCCCCCTGCTCCAGGAGCCGCGCCCCACCCCGTGCCTCCGCAGTGATCCCGACCTTGACCAGCCCGGCCCCGAACCACGCCAGATACACCCGGTATGTACGCGGATCATCCGGCACCCCGTCCGCCGCCACGGAGAACACCCGGTCGAGCCGCGCGCACTCAGAGCACCGCGCCTGCGTGGCCCGCGCCGGCACCACGGCCCGCAGAGGACAAGGATTCCCGCGCGCCCCCACGCACCGCCGCTCACCGACGACCCGAAACCCGATCGCCCGCCCATACGCGAGCGCGCTGCTTCTCCCACCGTCCCACCGCAACACGGGCCCCCCACTCGGCCACCCGAGCCCCGCACAACGCCACTCCATAGCCGTACTCCTTCCGGAAGGAAGCCCCGCCAAGAACCACGATGCCGCAAGCCACTGACATTTCCTCTGAGCTGCCAGTAGCTGCGCGCAGCCAGCGAGGTCCGGCACGCGAGCGGGCCGACGGAGCGGCTTTGGGCTGGAGAGCTGGAGGGCTGGAGGGCTGGAGAGCTGGAGCCGAAGGCGTACACCCCGGAAACGCAAGAGGCCCCCGGATGATCTCCGGGGGCCTCTTACCTGTGTGCACTCGGCAGGATTCGAACCTGCAACCTTCTGATCCGTAGCTCTACAGAGGTCAGACATTGACGGTCATACAGGCTAGCTGAAGGGGTCTGACGGGCACCTTTGGTCATGCTCGCTTGTTGTAGTTGCTGTACTTCTCTGCTGTACCGCAGTAGACCTGCGCTTGCCCACGCGGTCGGCGGAGCGGCTTTGGGCGGGAGCTGCTTTGGGGCGAGTGATCATGGCCCCTTAAGCTCATCGCGATTCGGGCAGTCACTGGACCTGCCCGCAAGGTCCGAATCGGGGCCATGATCTTAGAGGCTCGCCCCAAAGTGGCTGCCTAAAGCCGTGGAGCCGACCGCCCCGGCCGGAGTGGGGTTTCGGAGTGGCTTCCCGCTGGTTTCGAGGCATGCGGCAAGAGGCCGCCCATTGTCGCGGGGGCCGACTATCCCAGTTCGGGGGCCCCGGCCACGGGTAGCGGGTTAGCCCGCCGCGTACCGCCGCCGCGATCCGGCCTCTTCGGTAACCCAAAGCGTCTGTGACCTGCTGTGCGGCTGTCCCCTGTGCCCTATGGCCCGGTGCTGGGTTCTAGGCCGCTGTGTGGGGCGACGGGCGGTCGGCGCCGCGCAGCCGGTGGCGGAGACATGGAGGCAGCGCGGCGGCGGCCGGCC
>NZ_JBSFRK010000086.1:0-17987 GCF_053589195.1 Streptomyces sp. NPDC003379 | reverse complement strand
CACCATCACCTACTTCGACGCGGAGAACATCGGCATCGCCGTGGACGCCGAGAAGGGCCTGATGACCCCGGTCATCAAGGGCGCGGGCGACCTCAACATCGCCGGCATCTCCAAGAAGACCGCCGAGCTGGCCGGAAAGGCCCGTGGCGGTGGCCTCACCCCGGACGACATGTCCGGCGCCACCTTCACCATCTCCAACACCGGCTCGCGCGGCGCCCTGTTCGACACGGTCATCGTGCCGCCCAACCAGGCCGCCATCCTCGGCATCGGCGCCACGGTCAAGCGCCCGGTCGTCATCAACCACCCCGACCTCGGCGAGACCATCGCCGTACGGGACATGACGTACCTCTCGCTCTCCTACGACCACCGCCTGGTGGACGGCGCCGACGCCGCCCGCTACCTCACCGCCGTCAAGGCGATCCTGGAGGCCGGCGAGTTCGAGGTCGAGCTCGGCCTGTAGTCACAGCGCTCTGTGCGGCTGTAACACTCGTCTCATCAGCGCGTACGCCCCTGTCCGGAGTCTTCCGGGCGGGGGCGTCGCCGTATTGTCTAGGGGTCACACGCCCTTGGGGCACGCAGCCCCTGCCGGAGGAGCTCTCATGACCGCGCCCGTCGTTCACTCGCTGCGCGAACAGATCCGCGAGCACATCGTGGAAGGGATCGTCAGCGGGCGCTGGAAGCCGGGCGAGCGCATCGTGGAGCGGCGGATCGCCGTGGAGCTGGAGGTCTCGCAGACCCCGGTCAGGGAGGCGCTGCGGGAGCTGGAGACGCTGCGGCTCATCGAGTCCGCGCCCAACAAGGGCGTGCGTGTACGGAACTTGACCGCCGCGGACCTGGAGGAGAGCTACCCGGTGCGGGCGGGGCTCGAAGCCATCGCCGCGGAGCTGGCGGCGGGACGGCTCGCGGAGGACTGCTCGGCCCTGGAGCCCCATGTCGCCGCCCTCTACGAGGCGGACCGGGCCGCCGACGGCACCGGGCAGGTGCGGCACACCGTCGCCTTCCACCGGGAGCTGGTGCGGGCCGCGGACAACTCCGTCCTCCTCCACACCTGGGAGGGCCTGGGCATCGAGGTCTTCACCGCGCTCTCCATCCGCTGGCTGGGCACGGTGCAGCAGTCGTACGCGGAGGAGCACGAGGCGCTGGTCTCCGCTTTCCGACGGCGGGACCCCGCGATCGCGGAGCTGGTCAAGTCGCACGTCCTCGGCTGCGCCCCGCGGGCCTGAGGCGGTGCTCATCCGTGGCCGTCGGCCCGCAGACGTGCTCCCACCTGCGTAAACCCCGCACATCGAAGGCACCGCGTGCCCATTTTGCTGGCACCGGATGCCGACTTTTGAAATCTGGGGAAGTTTTTCGCTCAACGCTTTGATCGATCATCGATCACGGGCTTACAGTCGTCGATGGCTCTCACCAGAGCCTCACGCCCTGTCCTGCCAAAGACATCGGGCACCCCCTCCCCTTACCGAAACAGGGGACCCCCTCCGACTCAGGAAGGCGGCGCAATGACCGACCCCTCCGCAATCCAGCCGAGCGAGCTCGACCAGCTCCCGGACCGCGACCCCGAGGAGACCGCCGAATGGCAGGCCTCCCTGGACGCCGTCACACAGGCGGCCGGGCCGCACCGTGCCGCGTACCTGATGCGCCGCACGCTGGAGCGCGCCGAGGGCGCGGGCCTGGCGCTGCCGAAGCTCCTGGAGACCGACTACGTCAACACGATCCCCACCTCCGCCGAGCCGTCCATCGACGGCGACGAGGAGATGGAGCGGAAGATCACGGCGTGGAACCGCTGGAACGCCGCCGCCATGGTGACGCGCGGCTCCAAGTACGGCGTCGGCGGCCACATCGCCACCTTCGCCTCCGCCGCCTGGCTGTACGAGACGGGCTTCAACCACTTCTTCAAGGGCAAGGAGTCCGGCGAGGCCGCCGGCTCCGGTGACCAGCTCTACATCCAGGGCCACGCCTCCCCCGGCATCTACGCCCGCGCCTTCCTCGACGGCCGTCTCAACGAGGCGCAGCTCGACAACTTCCGGCGGGAGGCGGGCGGCGACGGCCTGCCCTCCTACCCCCACCCGCGCCGCCTGCCCTGGCTGTGGGAGTTCCCGACGGTGTCGATGGGCCTCGGCCCGCTGTCGGCGATATACCAGGCGCGCTTCAACCGCTACCTCACCAACCGCGGCATCAAGGACGTCTCCGCCTCGCACGTGTGGGCGTTCCTCGGTGACGGCGAGATGGACGAGCCGGAGTCGACGGCGGCCCTCGCACTGGCCGCGCGTGAGGGTCTCGACAACCTCACGTACGTCATCAACTGCAACCTGCAGCGCCTCGACGGCCCGGTCCGCGCCAACTTCCGCGTGGTCCAGGAGCTGGAGGCCCAGTTCCGCGGCGCCGGCTGGAACGTCATCAAGGTCCTGTGGGGCAACGCCTGGGACGAGCTGTTCCAGCTCGACACCACGGGCGCCCTGGTGCGCCGCCTGCGCGAGGTGCCGGACGCGCAGTTCCAGACGTACGCGACGCGCGACGCCTCGTACATCCGCGAGCACTTCTTCGGCTCCGAGCCCGCGCTCGTCGAGCTGGGCAAGCTGCTGAGCGACGACAAGATCAGCGAGTGCTTCCACCTCTCGCGCGGCGGCCACGAGGCCCGCAAGGTCTACGCGGCCTACCGCGCGGCGCTCACCCACAAGGGCGCGCCGACGGTGATCCTCGCGCAGACGGTCAAGGGCTTCACGCTCGGCAAGGGCTTCGAGTCCAAGAACGCCAACCACCAGATGAAGAAGCTGACGGTGGACGAGTTCAAGGACATGCGGGACCTGCTCGGTCTCCCGATCCCGGACAGCGCGTTCGCCGACGGCCAGGTGCCCTACGGCCACCCCGGCGCCGACTCCCCCGAGGTCCGCTACCTCCAGGAGCGCCGCGCGGCCCTCGGCGGCCCCGCCCCGGCCCGCCGCACGCAGCCGCTCGCCCCGCTGCCCGCCCCCGCCGACAAGTCGTTCGCGGCCTTCGACAAGGGTTCCGGTTCGCAGTCGATGGCGACGACCATGGCCTTCGTACGCCTGGTCAAGGACCTCGTACGCGACAAGGAGACCGGCAAGCGCTGGGTGCCGATCGTCCCCGACGAGGCGCGCACCTTCGGCATGGAGTCGCTCTTCCCGTCCCTCGGCATCTACTCCCCCAAGGGGCAGACGTACGAGCCGGTCGACCGCGACCAGCTGATGTACTACAAGGAGGCCAAGGACGGCCAGATCCTCAACGAGGGGATCACCGAGGCCGGTTCGATGGCGGACTTCATCGCCGCGTCCACGTCGTACGCGACGCACGGCGAGGCGATGATCCCCTTCTACATCTTCTACTCGATGTTCGGCTGGCAGCGCACCGCCGACCAGATGTGGCAGCTCGGCGACCAGCTCGGCCGCGGCTTCCTCGTCGGCGCCACGGCCGGTCGTACGACGCTGACGGGCGAGGGCCTCCAGCACGCGGACGGCCACTCTCCGGTGATCGCCGCGACGAACCCGGCCGCCATGTCCTACGACCCGGCGTTCGCCTACGAGATCGCGGCGATCGTCAAGGACGGTCTGCGCCGGATGTACGGCGAGGCGGCCCCCGGTGAGGACCAGAACGTCTTCTACTACCTCACCGTCTACAACGAGCCGATGCCGCAGCCCGCGAAGCCCGCGGGCGTCGACGAGGGCATCCTGCGCGGCCTCTACCGCTTCAACACGGCGGAGTCGGCCGGGCTCTCCCCCGCGGCCGACGCCGCGCGCATCCAGCTGCTCGGTTCCGGTACGGCCATCCACTGGACGCTCGCCGCCCAGAAGATGCTCGCCGAGGAGTGGGGCGTGGCCGCCGACGTGTGGTCGGCGACGTCCTGGACCGAGCTGCGGCGCGACGCCCTGGAGGCGGACGAGGCGCTCCTGCGCGGCGAGGAGCGTACGCCGTACGTGCGTACGGCACTTGAGGGCGCCCCGGGTCCTGTGCTCGCTGTCTCCGACTACATGCGGCAGGTGCCGGACCAGATCGCCCAGTGGGTCGAGCAGGACTACTCGTCCCTGGGCGCGGACGGCTTCGGCCTCTCCGACACGCGTGACGCGGCGCGACGCCACTTCGGCATCGACGCGGAGTCGATCGTCGTCGCGTCCCTCGCCCAGCTCGCCCGCCGGGGCGAGGTGCCGGCCTCGGCGGTGAAGGAGGCTCGGGCCAAGTACGGTCTGTAGCTCTACGGGTCTCTGTGCCGCCCACCCGCTCACCCCGCATCGAGGGGGTGGGCGGGTGGGCGGCTGCGTTCCGCCGCGCAGCGGCGGGGCAGGGGCCCGGCATGATGGGCGTATGCGCGCTGCACGCCTCATCAAGATGGTGCTTCTGCTCCAGGCCCGCCCCTCCATGACCGCCGCCGAACTCGCCACCGAACTGGAAGTCTCCGAGCGGACCGTCACGAGGGACGCGCAGGCCCTGTCGGAGGCAGGCGTCCCCGTCTACGCCGACCGGGGCAGAACCGGCGGCTACCGCCTCATCGGCGGCTACCGTACGCGCCTGACGGGCCTGGCCCGCAGCGAGGCCGAGGCCCTGTTCCTGTCCGGAGTGCCGGGCGCGCTGAGGGAGATGGGCCTGCAGGACGCGGCCTCGGCGGCCCGCCTGAAGGTGTCGGCGGCGCTCATGCCGTCCCTGAGGGACGCTCCGCAGAGCGCCGCCCAGCGTTTCCACCTGGACGCGCCGGGCTGGTTCAAGGAGATCCCCGCCCCCGAGCTGCTGCCCGCCATCGCGGACGCGGTGTGGGACGACCGCCGGGTCGCCGCCCGCTACCGCCGCCAGGAGGCCGAGGTGGAGCGGGAGTTGGAGCCGTACGGGCTCGTGCTGAAGGCGGGCGTCTGGTACGTGTGCGCGCGGGTGCCCGACTCGGGAACGTACCGGGTGTACCGCATCGACCGTTTCACCGCCGTGGCCGTCGGCGAGGAACGCTTCGTACGCGACGAGGAGTTCGACCTGCCGGGCTTCTGGGAGGAGCGGGCGGCGCAGTTCGCGCGGGCGATCCTGCGGGCCGAGGTCGTGGTGCGGCTCTCGGCGACGGGCGTACGGCAGCTTCCGTACGCCACCGATCCCGCGGTCGCGCGCGAGGCGATGGAGTCGGCGGGCGAGCCGGACGCGTCGGGCAGGGTGACGGTCACCCTGCCCGTGGAGAACGAGGACGTGGCGTACACCCAGCTGATGGCGCTGGGCCCGGAGGCGGAGGTGGTGGAGCCGGCCGGGCTGCGCGAGCGGTTCGCGGAAGCGGCGGCGCGCTCAGCGGCGCTCTACGGGCGCCCTCGGGGTTCTACCGGTAGCCAGTGACGTCCGCGACCTTGCTCTCCTGGTCGACCTCCGTGATGTACCGCCATGCGTCGGGCGCCGATCCGTCCACGTCCGTGAAGCCGTACTCCTTGGCGAGTCCGCCGCTGGAGAGCGACGCGCCGTTCCAGCGGGCCACGTCGGGATCGGCGGCGAGGGCGACGAGCGCCCGGCCCACGAAGGCGGGCGTCTCGGAGATGGCGAAGTGCGGGTTCTGTCCGCAGCCCGCCGTCCAGTTCTCCTCGGTCACCTTGAAGTGGGTGTCGAGCATGGCCTCGGAGCGCAGCCAGCCGGGGGTGAGACAGAGCGCCGTACAGCCGTACTCCTCGACCTCCTCGGCGAGGTCGCGCGCCATGCGCAGGGGGGCGGCCTTGGCGAGGTCGTAGTAGAAGGGCTTGCGGTAGTTCGGGCCGTTGTACTCCTCGGTGCCGTCGGTGACCTCGACGACCAGGCCGCCGGGGTTCTTGACGAGGAGCGGCAGCGCGTAGCGGCTGGTGACGATGTGGGTCTCGATGCCCAGGCGCAGGATGCGCAGTCCCTTGTCGAGGTCGTGCTCCCACATCTTCTTGTCCCACTCGACGTGGATGTCGCCGCCCCAGATGTCGTTGACGAGGATGTCCAGGCGGCCCTGCTCGCGGTCGATCCGCTCGACGAGTGCCTCGACCTGCTCGGGTTCCAGATGGTCGGTGGGTACGGCGATGCCCGTGCCGCCCGCCGCGTCGACCAGCTCCGCGGTCCCCTCGATGGTCTCGGTGGTCCGGCCGGTCTCGCTGACGTGCTCACGCGTGGTGCGTCCGGTCACGTACACGGTGGCTCCGGCCCGGCCCAGTTCCACGGCCATGGCGCGGCCCGCGCCCCGGGTGGCACCGGCGACGAGGGCGATCTTCCCGGTCAGCTTCCCGGTCGTCCTGCCGGTGAGGGGCGGTGCGGTGGCGGTCGCGTGCTCTGTGGTGTCCATGTCTTTGAGGTTTCCACCGAAAGACGACAACCCCTGTCGGTTTTTCCATCGGCATGTGCGCGCATAACGAGACAGTCGCATTCCGGCGCACTCCGCGTGCGCCCCCACTCCGCAGGACCGATGCTGGACCCGTGATGGACGAGACGGAGTTCTGGGAGATCGTGGACAGCACTCGTGAGGCCGCCGGGGGCGACCCCGAGGACCATGCCGAGCTGCTGGTCGAGAGACTGCTGCGGTCCGACCCGGACGCCGTCCTCGACTTCGCCCGCCACTTCGAGGCCCGCTACAACCGCGCCTACCGCTGGGACCTGTGGGGCGCGGCCTGGGTGCTGCTCGGCGGCGCGAGCGACGACGCCTTCGACTACTTCCGGTGCTGGCTGATCGGCCAGGGCCGGGAGGTCTTCGAGGGCGCGGTGCACGACCCCGACGCGCTCGCCGAGCTCCTGGACGACTTCGACGAGGAGCTCGACGGCGACGGCGAGGAGCTGGGTTACGCCGCGGACGAGGCGTACGAGCAGCTCACCGGCGTCGTCGCACCGGACCTCGGCATCCTCCCCGCCCCACCGGAGCCGGAGGGCACGCCGCTCGACTTCGAGGACGACGCGGTGATGGCGCAGCGCTACCCGAAGCTGTGGGACCGCTTCATGGCGGACTGAGGACCAGGGATCAGGGACCAGGGCCACGGGCGCGACGCGAACGGGTCCTGGTGGCCGACCCGCCGCGCGACCCCCTCGACCCTCCCCCGTGACACCCCGGCCGGCGCGGCGAGGGCGTCCGCCGTCCACAACGGGCTGACCCGCGGGCCGCGGGCTGAGCCGTGCGGCTTCGAGGTCTATGTGCGGGACGGGGTCCGGTCCGCCGGGCAGGGCGCCTGGACCGCTCGCGACGCGTCGGGGGGCGGCTCATCGGGGGGCGGCTCAGAAGTGGGTGCCGCCGTCCACGCGGACCTCCGTGCCCGTGATGAAGCGGCCGTCGTCCGAGGCGAGCATCGCGACGACGGACGCGACGGTCTCGGGGCCGGCGAAGCCCTGGCCGAGGGCGGGCGCGAGCTTCACGAACAGGCTCATGTCGGCGTCCTCGGGCAGGCCGGGGCCGACGCTCCGCCTGCTCGCGCCGGAGCCGTCGGTCATCCCGGAGGAGATGGAGCCGGGCTGCACGGCGGTGAACCGGATGCCCTGCTTGCCGTACTCGGCGGCCAGGGCGTGCGTCATGGACTGGATGCCGCCCTTGCTCGCCGCGTACGCCGCCATGTACGGGTGGGCGAACATCGCGGAGGTGGAGCTGAAGTTGACGACGGCGGCGCCCTCGCCCCGGAGCAGCGCCGGTATCGCCTCGCGGATCATCAGGAAGGTGCCGGTGAGGTTGACGGCGATGACCTGGTTGAAGGCGTCGAGGGTGGTCTCGTGGGTGTGCGAGGAGCGCAGGATGCCCGCGGCGTTCACCAGGACGTCCAGGCCGCCGAGCGCCGTCGTGGCGGCGGCGACGCCCGCGCGGACCGAGACCTCGTCGGCGATGTCCACGACGACGGTGGTGAGGCGCTCCGCGTCCGCGCCCGCCTTGGCGACGGTGTCCTTCAGGCCGTTCTCGCTGACGTCGGCGGCGACGACCCGGCCGCCCTCCGCCAGCATGCGCAGCACGGTGGCCTGCCCGATGCCGGAGCCGCCGCCGGTGACCAGGGCGCGGCGTCCTTCGTAACGGTTCAGGGTCTGCATGTCGTACTCCCGCTCTGAAGATCTCGATCGGCGCTTGCTTCCCAAGCGCGGATTACACAGTACGCCCGCCTGGCACAATGTGCCATCAAGGCTGGGCATGCCATGTGGGCCGCGCGGGCCGCGTAGGCTGCGGCGAGTGAGCACCGAGTCGTCCACCCCGCCCCTGACGCTGACCGAGCGCCGCAAGCTCGCCACCCAGCTGGAGATCGCGCGCGCCGCCGCCGAGCTCTTCGTCGCGCACGGGCCCGACGGCACCACGGCCGAGGCCATCGCGAGCCGGGCCGGCGTCGCGCTGCGCACCTTCTACCGGTACTTCCGCGGCAAGCAGGACGCCGTCGCCCCGCTGCTCGCCGTCGGCGGTCGGCGCTGGCGCGCGCTGCTGGCCGCGACGGAGCCGGGGGCCGACCTGCACGAGGCCCTGCGGGACGCGGTCCGTGAGGCGCTCGCCGCCCCGGACGAGGCCGCGGCGGACGGCCTGCGCCAGGCCCGCGGCCTGCTGCGCGCCGCCGCCGGGGACGCGGCGCTGCGGGCGGTCTGGTACCGCGTGAACCAGGAGTCGGAGGAGAAACTGCGGCCCGTCGTGGCCGAACTCGCGGGCGAGGGAGCGGAGTCCCTTCGCGTCCGCCTCGCCGCGGCCGCCGCGACCGACGCGATCCGGATCGCCCTGGAGACCTGGGCGGAGACGGACGCGGACGTCACGGGCCCCGGCTCACCGGCGGACCTCGCGGTGCGGTGCCTGGCGGAACTCATGGGCGGGGCGCGAACACCATCATCGTCACGTCGTCCCGCACCGTCCCCGCGTACCGCACCAGATCCGCCCACATCCGCTCCGTGAGCTCCGCCGGGTCGTCCAGGATCCCCGGGGCGGACTTGATCAGCTCGGTGAGCCGGTCGGCCAGCGGATAGAACGTGCCGGACGCGTCGCGCGCCTCGCTCACCCCGTCGGTCAGGCCGAGCAGCCGGTCCCCGGCGAGCAGCGGCACCGTCAGCTGCTCGGGCGGGCTCACCCCCGCGATGCCGAGCCCGAGCGGGGCGCCCGCCGACACCGCGAGCTCGGTGACCTCGGGGCCGCGCAGGAGCAGCGGCGGCGGATGGCCGCAGGAGACGACGCGTACGGAGGCGGAGTCGTCGGGGAACTCCAGGAGCACCGCCGTGGCGAACAGCTCGGCGTTCTCGTCGTCCGCCGAGTCCACGACGAGCCTGCGGTCCAGGCGCGCCGCGACGCCCACCAGGTCGGGCTGGTCGAGGACCGCCTCGCGGAAGGCGCCGAGCAGCGCGGTGACCGTGCCGACGGCCGCGAGCCCGTGCCCCTGCACATCGCCGATCAGGGCGCGTACGGCTCCCGGCCCCCTGCGTACGTCGAAGAAGTCGCCGCCGACCAGCGACTCGTGCTCCGCCGCCTGGTACAGGCCGGCGAACCGCACCCGGCCGACCCGTTCCGGCAGCGGGGGCAGCACCGCGAGCTGGGCCGCCTCGGCGACCGTGCGGACCGTGACGAGCTGGGCCTCGCGGCGGCTGCGTACCCACGCGAAGACCACGCTGAGCAGCGCGACGAAGGTGATCGTCAGTTCGTCGCTGCTGCCGCGGCGGCCGAGCCCGAAGTCCGGCAGGACGAGCAGCGTGACCACGACGCCGCCGAACAGCGCGGTGGCGGCCGGCCCGTACGACAGGGCGGCCAGCGGCGGGACGGCCGCGACGAGGAAGCTGAGGTCCAGCGTCTTCGGCGTGATCAGCTGGACGAGGACGATCGCGAGGAGGAGCAGCGCCGGGGGCCAGCGCACCCACGGCGGAGGCGGCGTGCCGCGCAGCAGCCAGTCGCGCTGCTCCGCGTCGCGACGCCTGGCCGCACCCCTGATCATCCCTTCACGCTCCTACGCGCGCGGGGACACCGCACGCCGGGCCGGTCCGTCGGGTGCCGGGTCCCCGCCTGCCGTGCGGAGACGAGGGGAGGTCACAGGAGGCGGCCCATGAGTACGTCGTCGACGTACGCGCCGTCCAGCAGGAACTCGCCGGGCAGCACGCCCTCCATCACGAAGCCCTCCGCTTCGTAGAGCTTGCGGGCCGGCGTGTTGTGCCCGAGGACCCGCAGGGTGATGCGGACCGCGCCCTGGCGGCGCGCCTCGTCCATGGCCGCCCTCAGCAGCCGCTTGCCGATCCCCTTGCCGCGCGCTTCCTCGGCGACGACGAAGCCCTGGATCTGGCGTACGTGCGCGTTGGCGAGGAGCGGGGTGGGGAAACCGAGCTTCACATAGCCGACCATGCGCCCGTCCGACTCGGCGACGAGGTGGTCGCGGGGGCCGAAACGGTCGTCGAAGAAGGGGTCGTAGGGAGGCTGGGGACGGGGCTGGACCGCGTGCAGCGTGGACCACGTGGCGCGGTCGAGACGGGCGAGGGCGTCGTCGTCCCCGGGGAGCGCGATGCGTATGTGCAGGTCCGTCATTGCGCCACTGTACGGCGACCACACCGCCCCGCCGGGGCATTTCACCCCAGGCCGCCGCCGGGCACGGGGCAGGATGGACCCCATGGAACCGGACCCGATGGAACCCACCCGGCCGAAGTGCTCCCCGCACCCCTCCCGCGTGGCCGTCGCCGGCGCCTCCGGGCTCATCGGCACGGCGCTCACGCGCTCCCTCACCGAGGACGGGCACGAGGTGCTGCGGCTGGTGCGCGGAGCACCCCGCGCCAGGGACGAGGTGCGCTGGGACCCCAAGGAGGGGTACGTGGACACGGCGGGCCTCGCCGGCTGCTCCGCGGTCGTCAACCTCGCGGGCGCGGGCATCGGCGACCACCGCTGGACGGCCGCGTACAAGCGGGAACTGCGCGACAGCCGGGTCCTCGGCACCGCCGCGCTCGCCGCCGCCGTGGCCTCGCTCGACCAACCGCCGCGGGTCTTCCTGAACGCGAGCGCGATCGGCTACTACGGAGACACCGGTCAGCGGGCGGTGGACGAGAGCGCCCCCGCGGGCCGCGGCTTCCTGCCGTCGCTGTGCGTCGAGTGGGAGGAGGCCACCGCCGCCGCCGAGGAGGCGGGCATCCGCACCGTCCTCGCCCGCACCGGCCTCGTGGTGGCCCGCGGGGGCGGCGCCTGGGGGCGCCTCTTCCCGCTCTTCAAGGCGGGGCTCGGCGGCCGTCTCGGCGACGGCCGGCAGTACTGGAGCCACATCTCCCTGCACGACGAGGTGGCCGCGCTGCGTCATCTCCTGGACACGGAGACGCTGTCGGGCCCGTACAACCTCACGGCACCCGATCCGTCCACCAACCGTGAGGTGACGGCCGCGATGGGGCGGGTCCTGAAGCGGCCCACGCTGCTGACAGCGCCCGCGCCCGCGCTCCGCGCGGCGCTCGGTGAGATGGCCGGTGACGTCCTCGCCAGCCAGCGGGTGCTGCCGAGGCGCCTCCTGGAGTCCGGCTTCGCCTTCGCGTTCCCGGGTATCGAGGAGACGATCCGGGCGGCCCTGCGGTAGCGGGCCGCCCGCGTGCGACCCGTGTGCGACCGTGCCCGGTCCATGCGCGACTGTCTGCGACCGGCCACACTCCTACCCTCGTGCCGAATCGGGGATTCCGTGGCCCCGTCGGGGGCATCAGCCCCCCAGCAGCCGCCCGACCTCTGGGAGGGGCACGTGTCAGAGCCTGCGCACCATGCGGATGTCGTCATCGTGGGGGCCGGGGCCGCGGGGCTCTCGGCCGCGCATCGGCTGACCAGCGCCGGTGTAACGACCGTTGTCCTGGAGGCCGCCCCTTACGTCGGCGGCCGCATGTCGACCGAGAAGGTCGACGGGTTCCGGCTCGACAGGATCGGCCAACTGCTCACCACCTCCTACCCGGAACTGCGCCGCACGCCGGGCCTCGACTCGCTCGTCCTGCGTCCTTTCGCGGCCGGCCTGCTGGTGCACAGCGACGGTCGCCACCACCGCGCCGCGGAGCCCAAGGCCGGACGGAGCGCGAGGGGCGCACTCACTGCCGCACGCGCCCTCGCGAGCGCCCCCCGTGCCCCCCGTGTGCCGCGACCCGCGCGCACCGCCCCCGGTGCCCCCTCGCGCGGCCCCGCTCCCCTCGGCGCTCCCCTGGGCGGCCCGATCGACCAGGCCCGGCTCGGTGCCGCGCTGGCCCGCATCGCGGCGACCCCCGTCGAGCGGCTCCTGACCCGCCCCGAACTCCCCGCCGCGCACGCCCTGTTCGCACGCGGGCTGCCCGCCCGCACCGTCGAGGGCTTCGTACGCCCCCTGCTCGCCGCGCTGCTCTGCGACCCCGGCCTGACCACCTCCAGCCGGTGCGCGGACCTGGCCCTGCACGCCTTCGCGCGCGGGCGGCTCTGCGTGCCGCAGGGCGGCGCCGAGGTCCTCCCCGAACTGCTCGCCGCCGCGCTGCCGCCGGGCACGGTCCGCACCGGCGTCCGTGTCACGGCGGTCTCCACCACGTCCGTCACCACCGCCGACCACGGCGAGATCGCCTGCCGCGCCGTGCTGCTCGCCACCGACGCCCGCGCCGCCGCCGAGCTGCTCCCCGGGCTGCGCGTCCCGCCGTTCCACGAACTGACGGTGGTCCACCACACCGCTCCCGAACCGCCCCTCGACGGACCCGCGCTGCTCCTGGACGCCGACCGCGCGGGCCCGGTCGCCCACACGGCCGTCATCAGCCACGTCGACCCGTCGCGCGCGCCCGTAGGCGGCGTCCTGGTCTCCTCGACGGTCCTCGGCCCCCCGCCGGACGAGCGGACCGTCCGCGCGCACCTCTCCACGCTGTACGGCACGCCGACCGACCGCTGGGAACTCCTCGCCGTCCACCACACCCGCGAGGCCGTGCCCGCCATGCCGCCGCCGCACGACCTGCGCCGCCCGGTCCGTCTGCTCTCCGGGCTCTACGTCTGCGGGGACCACCGGGACACCAGCACCGTGCAGGGCGCGCTGCACTCGGGTCGGCGCGCGGCGCACGCGGTGCTCACGGACTTCGGCATCGCACCGGCGTACGCCCAGGAGTCACTGCCCGCCGCGGCGTGACCCCCAGCCCCGCCCGTCCGTAACACCACCACCCCTCCGACCTCTGGTCCAGCTCCCCCAGGAGCCCCCGCGCCCCCCACGCGGGGGCTCCCTCCACACGGCGCCGCCGAGGTCAGCCGAGAGCCGCGACCCTGTCGCGGTAACCCCGTACCGGCGCCGCGTCCCGGTACGGTTCGAGGCGGCGCTCGAATTCACGTACGTACTCGTGGGCCCGGACCGACCGCATCTCGCCCGCCGCCTGCGCCGCCTCGGCGCCCAGCTGGCAGGCCTGCTCCAGTTCGCCGAGGCCCAGCCGCGCCGTGGCGAGCACCACCCGGCAGAACAGGCGGCTGCGCGCGAAGCCGGGGGCGCGCAGCTGCAGGGAGCGCTCGGCGTGCTGGGCGGCGACGCGGTACTGCTGGAGGTCGCGGTAGCTGTGCCCGAACTCGTCCGCCAGCTGTGCCTCGTCGAAGAACCGTGCCCAGTACGGCACTTCGTCCCCGGGCCGCGCCGATTCGAGCGACCGCTCGGCCCGCACCAGGGAGGCCGCGCAGGCCCGCGCCTCACCGAGCACCCCGTGCCCGCGCGCCTCTGCGGCATACAGCAGCGACTGCACGACGGGCGGCGCCGAGGAGCCGACGCCCTGCTGGGCGACGCGCGCCAGCTGCACGGCCTCGCGACCGTGCCCGAGGTAGACGGCCTGGCGGCTCATGGTGACCAGGACGTAGGAGCCGTACGCCCGGTCGCCCGCCGCCTGCGAGAGGCGCAGCGCCTGCACGTAGTACCGCTGGGCGAGCCCGTGGGCCGCGATGTCGTACGAGGTCCAGCCCGCGAGCCGGGTCAGGTCGGCGGCGGCCGCGAAGAGCCGCCGCCCGGCCTGCTCGCCGTAGGTGCCGCGGAGCATCGGTTCCGCCTCGTGCTCCAGATAGCGGACGAGGGCCTGCCGGGCGTGCCCGCCCCCATAGGCGTTGTCGAGGGCGCGGAACAGCTCACCGACGGAGCGCAGCGCCGCGATGTCGCCGTTGGTGACGCGCTGGCCGGGGCCGCGGTCGGTCTCCCTGCGCTGGCGGGGCACCGCGGGACGCCCCTGGGTGGGCACGCGCGGGTGCCCGGGATCGGTCTCGCCGCGCCCCACGCGTTCGTCGGGCCGGCCGATCAGCCAGTCCCGGCTGGGCACGACGAGCCCGGCCGGGGTGAACGCGATCTTCCGCAGCTCGGCGTGGCTGCCGGAGTCCTTGCGCCACAGGCCGCCGACGATGTCGACGGCTTCCTCGGGCGTGGCCGCGAATTCGAGCCCCGCGTACACCGGCGCGCAGGCGTCGAGCCCCAGATCCTGGGCCGAGAGACGCCGTCCGAGCCGTCTGGTGAAGACCTCGGCGATCAGTGCGGGTGTGGTTCCTCTGGGCTGCTGGCCGCGCAGCCAGCGGGTCACGGACGTCTTGTCGTAGCGCAGGTCGAGGCCGTGTTCGAGCCCGAGCTGATCGACACGGCGCGCGAGGCCCGCATTGGAGAACCCGGCTTCCGAGATGAGCGCGGCTAGCTGGCGGTTGGGAGTGCGCTGCGGGGGTCGTTCCGTCATCGGCTGTGCGGTCTCCTGCCTTCCGGGCCTGCCTTGAGCAGCCCTTATGGCCTCGTGAACGGCGCGAATGTAACGGCCAACACAGCTCGCGGACGCTCCTTCCCCCAGCATTCATCCGATCGTGTGAGGAACCCGGGCCGAGGTTGCCGGTCGAGGGGGCCCGTACAGTGGCTGGGGCGCGATATGTGCACGGTGAACGTTCAGGGAGGCACCTGCCGTGAGTGAGTTTCGGTTCGTCCGACTGGGCTTCGGCCCGGACGCCGTGGAGTACCGGGAGGCGTGGGACGAGCAGCGCCGCGTACACGCCGCCCGCTTCGCCGACGAGATCCCGGACACCTGCCTGCTCCTGGAGCATCCGCCGGTCTACACCGCGGGCCGCCGGACCGAGGACAGCGAGCGTCCGCTGGACGGCACGCCCGTCGTCGACGTGGACCGCGGCGGCAAGATCACCTGGCACGGTCCGGGGCAGCTCGTGGGCTATCCGATCCAGAAGCTGCCGCGTCCGGTGGACGTCGTAGCACATGTGCGGCGCCTGGAAGAGGCTCTTATCCGTACGTGTGCGGAGTTCGGTCTGGAGACCTCGCGCGTCGAGGGCCGCAGCGGAGTGTGGGTCCTCGGTGACCCGGTGGAGCGGCGCCCGGCGCTCGGCGGCCTGTCGCTGGACTTCGACCCGCGTCTTAAGGACGACGAGTTCGACGCCAGGTTCAACGGTCCGGAGTACGCCCCGTCCAACGCGGGCCAGCGCCGCGAGGACCGCAAGATCGCCGCGATCGGCATCCGTGTCGCCAAGGGCGTGACGATGCACGGCTTCTCGTTCAACGTGAACCCGGACAACACCTGGTTCGACCGGATCATCCCGTGCGGCATCCGCGACGCGGGCGTCACGTCCCTCGCGTACGAGCTGGACCGCGAGGTCACCATCGCGGACGTGCTGCCGGTCGCCGAGCGGCATCTGCGGGACGTACTGGAGAACGCGGAGCTGAAGCCGCGGATCGTCGAGAAGCCGGCCGCCGAGCCGGTCACCGCCTAGCGGCACCGCCGCCTGGCGGCGGCCCGGGGCCCGGTCGGGGAATGCACCCCGTTGGCCAGAGGTTGGCCGGAAGTAAGCCCAACGACATCACGGGCGTACCCTGGTGTGCGCCGAAGAATCGAAGCTACAGGGAGCCGATGTGTCCGCAGTCGCACCCGACGGACGCAAGATGCTGCGCCTGGAGGTCCGGAACGCCCAGACCCCCATCGAGCGCAAGCCCGAGTGGATCAAGACCCGGGCGAAAATGGGCCCCGAGTACAACGCCCTGCAGAAGCTCGTGAAGAGCGAGGGCCTGCACACGGTCTGCCAGGAGGCAGGCTGTCCGAACATCTACGAGTGCTGGGAAGACCGCGAGGCCACGTTCCTCATCGGCGGCGACCAGTGCACGCGGCGCTGCGACTTCTGCCAGATCGACACCGGCAAGCCGCAGGCCCTCGACCGCGACGAGCCGCGCCGCGTCGGCGAGTCCGTCGTCACGATGGACCTGAACTACGCCACGATCACCGGCGTCGCCCGCGACGACCTGGACGACGGCGGCGCCTGGCTGTACGCCGAGACCGTGCGCCAGATCCACGCCATGACGGCGGACCGCGCCGAGGGCCAGACCAAGGTCGAGCTGCTCATCCCGGACTTCAACGCCGACCCCGACCAGCTGGCCGAGGTCTTCTCCTCGCGCCCCGAGGTCCTTGGGCACAACGTGGAGACCGTGCCGCGCATCTTCAAGCGGATCCGTCCCGGCTTCCGCTTCGAGCGCTCGCTGGAGGTCATCACGCGGGCGCGCGAGGCGGGCCTGGTCACGAAGTCCAACCTCATCCTCGGTATGGGCGAGGAGCGCGAGGAGATCAGCGAGGCGCTGCACGCGCTGCACGAGGCGGGCTGCGAGCTCATCACGATCACGCAGTACCTGCGTCCGACGCCGCGGCACCACCCCGTGGAGCGCTGGGCCAAGCCCGCGGAGTTCGTGGAGCTGAAGGAGGAGGCCGAGGAGATCGGCTTCTCGGGCGTCATGTCCGGCCCGCTGGTCCGCTCCTCGTACCGCGCCGGCCGCCTCTACCAGATGGCGATCGAGAAGCGCGGCGCGTACGTCGCCTCGCAGGCCGTGTGAATCGGCGCACAAGCGGCTACTAGCCAGTACTGGCCATAAGGACGCGGTCCGTGCGATCCCCGCAGGTGAAAGGGACCGTACGGGCCGCGTCGGCGTTTTAGGCCAAAGCGTCAAGGTTTCACCGGCGTTTGACCGCCGAGTCACGTCCTGGTAACACCAATCAGTGACCCTGGAATTACGGCACGTACAGCCGTACCCAGAGCCTTGCCCAGCTTTACCCCCAGCTTTACCCCCCAGCTTTACCCAGAGCCTTACCCCCGCCTCACCCACCAGCCGCTCCTCCCCCGAGCCGCCCCAGGAGGGCCCCATCATGCAGGCCGCGCCCGTACGCGCCACCGCCATCCCGTCCGTCACCGACGCCCTGCGCGCCGTCGAGTCGCTGTTGATGAGCGGCGGCCAGCGCACCGCACGCCGTAACGCCTGGACTTCCGTGCTGGAGGACCGGCGCCGCGCCAAGGACCGGGTCGAGGCGCTGCGGGTCTTCGAGGAGACCGTGGCAACCCGCACGTCGTAGTCGCTTCCGGGGCCACGTAGACTTCACGCATGGCGAGGAAGGAATCCACCGCGGCGGATACGGCCGCGGAGCCAGGGCGACTCAAGCAGATCGCTCTGACCTACAAGATGACCCGACGGGCCGACTCAAAAATCGGCCTGATCATCGCGGCAGTGGGAATCGTCACCTTTGGTGTCGTCCTCGCGATCGGCTTCTTGCTCGGTCACCCGGTCTATCTGGGCATTCTCGGCTTCCTGCTCGCCTTCCTCGCGATGGCGATCGTCTTCGGACGCAGGGCCGAGCGTGCCGCCTTCGGACAGATGGAGGGCCAGCCCGGTGCGGCGGCCGCGGTGCTCGACAAGATCGGCCGCGGCTGGACGACGACCCCCGCGGTCGCGATGAACCGCAGCCAGGACGTGGTGCACCGCACCGTCGGCAAGGCCGGCATCGTCCTGGTGGCCGAGGGCAACCCGAACCGCGTGAAGGGCCTGCTGGCCGCCGAGAAGAAGAAGATGGCGCGCATCGTGGCGGACGTCCCCGTCCACGACGTCATCGTCGGCACCACCGAGGACACGGTGTCCCTGAAGAAGCTGCGCACGACGCTTCTGAAGCTGCCCCGCGTCCTCACCGGCCCACAGGTCACGGCCACGAACGACCGGTTGAGGGCGATGGGTGACCTTATGTCCAATATGCCACTGCCGAAGGGGCCGATGCCGAAGGGCATGCGGATGCCGCGTGGCGGCCCGAAGGCGAAGTAGCCTTTCTCTCCCACCTACGACGTTGAAGGGCCCCGGAACCGATACCGATTCGGTTTCCGGGGC
>NZ_JBSFRK010000085.1:0-18958 GCF_053589195.1 Streptomyces sp. NPDC003379 | reverse complement strand
CCCACGAGCGCAGCTCGTGGGCGGCGGCCTGTCCCTCGTCCTGTGCGTGATCGGCGTGGTCCACCTCGGACTTGGAGCGTCCGGGGTGGGGATCGGCGACATCGTCGCCCTGCTCCTGGGCCACGGTGATCCCCGCACCGAGGACATCCTGGTCGGCAGCCGACTGCCCCGTACCCTGACCGGTCTTGTCGTCGGCATCGCGCTCGGCGTCTCCGGAGTGCTCGTCCAGGGAGCGACCCGCAACCCCCTGGCGGCCCCCGACACACTCGGTGTGAACGCCGGAGCGTACTTCGCCGTGGTGCTCGTGGCCTTCACCGGCGTGAGCCTGGGCCCGATTCCCGCCGGAGGCGCGGCGTTCCTCGGCGGGCTCCTCGCGGTCGCCGTGGTCTACCTGCTGACCAGCGGCGGTGTCCTGACGCCCGGACGGGTGCTGCTCGCCGGGGCGACTGTCGCCCTGGCCGCCACCTCGGCCGCCGAGTTCCTGCAGATGCTCGACGTGCAGGCCACCCGCGGGCTGTTCTTCTGGGGCAACGGCACCCTGATGCAGTCCGGTCTGGAACGGCCGCTCACACTCGGCGTGGTCGTCGTCGCCGGTGCGCTGATCGCGCCGTTCCTGGCACGCCCGCTGGACCTGCTGGCGCTCGGCGACGAAACGGCCCAGGCGATGGGCGTACGCGTCGAACGCATCCGCCCCGCTGCCTTCCTCGTCGCCGTACTGCTGTCCGCCGCAGCCGTCTCTCTCGCCGGCCCGATCGGCTTCGTCGGACTGATCGGCCCGGTCATCGTGCGGCAGTTGGGCATCCGCAAGCACGCGCTGCTCATTCCGATGGCGGCGTTGCTGGCCTCCGCGCTCGTGCTCGGCGCCGATGCGGCCGCTCAGCTGATCGTGTCGCCGTCCGCCACTCAGCCCGCGGAGATTCCGGTGGGTGTGGTCACGGCGCTGATCGGCGGCCCGGTCTTCATGGCGCTGGCCCGCCGGGTGAGTACCGGCGACGCCGACACAGGTGCAGCGGTCGTGGTCTCCGACCAGCGCCGCGCCCCGAGCTACGCCGTCGCGCTCGGCGGCGGGCTGATCGCCCTGGCCGTCGCGATGGTCGTCTCGCTGAGCGTCGGCGATGTCGAGATCAGCTGGAGCCAGCTCGGTGCGGCGGTGTTCGGTTCCGCGGAGCAGATCACCGAAGCGGTGGTGTCCTACCGGCTGCCGCGCATCCTGGTGGCCGCCCTGGCCGGGGCATGCCTGGCGGTCGCCGGGGCCGCGGTGCAGGCGGTCGTACGCAATCCGCTGGCCGAACCGGGGCTTGTCGGCGTGACCGGCGGGGCTTCCCTCGGCGCGATCGCGGTCATCCTCGTCGTCCCCTCGGCGCCGGTGGCCGCCCTGCCCGCCGCGGCGGGAATCGGGGGCGTACTGATGCTCGCTCTCGTGGTGCTCGTGGCCAGAGGCACCGCAAGCGGCGGCCGAAGCGGTTTGGACCCGACACGGGTGGTCCTGGTCGGCCTCGGCGCGGCCGCCACCTCGATGGCCCTGGTGAACATCATGGTGGTCGGCGCGCAGATGAACATCTCGTCCGCGCTCGGCTGGCTCGCCGGCAGCACGTATGCCCGGGACTTCTCCGCGCTGGGCTGGCTCGCCCTGCCCGCCCTGGCCGCGGTGCTGCTCGTGGTCGCCGCGCGGCCGGTGAACCTGCTCTCCCTCGGCGAGGAACTGCCACGTGCACTCGGGCTCGAACTGGGTCGCGCCCGGCTCCTCGTCCTCGGCGCGGGCGCCGTGCTGGCTGCCGGTACGGCAGCGGCGGTCGGCGCGGTCGGCTTCGTCGGCCTTGTTGCCCCGCATCTGGCCCGGCGCATCGTCGGCAACAGCACCGCGCGCATGGTGCCGATGGCCGCGGTGCTGGGAGCGGTGCTGGTCGTGTCCTCGGACGCCCTCGGCCGCTGGCTGCTCGCCCCGACAGAGATCCCGGTGGGCATCGTCACCGCTCTGGTCGGCGCCCCCTACCTGGTGTGGCTGCTGCGCCGGACCCGGGACCTCTGACTCAGGAGGTCTGCATCAGTAGGTTCGCATCAGGAGATCCGGATCAGGAGGTCTGAGCGATACGGGACCCGGGGCGCTCCGCGGTGCCGCTGATGGCCTCCGCCTCGGCCCTGAGCGTGCGTGCGGCCAGCACGCCGATCAGGCAGACGAGAGCGGAGGCCAGGCAGACGGCGGTGAAGGCGCCGGAGAAGGCCGACCGTGCGAGTGGCTGGAGCGCGGGGTCGAGGAGCTCGAACCGCCCGGTCTCGACAGCTTCCCGCAGCGGCGTGGCGGCACCAGGACCGTCACCCAGGCGGTCCTCCAAGCGGGCCGAGAACATGGCTCCAAAGACAGCGATTCCGGTCGCGGTGCCGAGCGGGTAGCAGGCGTTGGTCAGCCCGGAGGCCATCCCGGCCCGGTCGGCGGGCGCGGCGCTCACCGCCACGCCCATCAGCGGCGGGAAGATGACGGCCCCTCCGATACCGAGGAGAACCAGACCGGTGGCCGTGGCGGCCGAGCTGCCGCTGCTTGCGCCGGCGGCGGCCAGAGCGATCAACCCCAGTCCTTGTGCCGCGAAGCCACCGGCCACCAGGACGTCGGGAGGAAACACCTTCTGCAGGCGGGCGACGAACAGCCCGGTCAGGAGCAGACTGCCCGTCAACGGCAGGAGGTGCAGGCCGACTTCCAGGGGGGAGTACGCGTGTGTGCTCTGCAACCACAGCGTGACGAAGGCGAGGACGCCGAGACTGGACAGCCGGGCAAGGAATCCCAGCACCGCGGCGCCGGAGAACGCCCGAATGCGCAGCAACGTCATGTCGATCAGGCCGTCGCCGCGGCGCTGACTGGCCACGAGGGCCACGGCCAGTACGACGCCGACGACCGCCGAGAGCAGCACCTCCGGCGCCGCCCACCCGACTTCGGGGCCGGTGACCAGCGGATAGTGGAGCGCCAGGAGCGCGCCGACGCCGAGCACCGCGCCCAGCGGATCGATACGGCGACGGGTGTCGCGCGGCGCCGCCGATTCGGGCATACGGGCCAGCGCTCCGGCCACTACCAGGATCCCGATGGGCACATTGACCAGGAAGATCCACCGCCATCCGAGTACCTGGACGAACACCCCTCCGACGATGGGGCCGAGCGCGCCGGCCGCCGAGGCGATGGCGGCGAACGCGGCTATCGCGGCCTGGCGGCGGGCGCCCTCGTAGGTGGCGGCGATCAGGGCGAGCGTCGGAGCGAACACCATGGCGCCGCCCAGCCCTTGGGCGGCGCGGGCGGCGATGAGGGTGTCGGCGTCCGGCGCCAGACCGCATGCGGCCGAAGCGAGCGTGAACAGCGCCATTCCGGCGGTGAACACGGTCCGGCGGCCTATTCGGTCGGAGAGCGCGCCCGCGGTGAGCAGCAGAGCCCCGAACGCCAGCGAGTACGCCGACACGGTCCACTGCACCCTGCCCAGCCCGGCCTCCAGGTCCCGAGCGATATCGGACAGGGCGACGTTCACGACGGTCACGTCCAGGGTCATCATCACGCCACCGGCGCTGACCAGAGCGAACGTCCATCGGGGGGTGCGACGGCAGGAAGGCACCGCTGATTACCTCCAATTGAGGCCAGATGGCGGTCAACCTCAGGCCGTCGAGCCGACATGACGACACGTCGGTGAGCAACTGGCGCTCTCTGGCTGGATGTTGACCTTGTTCATTAGGTAAGGCTAACCTAATATAACCCTGCTCGGACGTCCAGGCGTTCGAGCGCAGTGCCCCAGACAGACATCGGAGCTGCCTGATGCCCAACCCCGCCGACCATCCCGTGCCCGCGCTGCCCGACGTGGCCCCCGCGGCCTGGCGGGAAGCCAACCGACGGCTTCTCGCCAAAGCGATAGGCGAGTGGTGTTTCGAGGACATGCTCAAGGCGGCCGACACCAGCGACGGCGGTTACCGCGTCGACCTCGACAGCGGCACCACCTACGCGTTCAACGCCACGCCGGGTGCGTTCGGCTGGCTGCGCGTCGACCCGGAGTCGATCACCCGCACCGCCACCAGCATGCTCGGCAACGCCATCGCCCAACCTGCCTGGGATGCCCAGCAGTTCCTCATGGAGGCGGCCTCGACGATCGGAAGCGACCCGTCCACCATCGCCACGTACTTCACCGAACTCTCCGCCACCCTGGCCGTCGACGCCGCACGCATCACGCACGGCGGTGAAACCGTGGCCGAGATGCGCGCGCTCGGCCACACGGAGCTGGAGTGCCGCATGACCGGGCACAACCTGCTCGTCGCGAACAAGGGACGGATCGGCTTCTCGGCCACCGACGTGCGCCAGTACGCCCCCGAGTCGGCGCAGGAGCTGAAGCTCCAGTGGGTGGCTGTCCACCGTGGCCTCGCCGAGTTCCGTGGCACCTCGGAACTGTCCGAAGAAAGCCTTCTGGCAAGGGAATTGGACGAAGTGGCCCGGGCCCGCTTCACCGCGGTCCTGGCGGAGGCCGGGGTCGACCCGAAGGGCTATGTGTGGATGCTGGTGCACCCCTGGCAGTGGGATCACGCCGTGCAGATCCTGCATGCCGCCGACGTGGCACAGCGCCGCATCATCCCGCTGGGCGAGAGCCCGGACGCGTACCTGCCGGGCCAGTCCATCCGTACGATGGCCAACGCCTCCACGCCCGAGCGGTACGACGTCAAACTCCCGCTGAAAATCCTCAACACCCTTGTCTGGCGCGGGATACCGCCGCACTGCACGATGGGTGCGCCCGTCGTTACGCAGTGGCTGCGCGGGCTGGTGGAGCGCGACGCGTTCCTGACCGACGAATGCCGGACCGTGTTCCTCGGCGAGGTCGCCTCAGTGACCGTGCGCCACCCCTACCTCTCCAAGCTCGAAGACGCTCCGTACCAGCACCTGGAGACGCTCGGCTGCATCTGGCGTGACTCGGTGTCGGCGCGCAAGGACCCGGACGAGCGAGTCCGTACCTTCGCCTCACTGCTGCACGTCGACAACGCGGGTGACGCGTTCGTCGCCGAGCTCGTCCGCGCGTCCGGCCTGGACCCGCAGGAGTGGCTGCGGCGCCTCTTCGACACGCTGCTCGTGCCGATCATGCACGTGCTGTACCGCTACGGGGTCACGTTCAACCCGCACGGGCAGAACACGCTGATCGGGTACGACGAGAGCGACGTACCGGTCCGCCTGTACCTGAAGGACTTCGTCGACGACGTGTGCGTGTCCTTCACCGACGTGCCGGAACGCGGCCCGGAACCGGACGGACACGACCACGTCCTGCCCCGCAAGCACCCCTCGATCATCCGCCAGCACGTGGTGGATCAGGTGTTCGTAGGCCACTTCCGCTACCTCGCGCCGCTCTGCGCCGACCAGCTGGGCGTACCGGAGAAGACGTTCTGGCAGCTGGTGCGGCAGACGATCCTGGACTTCCAGAAGCGGTTCCCCGAGCTCGCGGAGCGGTTCGTCGAGTACGACCTGCTCACGCCCGAGATCCCCCGGTACGGCCTCAACCGCGACCGGATCGTGGTCACCCGCTACGGCGACCGCGCCCTGCGCCACGCGCTGTACCCCAACGGCACGCACCCCAACCCGCTGGCTGAAGGCTGAGGAGTACAGGCCGTGACACCGCTGACCGAAACACGACCTCTGCCGGCCCCCTTCCCGCCATCCCTGCTCGCCGGTTCCCGTGAGGGCCTCGCCGAGGTCCTCGCCACCCTCGCCGAGGCGATCGACGCCGCGTCGACCGCCCGCCGCCCGGACGGACCCATCCCGGCGGGCACCCCGGCCGAGGTGCTCGCCGCCGCCTCCGAGGCGCTGGGGGCGGCCGAGCTCCCCGCCGAAGGGCTCGGCACCAAGGCCGCGCTCCAACTGCTGGCCACCGTGCTGGTGGAACACGGCATCGACTTGTCCCACCCCCGGGCAGCCGCCCATCTGCAACCGCCGTCGCTGGCGGTCGCGGTCGCCGCGGACACCCTGGCGAGCGCCGGCAACGCGTCGCTGGACACCTATGACTCCGGCCCCTCGGCCATCGCGGTCGAACGCTGGCTCATCGGTGTACTGATCCACCTGGCCGGTCTGGGTGAGCGCGCCGACGGCGTTCTCACCCCCGGCGGCTCTCTGTCCAACCTGATGGGGCTGCTGCTCGCCAGGGACGCCGCCGCCCACCGGCGTGGCATCAACGCCCGCGAGCACGGGGTGGCAGCGCTTCCGGGCCCGGTGGTGTTCTGCTCCGAACTCGCCCACTTCTCCACCCACCGGGCCTGCGCCGCCCTCGGACTGGGCGAGGCCGCCGTGCATCCGGTGCCGGTCGACGAGCGCCGGCGCATGCGGCCCGAGGCACTCGCCGCCGCCCTGGACGCACTCGGCCCCGACCAAACGCCGATCGCGGTGGTCGCCACCGCCGGGACCACGGACTTCGGCTCCATCGACCCGCTCCCGCAGATCGCCGAGATCGCCGCAGGGCACGGCATGTGGATGCACGTGGATGCCGCCTACGGCTTCGGCGCGCTGTTCTCCGATCGCCTTGTCGGCCGCCTGGCCGGTCTGGAGCTCGCCGACTCGGTCACCCTCGACCTGCACAAGGTCGGCTGGCAGCCCGCCGCCACCAGCGTGCTTCTGGTGTCCGACACCACCGCCTTCACCGCGCTCGATCGTGAAGTCGCCTACCTCAACCCGACCGACGACTCCGAGGCCGGTTACGACGGCCTGCTCGGCCGCAGCCTCCAGACCACCCGCCGCCCCGACGCGGTGAAGGCCGCCGCCACCCTCCTGACGTACGGCCGCACCGGCATGGGACGCATGGTCGACACCTGCCACGACCTCGCCCGCCACGCCGAGCGGCGCATCATCGCCGAGCCCGAGCTTGAACTGGTTGCCCCGGCGGAACTGACCACGGTGGTGTTCCGCTACCGGAGCACGGACATGTCGGTCTCCGACGAACTCAACGGTGACCTGCGCCGACGGCTGCTGGAATCCGGCAGCGCCCTCATCGGGCGCACGGAGGTCGAGACCGCCGGACCCGGCTCGTCGAAGCAGGTGTGCCTGAAGTTCACCTTGCTCAACCCCACCGCCACCACCGACGACATCGACGGTCTCGTGGACACCGTCCTCGACGCCGGCCGCACCTGTGAACGACTCACCGAGGAGGGCGCCGCATGAGCATCACCACCACGGCGGCAACCACCCAGGCAGACCCGCTGCACGGACTGGACGCCCGAGGCGCCGCCGAACACGCCCACATCGAGGCGCTGCTCCGGTGCTGGCTGCGCGAGACCGGCACACCCGTCACTCCCGGTCCGCTCCGGGTCGAGCTACCCACCGCCGGACTGGCACTCGTCACCGAGGTGACCCACTGCTCGCCCACCGGTTGGCACCGGTTCGCCCCCGCCCGCCTGGAGGGACCCGGAGGGCCGCTCGGCGACATCGCCGACCCCGTGACGGCGGTCGCGCTGCTGTCCACCGAGGCAGCGGTACGCGGTGGCAGCCGCCCCGGCGGTGTCCCGGCCGGTGAGGTCGCCGACCTGGTGGAGCGCACCGCCGAGTCCGTACGCCGCGTCGCCACCTTCATCTCCGACCGCCGGGCGCACCCGAAGCCGCCGCCCGACGTGGACGGCTTCCTCGACGCCGAACAGGCGCTTGTGCTCGGCCACTTGAACCACCCCGCGCCGAAGAGCCGCGACGGCATCTCGGACAACGACGCGGCCGCGTTCTCGCCGGAGCTGCGCGGCTCCTTCCGGCTGCACTGGTTCGCCGCCGACGAGTCGGTCGTCTCGCACGACGCGGTCGACGGAGCCCCCTCCCTGGCCGGCCGCGACACCGTGGCGCTCCTCGCCGACCTGGCCGAACGCCGCGTGGACGACGGCCGGGTACTGGTGCCCGCCCACCCCTGGCAGGCCCGGGACCTGCTGCACCGGCCCCGTATCAAGGCCCTGGTCGCCTCCGGCGTGCTGAAGCCGCTCGGCGAGCTGGGCCCGGAGTGGTGGCCGACCTCCAGCGTGCGCACGCTGTACCGGCCGGATGCCGACGTGATGCTGAAACTCTCCCTCGGCCTGCGGCTGACCAACTCCCGCCGCGAGTCCACCCGTACCGAACTGCGCCGCGGCCTGGAGATCAACCGGCTTCTCGACGCCGGGTACGCGGAGAGTACCTTCCGGGCCCATCCCGGGTTCGCCATCACCCGTGACCCCGCCTGGCTCGCCGTGGACGAACCAGGCCGTCCGCAGGGACCGGACGTGACCGGCCTCGACGTCGCCGTACGCGAGGTGCCGCAGGGCATCGCGGACCTGCGCTGTCTGGTGGGCCTGGTGGCACCCCGCCCCGGCCTCGGCCGCAGCGCACTCGGCGAGCTCGTGGCCAGGCTCGGTACCGGTGCGGCCGAGCAGTGGACGGCCGACTACACCGACCGGGTGCTGGTGCCCATGCTGCACCTGTACGCCGCCACCGGCATCGGCCTGGAGGCCCACCAGCAGAACACCCTCGTCCGGCTGGACGCACAGGGGCAGGTGACCGGCAGCACGTTCCGCGACAACCAGGGCTATTACCTGGCGACTTCCTACCTCCCCGGTCTGCTGAAGCGGCTCGGCGCCGACTCCTCCACACTGGCCGTGGTCGACGACGCCCTCGTCGACGACCGGCTCTCGTACTACCTGTTGCGCAACCAGGCGCTGTCGGTCGTGGGCTGCCTCGCCGTCGACGGCCTTGCCGACGAGCGGGACCTCCTCGCCGTCCTCGCTGACCGGCTGCGCGCGGCCCTTCCCGCGCTCGCCGAGGCCGGGCCCGACGGCGACCGGCTGGCCCGCCGCTGGCTGGAGGCCGACACGCTGCCGTGCAAGGGCAATCTGCTCACCCGGCTGCACGGCATCGACGAAGTCCTCGCACCTCTCGACGCCCAGTCCGTCTACCTCGATGCCCCCAACCCCCTTAAGGAGGTCACAGCATGACGTCATCGGTACAGCACGAGTCGAGCGCCACGATTCCCGGCCCGCCGCTCCCTCACCTGACCGGCCCCTGGTCGGCGCGTGTGGCGCAGGCCGAGGGCGCCGACCTGGACCTCGTCCACGGCTGGATGCAGTCGCCGCACATCGACGCCTTCTGGCACCAGGCATGGCCCCGCGAGCGCTGGGCCGAGGAGATCGCCGGGCACCTCGCGGGCGATGAGATCCTGCCCGTCCTGGTCGACCTGGACGACCGGCCGCTGGCGTACATCGAGGTGTACCGGGTGCTGCGGGACCGGCTCGCCGGCTGTTACCCGTACGGCCCCCACGATCTGGGCGTGCACATCGCCATCGGCGAGGCGAGCCGTACCGGGCAGGGCCTGGGCCGGTCGCTGCTGCGCGCGCTCGCCGAGGGTCTGCTCGCCGCCGACCCCGCATGCGACCGGGTGGTCGCCGAGCCGGACGTGACCAACGCCCCCTCGCTGAAGGCGTTCACGGCCGCCGGGTTCCGCCCGGCCGGCGAAGTCGTCTTCCCCGACAAGACGGCCGCCCTGCTCATCCACCCCCGCCGAGAGGAGGACATGCCCCGATGACCGTACTCATCAGCGAACACGACGTGGTGGCGATCGGCTGTGGCCCCTTCAACCTGGGGCTCGCCGCCCTGGCCTCGACCGTGGACGGTCTCGACCTGGTGGTGCTCGAGGAGCAGCCCGAGCTGACCTGGCACCGCGGAATGATGTTCGGCGACGCCTCGATGCAGGTGAACTTCCTCGCCGACCTCGTCACCCTCGTCGCACCCAGCCACCCCCTGTCGTTCCTCATGTACCTCCACGACATGGACCGGCTCTACACCTTCACCGTCCGCGAGAACTTCTTCCCGTCCCGCCGCGAGTACGAGGACTATCTGCGCTGGGCAGCGGCGAAACTGCCGTCGGTCCGCTTCTCGCACCGCGCCGAGGAGGTCCACTGGGACGCGGCCACCGAGCGCTTCGCCGTGCACGCCGTACGCGGTGACGGAACCCGACTGCGCATGCACGCCCGCAACCTCGTCCTGGGCATCGGCACCGCGCCCTACGTCCCGGAGGCCCTGGCCGGCCTGCCCCCGTCCGCACTGCTGCACACCTCCGACTATCTGTACCGGGCGTCCGACGTGGCGGCCGCCGGGAAGGTCACCGTGGTCGGCTCCGGCCAGTCGGGCGCAGAGGTCACGGTGGACCTGCTGAACCGCAACATCGAGGGCGGGCCGGCGGTGAGCTGGCTGACCCGCACGTCGTCGTTCGCGCCGCTCGACTACACCAAGATGAACCTGGAGCTGACGACTCCGGCGTACATGCAGTACTTCCACTCCCTGCCGGAGGACGTACGCGACCGGCTGGTCGGCGAGCAGTGGCAGTTCTACAAGGGCATCTCCACCGACACCCTCGAAGAGATCCACGAACTGCTCTACCGCCGCCAGCTCGAACACGGCTTGGCCGAGGCGGAACTGCGCTTCGGTATCACCGTCGAATCCGCCGCCATGGACTCCACGGGCCGGGCGGTGTTGACCTGCCGCCACCGCGACACGGGCCAGGTCTTCGAGCACACCACGGACCTTGTCGTCGCGGCGACCGGCTACCGCAACCGTCCGCCCGCCTTCCTTGCACCCATCGAGGACCTGCTCCTGCACGACGTACGCGGCCGTCACCGCGTACGTCTGGACCACTCCGTCGAGCTCGCCGAAGGCGTCACCGGGCGCGTCTTCGTCGCCAACGCTGAGGTCCACTCCCACGGTGTCTCCTCACCGAACCTCGACATCGGCGCCGTGCGCAACGCCACGATCCTCAACGCGATCACCGGCCGGGAGACCTACCGACTGCCGAAGCGCAGCGCCTTCACGAGCTTCGAGGCTCCCCAACAGGCGTCGTAATTCCCGCCGTGGTCGGGGCGCGTGTCCATGTGCATACGAATCCGCACGAAGAGGCCTGAACGACGCGGAAGCCCCGGGCCGCCGACCCGGGGCTGAGGCACGGTTCACGGAGGCCGGCACCCTGGTAGGCCCCAGCCGGATGTGCGTGTGTCGGCGTGAAGCCGCCGCTGGCCGCGCGCCACGAGACGATATCGGTGTCCGACATCTTCCAGCGATGGGGCACCCTGGCATGACGCAGCTCAGCACCTGGCAGGCGAAGCTGAGCGGTACCACTGCGCCCGGCGCGGTGGTACTCATCCGCCTCTATGTCGGCGCGGTCCTTCTGTCCGAGGGCATCCAGAAGTTCCTCTACCTCGACGGGTTGGGCGGGGCCCTTCAGGGTCGGGGGCAGTGCGGGTTGCGGAAGGCCGGGTATCGCGTAGGGCGGTGGCCCCGGCTTGGGGACGGGCGGGCGCCGCGTGGGTGCGCTCGCCCAGGGGGCGTCGGCGGATGCCGAGGCTCGCTCGGGGTAGACCTTGCGGCACCCGGCGAGGTCGCGGGTGAGTTTGGCGCGAACAGGCGGGCATTGACGATCGTGGAGTTCCCGAGGCGGACCGTTGACACGTTCTTTACACCCTAACCGGCCTACGCGCGCCCCCCCAGGCCACATTTTCCCTGCTGGGACACGTGGTTCAGGCATGGCGAGCGGGCCCGTCCACACCAAGGCGTCAGGTGTGGACGGGCCCGTTCCGGAGCCGGGCCGCGGGGGCGGTCAGACGGTGGTCTTCACCGACTCCTGGCTGTCGTCCTCCTTGGGGACCTCACCGGTGTTGCGAGCGCGGACGAACTCCAGGAAGGAGTTCAGCTCACGCTTGACGACCGGGGCGAGGAGGTACAGGCCGATGATGTTGATGACGGCGAGCATGAAGAGCACCGCGTCGGCCATGCCGATCAGGGTTTCCAGCGTCAGCAGGGAGCCCGCGACCGCGAAGAGCGTGTAGAGCACCTTGAAGGTCAGCTCGCTGGCCCTGCTGCGGCCGAAGAGGTACGTCCAGGCCTTGAGGCAGTAGTAGCCCCAGGTGAGCACGGTGGAGATGGCGAACAGCATCACCGCGATCGTGAGGATGTACGGGAACCAGGGCATCACGGTGGCGAAGGCGTCGGAGGTGATGGTGACACCGCCGATGGACCCGCCGTTGCTCTTGCGGGCCTCGACCCAGCTGGCCGGGTTGGCGATGACGATCGTCAGTGCGGTCATCGTGCAGATGACGACGGTGTCGATGAACGGCTCCAGCAGGGCGACCAGGCCCTCGCTGGCGGGGTGCTTGGTCTTGACCGCAGAGTGTGCGATGGGGGCGGAGCCGAGGCCGGCCTCGTTGGAGAACGCGGCCCGCTGGAAGCCGATGATCAGCGCGCCAAGGACACCGCCTGCGACACCGTGAGGGTTGAACGCGCCCTCGATGATCTCGCCGATCGCGGTCGGTACCGCGGAGGCGTGGACCAGGATGACAATCAGGCAGGCCACGATGTAGATGCCGGCCATGGCGGGGACCAGCCGGCTGGTCACATTGGCGATCGAGCGGATGCCGCCGAGCAGCACGATGCCGACGAGGGCGGCGATCAAGATGCCGAAGAACAGCGCACCGGCGGAGGAGCCCATCAAGCCGTTTTCGCCGCCGGTGACGGAGACGAGCTGGGCGTAGGACTGGTTGACCTGGAAGAGGTTGCCGCCGAAGAGGCCGAAGAACAGGATCATGCAGGAGGCGAGGACGGCCAGGATCTTGCCGAGCGTCTTGCCGTTCCTGCCGAAGCGGTCGGCCAGGCCCTTGGGCAGGTAGTGCATCGGGCCACCGGAGACGGTGCCGTCGGCGTGCACCTCGCGGTACTTCACACCCAAGGTGACCTCGACGAACTTGGTGGCCATTCCCAGCAGGCCGCAAAGGATCATCCAGACGGTGGCGCCCGGGCCACCGATGGAGACGGCGACGGCCACGCCGGCGATGTTGCCCAGACCCACCGTGCCGGAGACCGCAGCGGTCAGTGCCTGGAAGTGGTTGACCTCGCCGGCCGACCCCTTCTCGTCGTACTTCCCGCGCACCACGTCGACGGCGAGTTTGAATTTCCTGACCTGCACCAGCCCGAACCAGGTGGTGAAGACCAGACCCGCGATGACGAGCCAGGCAACGATGAGGGGCAGCTGCGTACCGCCGACGGGGACGGAGTAGAAGACGACGTCCCCGAGCCAGGTGGCTATGGGTTCGAAGAAGCCGCTGACGGCCTCGTCGACGGAGGTGGTGATGGAGTCGAGTGACACGGTGGCTACCTCGATGGCGCAGGGCCGGCGCTGGGGGTTGCGCCGGAAGATGTGCGGTCTTTGAGCGAACGCCGTTGTCCGATCGGCGACCCTGGGTTCACGTGCCGCGGACTCGGAAAGTGATCACCCTGGTCGTACTGCCGGTGCGTGCCGGCCGCTCCGGGTTGCGGCGAGGGGTGGTGCCACCTGCGGAGTTGCGCAGTTCTACCACGACTTTTACGAATCCTTTAGTGACGCAGATCACATCACCATGCGTAGTATTCGAAAGTGCCAGCGAACGAAACCAGACCGTTATTCAGATGGCCTGTTCCGTTCATCGGACAGTTGTCCACGATCGCGTCGCAGGTCCATGCCATTCACCGCCGGACAGGGCCGTGAAGCGCGTCCTGTGTACCGCACGGTTGATCACCCGAATCGCCCCAGAAATCGGCATGTACATTGTCTCGTCGTGATCGAAAGCGTGGGCGGGCGAGTCGTCGCCGACAGGTACGTGCTCGCCGACCGGTTGGGCAGCGGCGGTATGGGCACGGTGTGGCGTGCCTGGGATCATCTGTTGCAGCGGACGGTGGCCGTCAAGGAACTCCATGCCGCAGGTGGGGGCGACGAGCAGCAGGCGGCGATGCGGCGTGTGCTGTCGGAGGCGCGGGCGATCGCCCGGGTGACGCACGCGCATGTCATCGACATCTACGATCTGGTGGAGTTCGACGGCGGTCTGTGGATCGTCATGGAACTGGTGCCGGGTGGCTCGCTGAGCGAACGAGTGCGATCGGGCGGGCTGCTGTCACCGGTGGAGACAGCCCGCGTCGGCCTGGAGGTCCTGTCCGCGTTGGAGGCGGTCCACGCGGCCGGTGCGCTGCACCGTGACGTGAAACCGGCCAACGTGCTTCTGCGCGCGGACGGCAGCAGCGTGCTCACCGACTTCGGTATCGCCGCCCTGGCCGGTCACACAGGTCTCACGGGCGCGGGGGGCGCGGTCGGCTCGGCCGAGTACACGGCCCCGGAACGCCTGCGCGATCAACCCGCGGGGCCGGCCAGCGACTTGTTCTCCCTCGGCGTCACCCTGTGTTTCCTTGCCTCCGGGCATACCCCCTTCGCCCGTGGGGACCTCACGGCCACGTCGTTCGCTGTCGCCTTCGAACCACCATCCGTCCACGTCCGGGGACCATTGGGCGAGGTCATCGAGCAGTTGCTGGACAAGGACCCCGTCAAGCGCCCGTCCAGCGCACAGCTCGCAGGCGCGCTGCAGTCGGTAGTCGACGGCGTTCCCCGAACGGTGCAGGCGACACTGCGGCAGCCGGTGCAGCCCGCACGCGCGAACCGCCGGCGCACGGCGCCCGCAGGGGCGAGTCGGCGCCGTACGGCGATCACAGGGGCGATCGCCGTGGTGGTGCTCCTCGCCGGAGCCGGCGTGACCGCATACGTCGTCGGAGACGACTCCGGCTCTGGTTCGCCCGACCAAACCGGGCAGACGTCCACCAATGCCCATACGGTCTCGCGTGTGGATGCGGTGATGCCGGTTCCGGGTGTGCCGGGCAGGTTCTGGGTGTTCTCCGGCAACGAGTACATGGTCGTGGAGGTGGCTGCGGACCCGGCCTCGGCGCGGCGGGTAAGCGAGCCTGCCCCGATCGCGCAGTGGCGCAAGACATTCGGCGGCCTGGACCGCTTCACGAACAAGATCGACGCAGTCCTGCCCGTTCCCGGTGACGACCATCGCTTCTGGGTCTTCTCCGGCGACCAGTACCTGCTCGTCCACACCGCGGGCGACCGCTCCGGCAAAGGCCGCCTCCAACAACCACGCCCCCTCACCGACTGGCCGTCATTGCGGCCGTTCCGAACGGACTGAACCAGCCAGGCCGAACACTTGGCAGGAATACGGCGGTCACAACAGCGCCGAAGCGGTAGGAACCTGTGTCCGCCCCCGTCACAAGAGCTCCCGGCGTCCCGCAGTCACCCCCACCCAGCGTCGCACCGGACGGGACGACCGCCAACCGCGTCCTCGCCGTAGGACGTGCGCCGGTCGACCACGGCTTCGCCCACTTCAAGAACTGGCGGGCCCTCACCAAGCTCTGTACCGACGCCGCCCGCGCCACCTACATCCCGCGCGCCCTGCTCGTGCTGACGAACATGCGATCCACCCATCATCCACTTCGAACATACGTTCCGCCGAGGGGGTTCCGCACCTCAATTCCGCTATGGATAGCAGAAGTTGTTCTGCGGCACGGGCGCGTGAGTGGGATGACCTTAAGAGGCCGTGGTGGCAAAGTTGCTGGCGCCGGCCTGATTTGTTGACCAGGAATTGATGCTGATGGTGATCTTCAGGTGGAACTACGGTGCGTGCGAATAGCCGCTGGTCGCGTGACGGGCGGTTGAGCCGGGCCGTTGGCCGGGGGCGGCCGGGAGCACGTCCGTCAGCTGCACATCCGGCAGTCGCCGGGTGTACAACACCTCCGCGCCAACAGGCCGCGACAAGATCACCAACCAGCCAGCACGTCGGCCGCGACCGCCTCGACCACGCCCAATTCGCTGCCCTCGCCCACCTCCCGGTACAACGCGCGCAGTAGAGGACTGGCCTGCGATGATGACGGCGTGCCAGAGCCAGGGACCACTGCCGTCGTCATTGTCCTGCCCGATGCCGCCCCGCTCCTCGATGCGGCGTGGCGCATCGACCCGGCTCTGGTGCGTCGTGGGGTGCCGGCGCACGTCTCGCTCCTGTACCCGTTCGTGCCGGAATCGGCGCTGACAGACCAGGACGAGAAGGGCGTGCGTTCTCTGGCTGCGAGTTTCCCAGCAGCTGAGCTGCTCTTGGAGGAGGTCGTGACGGAGTCCGGCTTCGTCGCCGTCACCGTTCCGGGACTCCAAACGATCGTCGATGCGTTCCGCACCCAGTGGCCCGGGTCGCGCCCGTACAAAGGCCGCTTCGGGGCGCGACCCGCCGCCCATGTCACGGTCGCCATGGGTGCGGACAACCCGACAGCTGCCGCCCATGTCCGCGCTGCGATCGGCAGCCTGCTGCCGCTGCATACCCGTGCGACCGCGGTCCAGCTGGTGGTGCTGACGGAGGAAGGCTGGCAGCCGCGGTTCACCGTACCGCTCGGCGTCCCGGACGGGCCGTAGGCCGTAGAAACCGCCCGCCATTCCTTCGCCCCTGGTCGCGAACACAGTCGGAGGCCTTCTCCGGCTACCGCGCCCCGGCGTCGGCCGTCTTTCGCTGAGGGGTGATCCCCGATCAGCGGCGGCCGGTGGCCAGGATGACGAGGAACTGGCCGCCGCCCGGCTGGATGTCGGCGGTCACCGGCAGCCCCGGTAGCAGTCGGGAGAACCGGTCCACCAGCCAGTCCGCCGCCTCTTGGGCGTCCTTCCTGGTCGGGCAACGGCCCACCATCTCGCGGCCCCCCTTGCGCTCCAGCCTGTCGCCAACAGCGATCAGCGGCGCGGGTTCGACTACATACAGGCGCTCCGGCCAGGCGATGACCACCTTGACCGCACCCTTGCGGCTATTGCACCCGCGGTGCGCGAGCCGCTCGGTGACCTTGGCCTTCCGGTCGGCGGTCCGGCTGTCGACGCTGGGTCCCCGCGGGTCGTTCACCGACTCGTCGGGGTCGACCGCTTCGTCACACACCCAGCACCGCCAGCCGTCGCGCTCGGCCACATCATCAAGAAGACTCATCCGAGCAAACTAGCCTGCCCGGCCGCCACCCGCGCACCAGGGCCCCGGTCGGCCAACAGCGCTGCGACACCAGGCCGGCTCCATGGACGACGAGTGGTCTCGCCAGCGGCCGACGTCGCGGTGATCTCCCCCAGGTGGAGGCAGAGGCCTTCGCGCGGCGAATAGGCCGGCACCCACTCGGACTGCTGGTAGAAGTCGGTCTGGCCGGACTCCTTCTACGAGATCCGCCACACCCACCGGCTCGCCTCCTCCGGCGGTCTCGACCCCGGCCGCGCGCTCAGAACAGTGCCAGGCCCTCGCCGCTGGTGTCCGTGATGACTGGGCGGGGCCGGTCGGGAAGGCCGTCGAGGCTGTCGGGCCCGGCTGCGGCGGCCACGGCGGGGGCCGTCTCGGCCAACCAGATACCGAACCGCTCGGCGGCTTCGCGGTAGGGGACTTGCGCCAGGATGCGGTGCTCGCCGGAGGGGCAGAGGTCGACGGCGACAGTGAACAGGCAGGAACGGGGTGCCTTCTGGTTGCCCGCCCAGGACACGCGCAGGACGCCGCAGGGCTTGCGTCCACGGGGGGCTTGGTGGGTCGGGCGCAGTGACCGGCAGGCTATGCGGGCGGTCCATGCGGCGAGGTGCGGCAGGGGCAGGGTGGTGCGTGCACGGCAGCCGGGGCAGCGGTGCCAGTGGCGGAGCCAGTCGTCGGTGTCGGTGTGGAAGAGGCGTGCGTAGCGGTTCGCCACGCGGATGTCGTTGCTGTACAGGTGGTCGGGGCGTTCTTGTGTGTTGCAGGACTGGCAGACAGGGGCGCGGACGTAGCCGTGTTCGTGGCAGTGGTCGAGGACGGTGGCGGGCGCGGTGCGGCAGACGGCGCACGCCCACCCAGCCACCCTGCGGGCAGTACCGGGCTTCTTGCTGAGCACCGAGTACAGCTGACCTTCCAGCTCACTGTTGTACGGGCGCAGTGAGGTGACGGGGCCCTGGGGACTCGTCGCTTGCCGGCCACCGGCGTCCTGGGCCTGATGGGGGCGTGCGGGCGGTCCGACGGCTGCGGTTGCCTGGCGGGCCCGCGCGGCTTGCACCCACTGCGTTTCGTTGTGCTCGGCCGCATCCAGCAGCCTGACCACAGCGCGCGGCAGCCACCACGTGCGCTGTGTCCCGTCGCGGTTCCGCTCCACGAGCACCTGGCGCCAGTCGATCCCCGCCAGCTGGTTCGACCGGCCGGCTTCACGTCGTACTGCCCGCTCGGGGCCGCCGCCCAGCTCCTGCAGTTCCCCCGTGATGCGCCGGCGCCAACGCAGGGGCGTTTCCTCGTTGCACTCCTGCCCCCGCGTCCCACGGAACGGACCGATGCGGATCAGGTCGTGGCGGTCCATGCCCACCGCGTTCAGCTCCGCGGCTGCCCGGCGCACCTCGACCTCGTGCACACTCCACCGGCCGCCGTTCGCCCTCACCGTTGCCACCACATGGCCGCCGAGCAGGACGTGCCCCGCCCGGGCATGAGCGGGAGAGCAGGTGAACGCCCCAAAGGCCGTCGGTACAGCGCTGTCAGCCGTCAGCTCGGCCCACAGAGCGTCCGCGGCACTCAGGGTGATCAGGCCGTCCATACGACCGGACATGACACGCTCTGACATACCGACAGACTAACGGCCTACAACACGGCAACCGATCCCCCGAGCGCTTCGATCAGCCGCGCCGCCGCTCGCAACTCCCTCCGCCTGAGTGCCTGGTTCGTCAGCACCTCCGGTGCCCGAATGGAGCCCGAATGGCGAGGGACGAGCGCGTCACAGCCGTCGGACTCTGGTGGCCCGGAGAAGGCCGAGTCTCCACGACGCGCGTTCTCCAGCAGGGCGACGACGGATTCACCACGCCCGCTGACAAGATCCTGGAGCGAGCCGCAGTGCGCGGCTGGGCCGTGGACGCGTCCACGTCGGCAACGAGAACTGCAAAGAGCCCCTGCCGCTCGTGCTGGTCGCGTACCGGGCGCGGCCGGTACGGCGGCAGGGGCCGGTGCGCGCGGGGGGGGCCGGGGCCCGCCCCCTGCGGTGGGGGCCGGGGGGGGGGGGCGCTCGGGGTCCGGCGGGGGGGCGTCCGACCGGGTCCGTGGGCGGGCGTCCGACCGGGCGCGGGAACAGGCATTGGGACGGGCGCGCTCACTCGGTCGTGTAGTAGCGGTAGAA
>NZ_JBSFRK010000084.1:0-19196 GCF_053589195.1 Streptomyces sp. NPDC003379 | reverse complement strand
CCCTTTTTTTGGGTGTGCCAAAACAACCCTTCCCCCCGCCCCCTGCAACACAACCCCCCCTAACCGCGGGGGGGGCGCGCAACCCTGGCACCCGCCCCCCACCACCGCGTACTTCCGGGAATTTACTGGTCGCGGTACATCTCGGCGACCAGGAATGCCAGGTCGAGCGACTGGCTGCGGTTGAGCCGCGGGTCGCAGGCCGTCTCGTAGCGCTGGTGCAGGTCGTCGACGAAGATCTCGTCGCCGCCGCCCACGCACTCGGTGACGTCGTCACCGGTGAGCTCGACGTGGATGCCGCCCGGGTGCGTGCCCAGCGCCTTGTGGACCTCGAAGAAGCCCTTCACCTCGTCGAGCACGTCGTCGAAGCGGCGGGTCTTGTGGCCGGAGGCCGCCTCGTAGGTGTTGCCGTGCATCGGGTCGGTGATCCAGACGACGGTCGCGCCGGACGCGGTGACCTTGTCGACCAGCTCGGGCAGCTTGTCGCGAACCTTGTCGGCGCCCATGCGGACGATGAAGGTCAGCCGGCCGGGCTCGCGGTCGGGGTCGAGGCGCTCGATGTACTGGAGCGCCTCCTCGGCCGTGGTGGTCGGGCCGAGCTTGACGCCGATCGGGTTGCGGATCCGCGAGGCGAACTCGATGTGCGCGTGGTCCAGCTGACGGGTGCGCTCACCGATCCAGACCATGTGGCCCGAGGTGTCGTACAGCCTGCCGGTGCGGGAGTCGACGCGGGTCAGCGCGCCTTCGTAGTCGAGCAGCAGCGCCTCGTGGGAGGCGTAGAACTCGACGGTCTTGAACTCCTCCGGGTCGGTGCCGCAGGCCCGCATGAAGTTGAGCGCGTTGTCGATCTCGCGGGCCAGCTGTTCGTAGCGCTGGCCGGAGGGGGACGACTTCACGAAGTCCTGGTTCCAGGCGTGCACCTGGCGCAGGTCGGCGTAGCCGCCGGTGGTGAAGGCGCGCACCAGGTTGAGCGTGGAGGCGGACGCGTTGTACATCCGCTTCAGACGCTCGGGGTCCGGGATGCGGGCCTCTTCGGTGAAGTCGAAGCCGTTGACGGAGTCGCCCCGGTAGGTCGGGAGAGTCACGCCGTCGCGGGTCTCGACCGGCTTGGAGCGCGGCTTGGAGTACTGCCCCGCGATGCGGCCGATCTTCACGACGGGCACGGACGCCGCGTACGTGAGGACGGCGCCCATCTGGAGGAGCGTCTTCAGCTTGTTCCGGATGTGGTCGGCCGACACGGCGTCGAAGGCCTCGGCGCAGTCGCCGCCCTGGAGCAGGAACGCCTCTCCCTTGGCGACAGAGGCCAGTCGGGCGCGCAGCTGGTCGCACTCGCCCGCGAAGACGAGCGGCGGATACGACTCGAGGTCCGCGATCACATCGCGCAGAGCCTCGGCATCGGGGTACTCGGGCTGCTGCGCCGCGGGCAGGTTTCGCCAGGTGTTGCCGCCGGTGGCGGTGGTCTTAGCGTTCACGGTCACCTCGTCAACATTACGGGGTGCGGGGCACCGTCCATTCACCCGCTCACCAAGTGAGACGGACCCGACACGGAGGAGCGCCCGGCCTCCTCCACCCGCTCGGCCTCCTTGGCGCGTTCGGCCGCGCTCGGGGCCGCGAGGGCGAGTCGGCGGTGGACGCGCCGGAGCATCATGCGGGCCATGACGGGGTGCGCCAGTTTGACGGCGCCCCAGTAGAGCCGGGAGCGCCGGGTGTCCGCCCGGACGGCCGTGCTGAGGGTGATGTGCCGCTCGTCGACCAGGATCGAGGCGCGGGCCGTCAGCCCTGCCGTGTCCACGTCCATCAGCAGCTCGCCGCCCTCGCGGGCGAGGACCGGGAAGGCGTCGCGCAGGACACCGGTCCAGGCTCCGGGGTCGCGCGGCAGGCCGGGGAGCAGGTCCATGCGGTACGCGTCGCGGTAGTGGGGGTTCTCGACGGCGCCGCGGATGAGGTGGGCCGCCTCGGGGGTCTCGACGGTCTCGGGGCGGGCCCAGGAGCGGCGGTTCAGGAGCCGCACGCGGCGGGTCCAGCGGACGGGGCGGGTGACGGCACCCGTGGCCGCGCGCTCGATGTTGTCGAGCATCTCTTCGACCATCGTCTCGTGCACGGGCCGGATGGCGGTGGGCCACAGCAGCCGGTCCGCGCCGCGCAGCCGGAATTCGAGGACGTGCCGCACGCGGCAGCGGTCCTGGCCCTGGCCCTGGCCGAGTGGCTCCACCGCCATCTCGTGGAAGCCCTCGTCGGAGCCCCCGTCGGGCGCGGTGAAGTCGAAGCGGACGCGGCGGCCGGGCTCGTGCTCCGTCACTCGGTACCGGAGCGGGCCGTGGCCGCCGCTCGCGCCGACGGCGAGCGGGCCGTCGAAGGTCATCGCGGGCCAGGCCGGCGTGGGGAAGATCGGGTCGTCCTCGGCGGAGAGGCGGTCGAGCAGGGCTCCGACCGTCGCTGCCGGGGCGGTGACCACGCGCTCGTGTTCGTTGCGGACCGTGCTCATCGCGTACCTCCATACGCTGGCGTATGGTCAGTGACCATACGGTACCGTACGGTCATGGTGCAACGGCAGCGGAAGACGACCCCGGCGAAGCCCCGGCTGACCGCCGACGACTGGGCGGACGCCGCGCTGACGGCGATCGGCGAGGGCGGCCTCGCGGCCGTCGCGGTGGAGCCGCTCGCGGTCCGCCTCGGCACCACCAAGGGCAGCTTCTACTGGCACTTCGCGAACCGTGACGCGCTCATCGAGGCCGCCCTTGAGCGATGGGCGAAGCTCCACACCGAGGGCATGATCAGCCACGTGGAGGCCGAGCCGGACCTCCGCAAGCGGATCCGGCTGCTCTTCGCCGAGGCGATCACCTCCGCCGCGTCCGGCCCCCTGGAGGTCTCCCTCCTGGCGACCGCCGGGCACCCCCAGGTCGCCGCGGCCCTGCGGAAGGTGACCGAGCGCCGGGTGGCGTACGTCGCTGAGCTCTTCGCGGGCCTCGGCTTCCCCGAGGCGCAGGCCCGCCGGCGCGGTCTGCTCGCGTACAGCGTCTATCTGGGGCACACCCAGCTCGGCCACGCGGTGCCCTCGGTGGTGCCCGCCGACGAGGAGCTCGGGCCGTATCTCGACGAAGGCCTCGACGTCCTGATGATGCGCTAAGGTGCCGGACATGCACGCGCAGACGACGACTCGAAACTGGTGGTGGCCCGCTCATCCGGCGGCCCACTGACTGCGCGTATCCACAGACTCGCGAAGGCCGCCCGAGGGGCGGCCTTCAGTGTTTCCCGGGACTGCCGGGCGCCGGGCCGTTCCTCTCCGAGTGAGAAGGAACAGAACCCATGCAGACGGCAGAACCTACGCGGCAGCCGACGGTCCTGTCGGACCTCCTGTCCGACGACCGCCCGTTCGCCCTGCTGCGCCGCCGCACGCCCGGCCGCGACCACGACACGGTCGAGGTGCTCGTCGGCCCGACGGGCACATACGACCGCCTCGCGGACATCCCCGAGGGCCTCGCGCTCGTGCCCTTCCGGCAGATCAGGGAGCGCGGCTTCGACGTCCGCGACGACGGCACGCCCCTGACCGTCCTCACCCCCGAGGAGACGTACGAATTCCCGCTCGACGCGGCCCTGTCGGCGCTGCCCGCCCACGAGGTGCGGGTCGAGGGCGGTGCCTTCGACGTGGACGACGCGGCGTACGCGGACATCGTGGGGCGGGTCCTGCGCGAGGAGATCGGGCGGGGCGAGGGGGCCAACTTCGTGATCCGCCGTACGTACGAGGGTGAGATCCCCGGCTTCGGCAGGGCGGACGCCCTCGCGCTCTTCCGGCGGCTCCTGGTGGGCGAGCGGGGCGCGTACTGGACGTACGTCGTGCACACCGGCGACCGCACGCTCGTGGGGGCGAGCCCCGAGGTGCACGTGCGGATGTCCGGCGGGACGGTCGTCATGAACCCGATCAGCGGCACCTACCGCTACCCGGCCGACGGGCCGACCCCCGAGGACCTGCTCGCCTTCCTCGCCGACGGCAAGGAGATCGAGGAGCTGTCGATGGTCGTCGACGAGGAGCTCAAGATGATGTGCACCGTCGGTGACATGGGCGGTGTCGTGGTCGGGCCGCGCCTGAAGGAGATGGCGCACCTCGCGCACACCGAGTACGAGTTGCGCGGCAAGTCGTCGCTCGACGTGCGCGAGGTGCTCAAGGAGACGATGTTCGCGGCGACCGTCACCGGCTCGCCCGTGCAGAACGCCTGCCGGGTCATCGAGCGGCACGAGGCGGGCGGGCGCGGCTACTACGCGGGCGCCCTCGCGCTCATCGGCCGCGACGCGGGCGGCGCGCAGACCCTGGACTCCCCCATCCTGATCCGCACCGCCGACATCTCACCCTCCGGGAAGCTGCGGGTGCCGGTCGGCGCGACGCTCGTGCGCGGCTCGGACCCGGCGGGCGAGGTCGCGGAGACCCATGCGAAGGCGGCGGGGGTGCTGGCCGCCCTCGGGGTGCGTCCCGGGCGGCCCCGCCACGAGGAGGTGCGGCCCGCCCTCGCCGACGATCCGCGCGTGCGGGCGGCCCTGGACGGGCGGCGGGACCGTCTCGCGCCGTTCTGGCTGCGGATGCAGGAGCCGAGCGGCCTGCTCTGCGGCCACGCCCTGGTCGTCGACGGCGAGGACACCTTCACGGCGATGCTCGCGCACCTGCTGCGCTCCGCGGGCCTGACGGTCACCGTGCGGCGCTACGACGAGCCGGGGCTGCGCGACGCCGTGCTCGCGCACGAGGGGCCCGTCGTGCTCGGCCCCGGGCCCGGCGACCCCTCGGACACCGCCGACCCGAAGATGCGGTTCCTGCGCTCGCTGACCGCCGACGTCGTGCGCGATCACCGGTACGGCGTGCTCGGCGTCTGCCTGGGCCATGAGCTGCTCGCCGCCGAGCTGGGCCTGGAGATCGTCCGCAAGGAGGTCCCCTGCCAGGGCGCGCAGACGCCGGTCGACCTCTTCGGGCGGACGGAGACCGTCGGCTTCTACAACAGCTTCGTGGCGCGCTGCGACGACGAGGCCTCGGTGGAGCTCGCGGCGCACGGCGTGGAGGTCAGCAGGGACGCGGCGACCGGCGAGGTGCACGCGCTGCGCGGTACTGGCTTCGCCGGGGTGCAGTTCCACCCGGAGTCGGTGCTGACGCTGCGCGGAACGGCGATCGTGCGGGAGCTGCTGTCCGGGGTGCTCGTCTAGCCACGGCGGCTATGAGGTGGGGGCCGCCGGGACCAGGACGTTCTCGTTGTGGCGGCCCTCCGTGTAGTCCAGGACGTTGCGCAGGGTGGTGTCGATGATCTGGCCGACGGCGTCCTTGGTGTAGTACGCCTGGTGGGACGTGACCAGCACGTTCGGGAAGGTCACGAGGCGGGCCAGGGTGTCGTCCGCCATGGCCTCCAGGGACTTGTCGAGGAAGAAGAGGCCCGCCTCCGCCTCGTACACGTCAAGGCCCACGCCCGCGAAGCGCCCGGCGCGCAGCTCCGCGACGAGGGCCTCAGTGTCGATGAGGCCGCCTCGGCTGGAGTTCACCAGGATCGCGTCGTCCTTCATCAGGCGCAGCGCGTCGGCGCCGATGAGGTGCTGCGTCGAGGGGAGCAGCGGGACGTGCAGGCTGATCAGGTCGGCCTCGGCGAAGAGCGTGTGCTTCTCGACGTACCGCATGCCCAGCTCGGCGCAGGCGGGGTTCTCCACGGCGTCCCAGCCGAGCAGTCTCATGCCGAAGCCGTGTGCGATCCGGGTGAACGCCTCGCCGATCCTGCCGGTGCCCAGTACGCCGACGGTGCGGCCGCGCAGATCGCGGCCCATCAGCCCGTCGAGGCGGAAGTCGAAGTCGCGGGTGCGGTTGCCGGCGCGGACGATGCGGCGGTTGACGGCCGTCGCGAGCGTCCAGGCGAACTCGGCCACGGAGTACGGCGAGTACGACGAGACGCGGGCGACGGTCAGGCCGAGGCGCTCGGCGACCCGGAGGTCGATGTTGTTGAACCCGGTGGAGCGCTGGGCGATCATCCGCGTCCCGCCGGCGGCGAGGGTCTGCAGGACGCGGTTGTCGAGGGTCGCGTTGACGCTGGAGGAGATGATCTCGTAGCCCGCTGCGATGGGGGCGGTGTCCTCGTTGAGGAAGACGTCGAGGCAGCGGATGTCGTGGTGCCCCTCGAAGGCCTTCTCGATCAGCGGCTTCTCGTCGGACTGCACGCCGAAGGCGAGGATCTCCATGGGCGTGAGTCTAGGTACGGCCCGTGGGGACGGCACCCTGAGCCCGGGGGCCGTCCCTTCGTGGCGCGCCTCAGCCGAAGAACACGCCGACCTCCTCGTACAGCGCCGGGTCCACCGTCTTCAGGCGGGCCGTCGCCTCCGCGATCGGGACCCGCACGATGTCCGTGCCCTGGAGTGCGACCATCTTGCCGAAGTCGCCGTCGCGCACCGCCTCGATCGCGTGCAGCCCGAAGCGGGTGGCGAGCCAGCGGTCGAAGGCGCTGGGGGTGCCGCCGCGCTGGACGTGCCCGAGGACGGTGGTCCTCGCCTCCTTGCCGGTGCGCCCCTCGATCTCCTTGGCGAGCCACTCGCCGACGCCGGAGAGCCGGACGTGCCCGAAGGAGTCCTGCGTACCGTCCTTGAGGACCATCTCGCCGTCCTTGGGCATCGCCCCTTCCGCGACGACGACGATCGGGGCGTACGACGCCTTGAAGCGCGAGGTCACCCAGGCGCACACCTGGTCGACGTCGAAGCGCTGCTCGGGGATGAGGATGACGTTCGCGCCGCCCGCGAGGCCCGAGTGCAGGGCGATCCAGCCCGCGTGGCGGCCCATGACCTCCACGACGAGGACGCGCATATGGGACTCGGCGGTGGTGTGCAGGCGGTCGATCGCCTCGGTCGCGATGCCGACGGCGGTGTCGAAGCCGAAGGTGTAGTCGGTGGCGGAGAGGTCGTTGTCGATGGTCTTCGGGACGCCGACGACCGGGACGCCGTACTCGTCGGTGAGGCGCGCGGCGACGCCGAGCGTGTCCTCGCCGCCGATCGCGACGAGGGAGTCGACCTCGTACTTGGCGAGGTTCTCCTTGATGCGGCGCACGCCGTTCTCCACCTTGAACGGGTTGGTGCGCGAGGAGCCGAGGATGGTGCCGCCGCGCGGCAGGATGCCGCGGACCGCGGGGATGTCGAGCCGGACGGTGTCGCCCTCCAGTGGACCGCGCCAGCCGTCCCGGAAACCGACGAAGTCGTAGCCGTACTCCTGCACGCCCTTGCGGACGATGCCCCGGATGACGGCGTTGAGCCCGGGGCAGTCGCCGCCTCCGGTCAGTACGCCAATTTTCTTGGCCCCCATGGAACAGTCCCTTCGCCTCAGTGACCTGATGCGGGTCACGCTAATGGTGATCCAGGTCACTTCGGGACGGGGCGAACGGTCAATTCCCTTACAGGTTGCGGGGGTTGATCATGTGCGTTCACTCGTACGAGGGGTCAGGCGTCGTCGGCCTTGTCGATACCGCGCTCTATCGCGTACCGCACCAGTTCCACCCTGTTGTGCAGCTGGAGCTTGCCCAGGGTGTTCTGGACGTGGTTCTGCACGGTGCGGTGGGAGATGACCAGGCGCTCGGCGATCTGCTTGTAGCTCAGGCCCTTGGCGACCAGGCGAAGCACCTCCGTCTCGCGGTCGGTGAGCCGCGGGGCCTTCGGGTCGTCCGGGGCGCCGACCGCGGGCTCGGTGGCCAGGCGGCGGTACTCGCCGAGGACCAGTCCCGCCAGGCCCGGGGTGAAGACCGCGTCGCCGACGGCCGTGCGGCGCACCGCGTCGATCAGCTCTTCCGTGGACGCCGACTTCAGGAGATAGCCGGTGGCGCCGGACTTGACCGCCTCCAGGACGTCGGCGTGCTCTCCGCTCGCGGAGAGGACGAGGACGCGCAGCGCGGGGTTGGCGGCGACCAGCTCCTTGCAGACCTGGACGCCGGGCTTCAGCGGGAGGTTCAGGTCGAGGACGAGGACGTCGGGGGCGGCGGCATGCGCGCGGCGGACGGCCTGCTCGCCGTCCCCGGCGGTCGCGATCACGTCGAGCCCGGCCTCCGCGAGGTCACGGGCGACCGCGTCACGCCACATCGGGTGGTCGTCGACGACCATGACCTTGATGGCCGGTTCCGTGCGCTGGTCCTGTGGCTGGTCCGGGCGCTGGTCCGGGCGCTGGTCCGGGCGCTGGTCCGGGCGCCGGGCCTGTCGCTGGCCCTGTCGCTGGTCGCTCATCGTGCCTTTCCTGCCTTCCCCCGTGCGTCCCGCGCCGCTTCGCGTGGGACTTTCAGTTCCACTTCTGTGCCCTGGCCCGGCACCGAGATCAGCTCGGCCGTGCCGCCGATGTCCCGCAGCCGTCCCCGGATCGACAGGGCGACGCCGAGGCGTCCCTCCCCCTCCGCCTCGGCGAGCCGGCCCTCCGGGATGCCCGGGCCGTCGTCCCTGACCGTCACGATCACCTCGCCCGGCTCGTCCTCGACCAGGATCCAGGCGTGCGCGTCCGCTCCGGCATGTCTACGGACATTGTCCAGTGCGGCACTGACAGCGGCCGCCAGCTCCCTCGCGGCGGGCGGTGCGAGGAGCACCGGGGCGCCCGGTTCGGAGAGGGTCACTTTCGATCCGGCGTGCGAGGCGAGGAGCGGGCGCAGATCGCGGGGCTCCGCGTCGTCGGGCTCCTCGTCCGGCTCCTCGACGGCACGTACGAGCGCGCCCTGCGAGGCGTCCTCCGAGGCGCGCGACGCGGGCACCAGGCCCCCGGCGACCAGGGTGCGCAGCGCCACTTCCTGTTCGCCCGCCATCCGGCCCAGCTCCGCCGCCTCGCCGCCGATGGCGGTGCCGCGCCGCTGCACCATGGCGAGCACCTGAAGCACGCTGTCGTGGATGTCGCGGGCGAGGCGTTCGCGCTCGCGGGTCGCGGCCTCGATCTCCAGCGCGCGGGCGAGGGTGCGCTCGGAGGCGCGGGCCACCTCCACGACGTATCCGATGGCGATGGAGGCGATGCAGACGAGCAGGACGTTGTGGACGGTGTCACGGCTGAACGCCCCGCGCTGCACCACGTTGGCGACGCCCACCAGCAGGGACGCGAAGGCCGCCCAGCGCCAGCCGCCCTTGATGGCGTACGCGAGGACGGCGCCGGCGGTCCAGATGGACGGCAGCGTCGGACCACCCTCGACGATCCGCTGGTGCGAGTCGGCGAGAGGGGTGAGCAGAATGCCTACGAGGGCCACGGTCAGGTCGATGACGAGGAACCGCTTGGTGCAGCTCGCGGCGTTCGCCACGCTGCGCAGCGTGCCGAGGGTCCAGCCGGCCAGCACCGTGTAGTAGGCGACGGCCAGCCAGGGGCGGTCGAGTTCCTCGTGCGCCGTCGCGAAGAGGCCGATGGCGTACAGCATCGTCAGGACGCGGTAGCCGGCGAGCGCGCGCCAGAGCGGCTGCTCGACCGACATCCTCATGACGCGCTCGCGCTTGGCCATGCCCCCCACTGCCCTGTCCCCCACTGCCGTCTTTCCACCGCCGTCTTTACGGCCGTCTTCCCACCCCGGGACGGACGCGGCTACGAGCCGGACCGTTCCTTGTCCCCCGACTGCCCGACCGGCTTCTCGACCGACTTCTCGACCGACTTCTCGACCGACTTGGCGGCCTTGGCGGCCTCGGTGATCTGGCGCTTCGCGGCCGTCGCGTACACGTCGACGTACTCCTGGCCGGAGAGCTTCATGATCTCGTACATGACCTCGTCGGTCAGCGCCCGCAGCACGAAGCGGTCCTGCTCCATGCCCTGGTAGCGGCGGAAGTCGAGCGGCTTGCCGATGCGGATACCGGGGCGCATCAGCTTCGGCATCAACTTGCCGGGCGGCTGGATCTTCTCCGTGTCGATCATGGCCACGGGGAGCACCGGCGCGCCCGTGGCGAGCGCAACGCGCGCGAGGCCGCCGGGCTTGCCGCGGTAGAGGCGCCCGTCGGGCGAGCGCGTGCCCTCGGGGTAGATGCCGAAGAGCTCGCCGCGCTCCAGGACCTCGATGCCGCTCTTGATGGCCGCCTCGCCGGCGCCCCGCGCGCCGGAGCGGTCCACGGGGAGCTGGCCGACGCCCTTGAAGAAGGCGGCGGTGAGCTTGCCCTTCACGCCGGGTGAGGTGAAGTACTCCGCCTTGGCGATGAAGGTGACCTTGCGGTCGAGGACCGCGGGGAGGAAGAAGGAGTCCGAGAACGAGAGGTGGTTGCTCGCCAGAATCGCGGGGCCCTCGGCGGGGACGTTCTCAAGGCCCTCCACCCAGGGCCTGAAGCCGAGCTTCAGCGGCCCTCCGATGGCAACCTTCATTGCGCCGTAGATCAAACCGAGTGCCTCCTGTTGGTGTGGATCAGACCTTAACCCGCGGTACGGCCAATGGGCCCGACGACCCTGGTCGGTGTCAGTCCGGTCGCGTACGGTGAAGTACTCCTCGCATCCCCTTGAACCCCCCTTCCACCTCTCACGAAGGAGACCGAAGGTGCCGGTCCTCCCCGGAGCCGAGCCGTACCGCCACGATGGCGGCGAGGTCGGCGTCCTGCTCTGCCACGGCTTCACCGGATCCCCGCAGTCGCTGCGCCCCTGGGCCGAGTATCTGGTGGAGCGCGGCCTGACCGTCTCGCTGCCGCTCCTTCCCGGGCACGGCACCCGCTGGGAGGACATGCAGATCACCGGCTGGCAGGACTGGTACGCGGAGGTGGAGCGCGAGCTGCGCGGCCTCCTGGAGCGGTGCTCGCAGGTCTTCGTCCTCGGCCTCTCCATGGGCGGCGCGCTGGCGCTGCGCCTGGCGGCGAAGCACGGCGACGCGATCAGCGGCATCGTCCTGGTCAACCCGGCGAACAAGCTGCACGGCCTGGCGCCCCGCGCGCTGCCGGTCGTCCGTCACCTCGTACGGACGACGAAGGGCATCGTCAGCGACATCGCCAAGGACGGCGTGGTGGAGATCGGGTACGACCGCGTGCCACTGCACGCCGCGCACTCCATGCGTCTCTTCTTCCGCATGGTCGACGGCCAACTGCCGCAGGTGACACAGCCGTTGCTGCTGCTCCACAGCCCGCGCGACCATGTGGTGTCGCCCGCCGACTCGGCCCGCGTCCTCAGCCGTGTCTCGTCCACGGACGTCAGGGAGATCCTGCTGGAACAGAGCTACCACGTGGCGACGTTGGACCACGATGCGGACCGGATCTTCGAGGAGAGCTACGCGTTCATCGGCCGGCTCGCTCCCAGTGTGGGTAAGGAAGGGACGGCCACAGGTGGCTGAGCATGAGGCGGACCGCGACGAGAGCCGCGACGAGAGCCGTGAGCCGGAGAAGAGCGAGGCGTCCGGCGACGACGGGCTGCCGGTGGACGAGGACGCCGCCTGGCAGGCGATCGTCGCGGGGTACGGCGAGGAGCCCGCGGACCCGCCGGGCGCGAAGCCCTTCAAGTCGGTGGAGGACCTGGCACTCCTGGAGTCCGAGACGAACGGGCCGGGGGGCGGCCCCACGAAGAGCGGCCCCACGAAGGGCGGCCTCACGAAGGACACCCCCGGCAAGGACTCCGGCTCCGGCCCGGACCGCGACACCGGCTCGGATGCCAAGTCCGATGCCGAGAACGCCAAGTCCGACGCCACGAACGCCGAGCCCGACGCCAAGCCCGGCGAAGAGCCCGGCGCCGGCAAGCCGCTCGGCGGCTCCGTCTCCTTCGCGCCCGGCGTCGGCGGCCCGCGCGACTACACCACCCCCGAGCCCTCCGAGGACGACTTCGACGCGGACGACGAGGGGCACTTCGTGCCGCCGGATCCGCCGCTGCCCGAGGCCGACGTGACGGCCAAGTTCGCCTGGCTCGCCGTGCTCGGCGGCCCGCTGCTCATCCTGCTCGCCGTGCTGTTCGGGTGGCAGATGACGTGGTGGCTGACCACGCTCGGCGTCGGCGGCTTCCTCGGCGGCTTCGCCACGCTCGTGACGCGGATGCACAGCGGAGACGACGAGGAGGACGACGACCCGGGACGCGGCGCGGTCGTCTGAGCCCGGACCTCGGCGCACCACGAACCTCACCGAGCAGAGGGAACCCTGAGGGCGGCCAGGACCGGAAGGTGGTCCGTGGCCGCCCTCAGGTCCGTCTCGCGCACGCCGGGCAGGTCCAAGGGCACGCCGCAGCCGAGGACTTCGATGCCCGGCGTGACGAACAGCGCGTCGATGCGCTGATGAGGATCGACCGGCGTCGAGGTGTTCTCGCCGCCCCAGGGCCTCGCCGTCCAGCAGTCCCGCAGCTCGGCCGCGAGCCTGCGGAACGTCCGCCCGTGGGGCCGTTCGTTGAGGTCGCCGCCCGCGACCGCGTGCTCCACGCCCATCCCGGCGAGCCGGTCGAGCAGCATCCCGCCCTGCTCGTACCGCTCGTCGGCCCGCAGGCTCAAGTGGCAGCTCAGGACGCCGAGCCGGGCGCCGCCGAAGCGGACGACGGCGGTGGCGAAGCCGCGCCGGTGCAGCCCCGGGGTGAGCGGGAGCAGCACGTCCTCGGTCCGCTCGACGGTCGCCCGCAGCGAGCAGAGCAGCGCGGGCCCGGCCGCCGGGCCGCCGCCGGAGAGGATCACCAGATCGGCGGCGCGCGCGAGGCGGGCCAGCTTCTTGCGCCAGCGGAAGAACCGCGGCGCCTCCTGGATCAGGACGAGGTCGGGGGCGCAGGCGGCGATGGTCCGGGCGAGCGCGGCGGTGTCGTCGCGCATCGAGCGGATGTTGTAGCTGAGTACCCGGACAACGGCCGAACCGTCCCCTTCGGTGCGCGAGTCGGGCAGCGTACGGGGCGGGCTCGTCGACATGCCGATCAAGATACGCGAACGCCGGACAGGCGGAGGTCATCCGGCCTGTCCGGCGTTTGGGGACGAGCGCGCGGCGCTATCGGCGGCGCCTCACCTCGGGGTCACATGACGGGGTCGGGCTCCCGCGCCAGGTCCGCCGCGCCGACCAGGCCCGCCTTGTTGCCCAGCTGGGCGGCGATGACCTGGGCCTCGGGACGCCAGGCGGCGCCGACGAGCCAGCGCTTGAAGGACTTGCGGATCGGGTCGAGGACCAGCTCGCCCTCGTCCGAGAGGCCGCCGCCGACGATGAACGCGGACGGGTCGAAGAGCGACGCCAGGTCGGCGAGGCCGGCGCCCGCCCAGCGGGCCAGCTCGCGGTAGGAGTCGATGGCCACGGCGTCGCCCTGCCTGGCGGCCATCGAGATGTGCTTGCCCTCGATGCCCTCGGGGGTGCCGTCGCCCAGCGAGAGGAGATACTCGGCGTTCTCGGGCGTCGCGTTGGCCCGCTGGCGCGCGTACCGCACGAGGGCGCGCCCCGAGGCGTACTGCTCCCAGCAGCCCTGGCTGCCGCAGCCGCAGAGCAGGCCGTCCGGGACCATCCGGATGTGGCCGAACTCGGCGGCCACGCCGAAGTGGCCGCGGCGCAGCTTGTTGCCGATGATGATGCCGCCGCCGAGGCCGGTGCCGAGCGTGATGCAGATGACGTTGCGGTGGCCCTTGCCGCCGCCGAACCTGTACTCGCCCCAGGCCGCGGCGTTGGCGTCGTTCTCCACGACGACCGGCAGGCCGACGCGCTTCTCGACCTCTTCCTTGAGCGGCTCCTGCCGCCAGTCGATGTTCGGCGCGAAGTAGACCGTGGAGCGCTGGCGGTTGACGTAGCCGGCGGCGCCGATGCCCACGCCGACGATGTCGTGACCCGCTCGTGCGCCTTCCACGGCGGAGGCGATCGCGTCGACGATGGCCTCGGAAGTACCAGGGGTCGGCACCTTGAAGGTCGAGAGGATGTTGCCGTCCTCGTCGACCACTCCGGCCGCGATCTTGGTGCCGCCGATGTCGACGCCGATGGTGAGTCCCATGAATCCCTCAGTTCGATCGAGCCCCGCTACGGCCCACCGTACCCGAGGGGGGTCAGTCGAGATCGATGTGTTCCCCGGCCGGAGGCCCGTCGTCGCCGCGGTCCGTGCCGCGCGCGGGGCCGTCCGAAGTGTCACCGCGCGTCCAGCGGCTCTCCTGGCCCTCGACCGCCGAGCGGTAGGCGGCGAGCAGCTCGGAACCGGCCGCGGCCAGGTGGTCGAAGACGTCGGGGTTGCGCTCGATGACCGGCTCGACCGCGGCCTTCGCCTGCTGGACGACCTGCTTCACGGTCTGCTCGACGACGCCCTGCCCGACCGCGCCGAGCAGCGGCGACTGGAGCCCGGAGAGCTTCTCGGAGACGGCGTCGACGAGCTTGCGCAGCTCCTCGGCGGCCGATCCGGGCTGCGGCCCGTACTGGGCACGGCGGCGGGCCTGCTCCGCCGCGAGATCCTCGGCGCACGCCTTCTCCCAGGCGTCTGCGTCGGCTTCGGCTTCGGGGGCTTCGCGCTCGCTGGCATCGCTCATACCACTCGACGTTACCCGAATGGCCGCAACCCGTTCACCGTCCGCGCGGCCGAGGAGTCACCGTCCGCGCGGCCACAGGTCGGGGTCCGGCGTGAACCGCACCCTCAGCTCGCCCTCGCGCAGCCCGGCCCCGGCGACGGTGCAGCGGCGCAGCGCGGACGGCAGGGTGACGATGCGGCGGTGGGCGCCGGCGGTGACGACGAGTTCGTCACCGCGCCGGATCAGGCCGAGCTCCTCGCGTACGGCGCCGGGGAGCGGGATGTGCCAGATGTAGGAGTGGCTCTCCTCACCGGTGGGCGCTTCGGTGACGGGCCACTCGACGGGGCCGGGGGCGGCGGTAGGGGCGGGCACGCCGAGGGCGGCGAGGTCGTCGGCACCGCGCGGGTCGTGGCCGAGGTGGCGGACCCTGCCGACGTGGTCGTACGCCGTCTCCCACACGTCCAGCGTCTTGTGCTGCTGGGCCGAGAGCGCCGCGAGCCAGGTGTCCGGGGACGCGTCGGGCAGCAGGCGGTTGGCGATGAGGAGGTCGGTGCGCAGGCCTTGCAGGGCGAGGCCGGTGGCGGCGGAGCCGAGGGCGTCGGCGCCCGCGGGACCGGGCTCGGCGACCAGGCGCACGGTGGTGGTGGGGGCCTCGACCACGGCCTGGGCGGCGGCGAGTTCGTCCTCCCAGCGGGCGGCGGTCTCGTACAGCCAGGCGGCGGGCATCGGGACGCCCGCGAGGCGGCCGAGCATGGGGCGCAGGGCGCGGGCGGCCTGCCGCTCGGGCGGCAGCAGCCTGCGCAGGTAGCGGCGCAGCTGCTCGGGGAGGGCGAGCAGCGCGAGGGCTCTGGGGACGGGCGGCAGGTCGACGACGACGGTGTCGTACGCGGGGCCGTGCGCGGCGTCACGCAGCGCGCGCAGCAGGGCCAGCTCCTCGGCTCCGGGCAGCGGGGTCAGCTCCTCGCCGTCGAGCCGCTCGGCACCGAGCAGGTCGAGGCCGGAGGAGGCACGTTCCTGCAGAGCGATCAGGTCGTCCCGGAAGCGGTCGTCGGGGGCCAGGCGCCGCACGGTGAGCCCGGGGTGCGCGTCCGGGCTGCCGAGCACCGCGCCGAGGGTGTCGGTGCGGTCGGCGCTGATCACGAGGGCCCGCCGGCCGGAGCGCGCGGCGGCGAGCGCCGTGGCGGCGGCGACGGTGGTCCGCCCGGAGCCGCCGGGGCCGGTGACGAGGAGGGTGCGCATAAGGGTGAACGCTACGTCAGCGGCCTTTCCGGGCGGCCGGGGCGTCACGCCTCTTTGGACTCCACCCGCTTCTTCAGCCCGGCCAGCGCCCGGTCGATGATGACCTTCTCGGCCTTGCGCTTGATCATGCCGAGCATGGGGATCTTGACGTCCACGGTCAGCTTGTACGTGACCTGGGTGCCGGAGCCGACGGGCTTCAGGAGGTACGAGCCGTCCAGGGAGCGCAGCATCTGGGACTTGACCAGGGTCCAGCTGACCTCGTCGTCGCCGGTCCAGGTGTAGCCGAGCGTCTGGTCGTCCTTGATCGCGCCCGCGTCCATGACGAGGCGGACCTGCTGGGCGCGGCCCCGCTCGTCGGTGGCGAGGACCTCGGCCTCCTTCACCTCGCCCGTCCAGTCCGGGTAGCGGGCGAAGTCGGCGATCACTCCCATGACCTCGGCCGGAGCCGCCTCGATCGTGATGCTCGAGCTGGTGTGTTCGGCCATGGCCGTGGCTCCTCCAGATGCGGTCCGGAACGGGGGTCTCCTACCGCGTGAAGGCTACCGCGCGCCGCGTGCTCACCACTCCAGGGCCCAGGGCCTTCCGGACCCGGCGAAGTGGCCCACGTTCACGCACTCCGTCGCGCCGACGCGCATGCGCCGGACCAGGGGCTGGTGGACGTGGCCGAAGAGCGCGTACTTGGGGCGGGTCCCGCGGATCGCGTCGAGCAGGGCGCGGCTGCCGCGCTCGAAGCGGCGGGCCACGGTGTCGTAGAGGAGCTCGGGGACGTCCGGCGGGATGTGGGTGCACAGGACGTCGACCTCGCCGACGGCCTCGATCTTGGCGGCGTACTCCTCGTCGCTGATCTCGTAGGGCGTCCGCATCGGGGTGCGCAGACCGCCGCCGACGAAGCCGAAGACGCGTCCGCCGATCTCTACGCGCTCGCCGTCCAGGACGGTGGTGCCGGGACCGGCGTATTCGCGCCACAGGCTCGGCATGTCGACATTGCCGTAGGTGGCGTACGTCGGGGTGGGGAAGGCGGCGAAGAGTTCGGCGTACTGCTTGCGGACCGCGCGCTCGATCGCCGGGACGCGGTCCACGCCCGCCCACAGCTCCCTGCCGAACGCGCGGGCCTCCTCGAAGCGGCGGGCGGTGCGCAGCTCCACCAGCCTGGTCGCGTTCCCCTCGCCGAAGAGGTCGGGGAAGATGCCGCGCGAGTGGTCGGCGTAGTCGAGGAACAGCACGAGATCGCCGAGGCAGACGAGCGCGTCGGCGCCGTCGCCCGCGCGGGCGAGGTCCGCCGCGTTGCCGTGCACGTCACTGACCACATTGACCCGGAAAGCTGGCATGCCGATCACCCTAGGACGGCCGCCGGACGGGCGGAAGGGGCCATGGTCACCGGCCGGACCTGCGGTTACTTCCGAGTCGGGAAGGCGGTGGCGTACTGTGCGATGCAGACCACGACGATGTGTGACGCACCGAACATCTGGCCCCGCCCCCCTACCGAACAAGCCATACCGGTGGGTAACGTCCGGGCAGTCCAGTAGTGCTCGGCCCCCCATCTCGACTGAGCACCTGCCCGATCTTGGACCGCACCGTCGCAGCACACAACGTCGTGGCGCCGGCGCCCTATGTAGGAGCAGCAGTCTTGCGCGAGTTCAGCCTTCCGGCCCTGTACGAGGTCCCTGCGGACGGCAACCTGACCGACATCGTCCGTAGAAATGCCGCACAGCACCCGGATGTCGCCGTCATCGGCCGCAAGGTCGACGGCAGCTGGCAGGACGTCGACGCCACTACGTTCCTCGCGGAGGTGCGCGCCACCGCCAAGGGGCTGATCGCCGCCGGTGTGCGGCCCGGCGACCGAGTCGGCCTGATGTCCCGTACCCGCTACGAGTGGACACTCCTCGACTTCGCCATCTGGAGCGCGGGCGCGGTGTCCGTGCCGGTGTACGAGACGAGTTCGGCCGAGCAGATCCAGTGGATCCTGGGTGACTCCGGCGCCGTGGCCTGCGTCGTCGAGCTGGACGCGCACGCCGCCGCCGTGGAGTCCGTACGCGACCGGCTGCCCGCCCTCGCGCACGTCTGGCAGATCGACAAGGGCGGCGTCGAGGAGTTGAACCGCGCGGGCGCCGACGTCACGGACCGGACCGTCGACGAGCGCAGTGCGGTCGCCGGCGCCGACGATCCGGCCACCATCGTCTACACCTCGGGCACGACGGGCCGCCCCAAGGGCTGCGTCCTCACGCACCGCAGCTTCTTCGCCGAATGCGGCAACGTGGTGGAGCGCCTGAAGCCGCTCTTCCGCACGGGCGAGTGCTCGGTGCTGCTCTTCCTGCCCGTCGCGCACGTCTTCGGCCGCCTCGTCGAGGTCGCCGCGCTGATGGCGCCGATCAAGCTGGGCCACGCGCCGGACATCAAGCACCTCACCGATGAGCTGGCCGCGTTCCGGCCGACGCTGATCCTCGGTGTCCCGCGCGTCTTCGAGAAGGTCTACAACGCGGCGCGCGCCAAGGCGCAGGCCGACGGCAAGGGCAGGATCTTCGACAAGGCCGCGGACACGGCGATCGCTTACAGCCGCGCGCTCGACGCTCCCTCGGGACCGTCCCTCGGCCTGAAGATCAAGTACAAGATCTTCGACAAGCTGGTCTTCAGCAAGCTGCGCGCGGTCCTCGGCGGCCGCGGCGAGCACGCGATCTCCGGCGGCGCCCCGCTCGGCGAGCGCCTCGGCCACTTCTTCCGCGGCATCGGCTTCACGGTCCTCGAGGGGTACGGCCTGACCGAGTCCTGCGCGGCCACCGCCTTCAACCCGTGGGACCGCCAGAAGATCGGCACGGTCGGCCAGCCGCTGCCCGGCTCCGTCGTGCGCATCGCCGACGACGGGGAGGTCCTGCTCCACGGCGAGCACCTGTTCTCGCGCTACTGGAACAACGAGGGCGCCACCGAAGAGGCCCTCGCCGACGGCTGGTTCCACACCGGTGACATCGGCACCCTCGACGAGGACGGCTACCTCCGCATCACCGGCCGCAAGAAGGAGATCATCGTCACCGCGGGCGGCAAGAACGTCGCCCCGGCCGTGATCGAGGACCGCATCCGCGCGCACGCCCTGGTCGCCGAGTGCATGGTCGTCGGCGACGGCCGCCCCTTCGTGGGCGCGCTCGTCACGGTCGACGACGAGTTCCTCGGCCGGTGGGCCGCGGAGCGGGGCAAGCCCGCCGGGTCGACGGCTGCTTCCCTGCGTGACGACGCGGATCTGCTGGCGGCGATCCAGAGTGCGGTGGACGACGGGAACGCGGCGGTCTCCAAGGCGGAGTCCGTACGGAAGTTCCGGGTGCTTGCTTCTCAGTTCACGGAGGAGTCGGGGCATCTGACGCCGTCGCTGAAGCTGAAGCGGAATGTTGTGGCCAAGGACTACGCGGACGAAATCGAGGCGATTTACCGCGGGTAGCGTTGGCGGGGCGCCCACTCGCCGTGGGGGGCGTGCTTGGTTGGCGGCTCTCGGTCTCGTGGTGGTTGCTCGCGCAGTTCCCCGCGCCCCTGAAGCCGCCCACTCGCCGTGGGGGGCCTTGTTCGTTCGCGGCTCTCGGTTTCGTTGTGGTTGCTCGCGCAGTTCCCCGCGCCCCTGAAGCGGGGGCTTTGCCCCAGATG
>NZ_JBSFRK010000083.1:0-19919 GCF_053589195.1 Streptomyces sp. NPDC003379 | reverse complement strand
ACTGCTCGACCTGGCCCACGCGGCCCACGGCGAGGAGCGCCCCGGCGGCGACGGTGAGTGATGCGGCGAGCAGTCGGTGCATGGCGCGGTGCTCCAGACGCGGGAGGGGCCCCGTCTCGTCGAACTCCCCCGGGTGAGCCCCGGCGGTCGGGCGGCGGCCCGCTAGCCCACCGAGCTGTACGCCACCACACCGCGCAGCAGCTGGTCGACCGCCTTGCGGGCGTTCTTCGCGACCGTGCTGCCACCCTCGCGGGGAGCGGCCGCGGCGATCTGGCCCAGGACGTCGATGACCTGCTTGCACCAGCGCACGAAGTCACCGGCCGGCATCTCCGCCTCGCGGAGCACCTCGTCCAGACCCTTGCCGCTCGCCCACATGTACGCCGCCCAGGCGAAGCCCAGGTCCGGTTCGCGCTGGCCGACGCCCTCGGTCTGGCTGATCTTGAACTCTTCCTCCAGAGCGTCAAGACGGCCCCAGATCCGCACCATCTCACCGAGCGCCGCCTTCGCGGCGCCGGACGGCAGCTTCGGCGCGAGCGCGTCGTCGGCGACCCGCGACTCGTACACCAACGCCGAGACACACGCGGCCAGTTCGCCGGGACCGAGCCCCTCCCAGACACCGGCGCGCAGGCACTCGCTGGCCAGCAGGTCCAGCTCGCCGTAGAGGCGGGCGAGGCGCTTGCCGTGCTCGGTGACCTCGCTGCCCCGCAGATAGTCGAGCTCGGTCAGGAGCGCGACGATGCGGTCGAAGGTGCGGGCGATGGTGTTCGTACGCCCCTCGATGCGGCGCTCCAGCTGCGAGGTGTCGCGCTTGAGGCGGTGGTACCGCTCGGCCCAGCGCGCGTGGTCCTCGCGCTCGTCGCAGCCGTGGCAGGGGTGGGCGCGCAGCTCCGTGCGCAGCCGGACGATCTCCTGGTCGTCGGCGGCCGCCGCACGCCCCTTGCGGTGCCGGTCGGGCACGATGTGCCCGGCCTTGGTGCGCAGCGCGGAGGCCAGGTCGCGGCGGGACTGCGGCGAGCGGGCGTTGAACGACTTCGGGACGCGCATCCGCTCCAGGGCCTCGACCGGCACCGGGAAGTCCATCGACGCGAGCCGCTTGACCTGCCGCTCGGCGGTGAGCACCAGCGGCCGCGGACCGTCCACGTGGTCGAACCCGCGGTGGCCGTTGGCCCGCCCGGCGGGCAGCCCGGGGTCGAGGACGAGCGCGAGGCCCGCGTACTTCCCCGTGGGCACGTGGATGACGTCCCCCGGCTTGAGCTTCTCCAGGGAGGCCGCGGCGGCGGCCCTGCGCTGGACGGCTCCCTGCTTGGCCAGCTCGTTCTCGCGGTCCTTGAGCTCGCGGCGCAGGCGCGCGTACTCCTCGAAGTCGCCCAGGTGGCAGGTCATGGAGGCCTTGTAGCCCTCAAGGCCCTCTTCGTTCTTCTGCACCTGCCGGGAGATCCCGACGACCGACTTGTCGGCCTGGAACTGCGCGAAGGACGTCTCCAGAAGCTCGCGCGAGCGGTGCCGCCCGAACTGCTCGACCAGGTTCACCGCCATGTTGTACGACGGCTTGAAGCTGGAGCGCAGGGGGTACGTGCGTGTGCCCGCGAGTCCCGCCAGATGCTCGGGGCTCATGGCGCGCTGCCAGAGCACCACCGCGTGGCCCTCGACGTCGATGCCCCGGCGCCCGGCACGGCCGGTCAACTGGGTGTACTCGCCGGGGGTGATGTCGGCGTGCTGCTCGCCGTTCCACTTGACGAGCTTTTCGAGGACCACGCTGCGCGCGGGCATGTTGATCCCGAGGGCGAGGGTCTCGGTGGCGAAGACGGCCTTGACGAGGCCGCGTACGAACAGCTCCTCGACGACCTCCTTGAAGGTGGGCAGCATGCCCGCGTGGTGCGCCGCGATGCCGCGCTCCAACCCCTCCAACCATTCGTAGTAGCCGAGGACATGGAGGTCCTCGTCCGGGATCGAGGCCGTGCGCTCCTCGACGATCTCGCGGACCTTCGTCCGCGCCTCGTCGTCGTTCAGCCGAAGGCCCGCGTACAGACACTGCTGGACGGCCGACTCGCAGCCCGCGCGGCTGAAGATGAACGTGATCGCGGGCAGCAGGCCTTCGGAGTCGAGCCGCTCGATGACCTCGGGGCGGCCCGGCGTCCAGATCCGGGACCGCTGCCGGCGCTCGCGCTCGCGGTCGGCCTCGCGGATCATCTTGCCCTTGCGGCGGTCGCGCGGGTTGTACGAACGGCTGGCCTCCATGCGCGCCATGCGCGTGAGGTCGGGGTTGACCGCCTTCTTGTGGCCCTCGCCCTCCTCGAAGAGGTCGTACATCCGGCGCCCGGCGAGCACGTGCTGGAAGAGCGGCACGGGCCGGTGCTCGGAGACGATCACCTCGGTGTCGCCGCGCACCGTGTCGAGCCAGTCACCGAACTCCTCGGCGTTCGACACCGTGGCCGACAGGGAGATGAGCGTGACCGACTCCTGGAGGTGGATGATCACTTCCTCCCAGACGACGCCGCGGAAGCGGTCGGAGAGGTAGTGCACCTCGTCCATGACCACATAGCCGAGGTTCAGCAGCGACTGCGAGCCCGAATACAGCATGTTCCGCAGGACTTCGGTGGTCATGACGACCACCGGGGCGTCGCTGTTGACGCTGTTGTCGCCGGTGAGGAGGCCGACCTTGTCCGCGCCGTAGCGCTTGGCGAGGTCGGCGTACTTCTGGTTGGAGAGCGCCTTGATGGGCGTGGTGTAGAAGCACTTCTTGCCCTGGAGGAGGGCGAGGTGCACGGCGAACTCGCCGACGATCGTCTTGCCCGAGCCCGTGGGGGCGGCCACGAGCACGCCCTTGCCCGCCTCCAGCGCCCGGCAGGCCTCGATCTGAAAGGGGTCGAGGCCGAATTCGTACATCTCGCGGAAGGACGCGAGTGCGGTGGCCTGCTCGGCAGCGCGCTCGCGCGCCGCCGCATACCGCTCGGCCGGTGAGAGGTCCTCTGTCATCGTGCTTTCGAGACTACCGGCCACCACCGACAACGGACGATCATTATTGTCAGGCCAGGTCAGGTCACGTCGTCGAAGCCGTTGACACGGTGGTCGGACCGGCCGGTGCCCGCCTGCTCTGGCAGGGCCTTGGGCGCGGTGACGGATTCCATCTCGCCGATGTCCTCGGGCGTGAGGTCGATGTCGGACGCCTCGTCGTCGTCGAGCTCGGCGTCGGGATCCCGACGGGCGCGCCGCTTGTCGTTCAGCATCGAGAAGGCGACCGCGAGGAAGTACAGGACGACGATCGGACCCGCGAGGGCGATCATGCCGACCGGGTCGGTGGTCGGCGTCGCGACCGCGCCGAAGATGAACACACCCATGACGACACCGCGCCACCAGGTGATCATGCGCTTGCCGGTCACCATGCCGGTGAGGTTGAGCATGATCAGGAGCAGCGGCAGCTCGAAGGCCGCGCCGAAGATCAGGACCATCCGGACGGTGAAGTCGAGGATCTTGTCCATCGGCAGGATGTTCGCCGAGCCGTCGGGGGTGATCCCGAGGAGCACGCGCATGCTGATCGGCATGATCACGTACGCGAGCCAGGCACCGCCCGCGAACAGCGGCACGGCGGCGGCCACGAAGGCGTACGTGTACTTGCGCTCGCTCTTGTGCAGCCCGGGGGCGATGAACGCCCACAGCTGGTACAGCCAGACCGGGCTGGCGATGATGACGCCGGCCATGAGGCTCACCTTCACCGTGGTGGTGAAGGGCGACAAGAGGTCGGTGTAGGCGACGACGGCGCACTCGCCGCCCTTGCTCTCCAGACCGCCGTCAGGGCAGCGCGGCACCGGCGAAGCGAGGAATTTCATCAGCTCCTCGCTGTAGAAGGCGGCCACGACCGAGACGATCGTGATCGCCAGCATGCCCTTGGCGAGCCGGTTGCGGAGCTCGCGCAAATGCTCCGCGAGGGGCATCCGCCCCTCGGGGTCCTTCTCCTTCTTGCGGGCAGACTTGAGCAACCCACGTCCTCATCTCGTGCGGCAGGCCGGCCGGCGCCGGCCTTGGGTCAGCGCTTCGTCGTGTCGGTCGGCTCGGTGACCGGGCGCGAGCTGCTCACGTCGCCGGGGGCCGCCTGGATCGTGCGCTGCGGGACGGCGGGGTCGCTCGGCGGGTCGGCCGGGGCGGCGTCGTCCGTCTTGCTCTCGGACTTCATGGCCTTGGCCTCGCTCTTGAGGATGCGGGCCGACTTGCCGAGGGAGCGCGCCATGTCGGGCAGCTTCTTGGCTCCGAACAGCAGGACGACGATGACGAGGATGAGAACGATCTCGGTGGGGCCGAGCCTACCCATAGCTGTTTACCTTCTTCACCGAGGCGACAGGAGTCTGGTTGCCAGGCAGACCGGACATACATCCGATCTCCCGCTGTCAGCGATCGTAACCCCCCGGGGTAAACGCTCGGCAATCCCCGCGCGTACTCCGAGTGCGGCCCCCGCCTCGATCCGGGCCGCATCCGCAGCGTACCCGCCCCCCTCGGGCAGTTGACAGGTCGCGGAGGCTAGAGAGCCTCTCGCCCCGCACGGGCCACATCGGCAGCGGCCTTCTCCAGATCCTCGGCCGCCCGGTTGATCTGCCGTGTGGTCTCGGTCACTTGACGTGCGAGGCGCTGTGCCTCCACGAAGACCTTGACCGCCATTACGCCGAGGACGGCGAGGCCCAAGAAGCCCGCCGCGATCGCGAGCATCGCCCAGAACATGCGCCGAGCCTAGACGGTCGAGTGCAGACGCAGCGTCCGCACCCCGCCGCCGGTGAGAAGTTCGACGATGCGCTCGCCCGCGGGCTTGCGCACCGCGGCCCCGCACTCGGGGCAGGTGAAGGAGTAGAAGGTCGTGCGGCTGCTGGCGCCGATCGCCAGGCGCAGCGCTCCCGCGGAGAGCTCGAAGCGGGCGCGGCAGTCGGGGCAGGCGGCCGTGAAGAGGACGGGGACACGCGTCGCCTGCGTCGGCACTCCCGGCAGTCCGGACATCGTCGGTGTGCTCAACGTCCTTGCTCCCGCCTGTCGTGGGCCGGGTCGAGGGCCGGGCCGTGGGCCGGGTCGAGGGCCGGGCCGTGGGCCGGGTCGAGGGCCGGGCCGTGGGCCGGGTCGAGGGCCGGGTCGAGGGCCGGGCCGTGGGCCGGGTCGAGGGCCGGGCCGTGCGGCTTCTCGTACGGCTGGTCGTCGTCCTGGCGGTCGTCCTGGTGGTCGTAGGCCGCGAGTGCCTCGCGGGCCGCCTGCCGCGCGCTGTCCGCGAGCTGGGCCGGGGAGACGATCCGCCCGTCCCCGCCGAGCCGCAGCGCGAGCCGGCGCAGCGAGGCGGGCTCGGGGGTGCGCAGCGTGATGCGCAGGCCGCCGTCGGGCAGCTCGTCGGCGCTGTCGTGAGGGTAGTACTCGGCGACCCAGCGGCCGCCGGGGCCGACCTCCACGACGACCTCGGGGTCCTCGGCGGCGGGCTGCACGAGGCCTTCGGAGAGGTCGCGCAGCTCGACCTCGGGCGGCGCGGACGGCTCGTCGAGGATCTTGATCTCGGCGACGCGGTCCAGGCGGAAGGTGCGCCGCGCCTCGGAGCGGCGGCACCACGCCTCTACGTAGGTGTGGCCGACGCTGACCAGGCGGATCGGGTCGATCTCGCGCTCGGTGACCTCGTCACGGGCGGGCGAGTAGTAGCGGATCCAGAGCCTGCGGCGCTCGGAGATCGCCCGGTCGACGTCGGCGAAGACGCCACCCTCGGACTCGAAGGTCACCGAGAGGCGGGAGCTGGAGATCGCCGCCTCGCCGGCCGCGGTCTCCAGCTTCGCGGTGGCGCGCAGCAGCGCGAGGCGGTCGCTCTCCCGCAGGCCGGGCAGGGTGGCCACCGCGCGGGCCGCCACGAGCAGCGCGGTCGCCTCGTCGGCGGCGAGCCGCAGCGGGGCGGCCACGTCGTCCGGGTTGTGCCACCAGATGCGGTCGCCGTCGGTGTCGATGTCGAGCAGGTCGCCGCCGCGGAAGCTGGTCCCGCACAGCGGCAGCACGTCGAGGTCGGAGATCAGCTCGTCCGGGGTGATGCCGAAGGCGCGGGCGACGTCCTCGACGTGGGCGCCGGGGCGCTCGCGCAGATAGGTCACCAGCGACAGCATCCGCCGCGTCTGGTCGATGGCGTTCGAGGCCATTGTCTTCCGTCCCCTCAGCCCTTGGCCACGGCGCGCAGCCGGTCCACGACGTCGGCCCGCAGCTCGGCGGGGTCCAGGACCACCACGTCGGGGCCGAACTCCACCAGCCAGGCGTCGAGCCCGTGGCCGTAGGGAATCTCCAACTCGTCCCACCCGTCGCCCAGTTCCCGCACCGAGCCGGCCTTGGCCCGCAGCGGGTAGCCGGCCCCCGCGCGCAGCCGGATGCGGGCCGTGCGGTCGGCGCTCTCCCCCGCCCAGCTCGCGACGGTCTCACGCACCGTGACGACGTCCGGGACGTCGGCGGTGTACTTCCCCGCGCGGGCGCGGACCTTGCCGGTGATCCGCGAGAGGCGGAAGACGCGCTCGGCGCCCCGGTCGCGGTCCCAGCCCGCGAGGTACCAGTGGCCGCGCCAGCACTCGAGCGCCCAGGGCTCGACGTGGCGCTGCTCGGGCCGCGCGGCGGTGGCCTTGCGGTAGTCGAAGATGACGGGGCGGCGGTCGCGGCAGGCGAGCATCAGCGGTTCGAAGGACGCCTCGTGCACGGGGATGCGGGGCTCCAGGGCGCTGTGCGACCCGTAGGGGTCGGCGTCCTCGGGCAGTCCGGCGGCGCGCAGCTTCTGCAGGGCGCCGCTGGCGGCTCCGGCGAGGCGGGCCTGCTGCCAGACCTTGGCGGCGAGGCCCAGGGCGGCGGCTTCCTCGGCGTCTATGGTGATGGGGGGCAGACGGTTGCTGTCGCGGCGGGCGAGGTAGCCGACGTCGCCGTCGAGGTTCTCCACGGTCTCGATGACCAGGCCCAGCTCGCGCAGATCGTCCTTGTCTCGCTCGAACATCCGGTTGAAGGAGTCGTCCGACCCCGCCTCCAGATAGGCCTCGATGGACTCGCGCAGCTCCCGCTTGCTGAGCGGCCGCCGGGTCCCGAGCAGGCACAGCGCCAGATTCATCAGCCGCTCGGCCTTGGCAATGGCCATCGACGCCCTTTCTCGGCCGTACACATTGTGCTTCCGACCGATGACCGTACCGCCCCGGGGTGTCGGGGCAAAAGCCGAAGGCCCGTGCCGGACAGGCACGGACCCTCGGCGAAACGATCAGGCCATGGACGTCGTCAGACGGAGACCAGGTCGCAGACGAAGATCAGCGTCTCGCCGGGGGCGATGCGGCCGCCACCGGCGCCACGGTCGCCGTACGCGAGCTTCGCGGGGATGATCAGCTCGCGGCGGCCACCCACCTTCATGCCCTGCACGCCCTGGTCCCAGCCGGAGATGACCTGGCCGGCGCCCAGCTGGAACTCCAGCGGGTTGCCGCGGTTCCAGCTGGCGTCGAACTCCTCGCCGGTGCTGAAGGCGACGCCCACGTAGTGGACCTTGACGAAGTCGCCCGCCTTGGCGACGGCCCCGTCGCCCTCCCAGATGTCCCTGATCTGCAGCTCGGCCGGCGGCTCGCCACCCGGGAAGTCGACCTCGGGCTTCTCAATGCTCACGAAAATGCTCCTGCTTTGATACGGAAGGTCAGGTGGACAGTCTTACATCCCCGGGGCTCACGCCTTGGCGAGGATGTCCACGCAGAAGACGAGGGTGGAGTCCTTCTTGATGGTGCTGCCCTCCGGCGGCTTGTCGCCGTAGCCCAGCTTCGGCGGGACGACGACGAGGACGCGGCTGCCGACCTTCTTGCCGGTCAGGCCCTGTGCCCAGCCCTTGACGACCTGCGCCAGCTGGAACTGGGCGAGCTGGCCGCGCTTGTACGTGGAGTCGAACTCCTTGCCGTCCGCCCACAGGACGCCCTTGTACTGGCACAGGACGCTGTCGGTCTCCTTGATCTCCTCGCCGTCGCCCTCCAGGACGTACGACGCGACGAGCTTCTTGGGCGCGTCGGTCTTCGGGATGTCGATCGAGGGGGCCTTGCCGTCGGTGTCCGTGCCGACCTTGGGCAGGTCCTTGTTGGACTGCGCGATCTCCTTGCCCTTCGCCGAGCTCTTGGCGTTGAAGGTGCCCACGAGGTCGACGACGAACACGAGCGTGTCGGAGCCCTTGATGCCCGCCTGCTTGTTGCCCTCCTCGCCATATCCCATCTTCGGGGGAATGGCGAGCTCCACGCGGCTGCCGAGCTTCTTGCCGACCAGGGCCTGGTCCCAGCCCGGGATGACCTGGCCGACGCCGATCGGGAAGACCGTGGGGTTCCCCCGGTCGTAGGAGTTGTCGAAGACCTTGGCCGTCGCCCAGATCTGGCCGAGGTAGTCGGCCTGCAGATAGTCGCCCTTGACGACCTCCTTGCCCTTGCCCTCGATCAGCGTCTTGACCGCGAGGTCGGAGGACGCCTTGCCGGGGCCCTTGGCGACGGTCGGCTTCTGGCCGAACTTGTCGCCCTTCGTGATCTCGGGCAGCGGCCCGGCCACGATCTTCGCCGTCGGCGCGGCCGACGGCGAGTTGGTCGGGCTGTCGCTGGGCTTGGACTTGGCCTTGTCGGCCTTGTCGTCACCACAGCCTGCCAGCGTGAGCAGGCCGGCCGGGACGGCAAGGAGGAGGGAGCGTCGGCGCACGGTGGGGGCCTCGTATCGGTCGATCTTGTGGGTTGGCGTGCGCGCAACTCTACGGCGTGAGAAGGGCGCCGTACGAGGAACGTACGGCGCCCGCGTTGCGTTCCCACAACGCCACCGGCTTCACCCGGATCACATCCGGTCCACCCGGATCACATCCGGTCCGCCCGGATCACATCCCGGCGATGAGCTTCTCCACCCGGTCGTCCACCGACCTGAAGGGGTCCTTGCACAACACGGTGCGCTGTGCCTGGTCGTTGAGCTTCAGGTGCACCCAGTCGACCGTGAAGTCGCGGCGCTGCTCCTGGGCGCGCCGGATGAAGTCGCCGCGCAGTCGCGCCCGGGTGGTCTGCGGTGGCACCGACTTGCCCTCGAAGATCTTCAAGTCGTTGCAGATCCGGGCGGCTTGGCCCTTCCTCTCCAGGAGGTAGTACAGGCCGCGACGGCGGTGGATGTCGTGGTACGCGAGGTCTATCTGGGCGACCCGCGGATGCGACATGGTCATGTTGTTCTTGGCGCGGTACCGCTCGATGAGCTTGTACTTCATGACCCAGTCGATCTCGGTGCCGATGCGGTCGAGGTCCTCGGACTCGATCGAGTCCAGCGTGCGGCCCCACAGTTCGAGCACCTGCTCGACGGTGCCGGTGCGGATGCCGCGGCGGTCGACGAAGTCCACCGCCTTCTCGTAGTACTCGCGCTGCACTTCGAGGGCGGATGCCTCGCGGCCACTGGCCAGGCGCACCTTGCGGCGGCCCGTGATGTCGTGGCTCACCTCGCGGATGGCCCGGATCGGGTTCTCCAGGGTGAGGTCACGCATGACCGTGCCCGCCTCGATCATGCGCAGCACCAGGTCGGTGGCGCCGACCTTGAGGAGCATGGTCGTCTCGGACATGTTCGAGTCGCCGACGATGACGTGGAGCCTGCGGTAGCGCTCGGCGTCCGCGTGCGGCTCGTCGCGGGTGTTGATGATCGGCCGGGAGCGGGTGGTCGCCGACGACACCCCTTCCCAGATGTGCTCGGCGCGCTGGCTCACGCAGTACACCGCGCCGCGCGGTGTCTGCAGCACCTTGCCGGCGCCGCAGAGCAGCTGCCGGGTCACGAGGAACGGGATGAGGATGTCCGCGAGCCGGGAGAACTCTCCGTGCCGGGCCACCAGATAGTTCTCGTGGCAACCGTAGGAGTTTCCCGCCGAGTCGGTGTTGTTCTTGAAAAGATAGACGTCGCCCGCGATCCCCTCCTCGTGCAGGCGGCGTTCGGCGTCGACGAGCAGGCCTTCCAGGATGCGCTCGCCTGCTTTGTCGTGGGTGACCAGCTCGGTCACGTTGTCACATTCGGGGGTGGCGTATTCCGGATGTGATCCCACGTCAAGATAGAGGCGGGCGCCGTTCCGCAGGAATACGTTGCTGCTGCGGCCCCATGACACAACACGGCGGAAGAGGTAGCGCGCCACCTCGTCAGGCGACAGGCGGCGCTGTCCCCTAAACGTGCACGTGACGCCGTACTCGTTCTCCAGCCCGAAAATGCGGCGGTCCATGACTGAACATTACGCCTGATGCCCGGCACTGAAACCGGGTTCGACAGCACCGGTTCGATCATTTTCCGATGAATCCGCAACGACCGCTGTTTCACGGACCGGCACCAGTACCCGCGTCGTGGCCAGCAAAACCAGCAAGGCGGCCGCTCCCGCGAGCGCAGGAACGGCGAACCCCCCTGTGGTCCCGCCCCACTCGACCACCGGCCCCGCACCGGCCGTCCCGAGGGACGTCCCGACCGTGAACGTGGTCACCAGCCAGGAAAACGCCTCGGTGACCGTGCCGCGCGGGGCATGCCGGTCCACGATGATGAACGCGCAAGCCAGCGAGGGCGCGAGGAACACGCCGGCGAGGGCCATCAGCGCAATCATCGCGGGCGCGTCCGGCATCAGCGTCAACGGCACATAGCAGACTGCCAGCAGGGCTACGAGGACGCTCAGCCGCCTCTCCGGTACGCCCCGCCACCGCCGCGCCCCGTAGAAGGAACCCCCGACCAGCGCACCGAGCCCGATGGCCGCCATCAGCCAGCCGTACACCGCGTCACCGCCGTGCCCGTCCGCGTACGACAGACCGGCGACGGTGATGGCGCCGAGCGCCACGCCGATGAAGAGGAACGCGCCGAGCAGTGCGAGAAGTCCGGGCGAACGCAGGGCCCCGAGCCAGTGCGCCTCCCGCGGCGCCGAGCGCCACGCGCGTGAAGGCTGGGACACCACTACGGAGAGCGCGCCCAGCACGCCGACAGCGTTCACGACGAGCAGGGCAGCCTGTTCCGACCAGAGGGCCACGCAGCCCGTGACGAGCAGCGGTCCGACGGTGAACATCACTTCCTGGGCGACCGCGTCCATGGCGTAGGCCGCGTGGACCTGCTCCTCCTTGCCCAGCACGCTGGGCCACAGGGCCCGCAGACCGCCTTCCAGCGGCGGTGTGAACAGACCCGCCGCCCCTACGGCCACGTAGGCGAGAACCAGCCGGTCGGGCCCGGTGAAGGCGAAGGCCGCCATGGCGAGCGCGGAGAGCAGGGCTGCGGGCAGCTGCACGCGCGGCTGGCCGTGCAGGTCGACCAGGCGTCCGAGCAGCGGCTGCCCCACCGCGTTGGCCACGCCGTACACCGCGGCGAGGGCGCCCGCCAGGCTGTAGCTGCCGCCCTCGGCGCGGATGAACAACACGATGGCGATCGCGGACGTGGCGTTGGGCAGCCGGCCCACCAGCGTCCCGGCGAGCAGCCGTGTCGCGTACCGCGTCCGGAGGATCTCCGCGTATCCCGCAGCCATGCCCTACCGCCCCTCCCCCACGCCGCGACGGCCGGGGTTTTACGTATAACGTCCGGCGTCATACGTACCATGAGCGCTGTCCACGGGTCCACCGCGTTCCCGTCCCGCGGGCACGACCAGGGAGGTAAACAGTGGCCGGGCCACAGCACGAAGCCGGGGCCCCCCGCCCCACGAGCCGCGACGTCGCCCGCGCCGCCGGCGTCTCACAGGCCACCGTGTCCCTCGTCCTCGGCGACAAATGGCGTGGCCGGGTCGCCGAACCCACCGCCGAGCGCGTACGGACTGCCGCACGGGAGCTGGGCTACCGCCCCAATCTCGCCGCCCGCAATCTGCGCCTGGGCCGGACCAGGACGGCGCTGCTCGTCGTCCCCGCCCTCACCAACGAGTTCTTCGCGCACGTCTACAACGGCGCCGCCCGCGTCGCCGCCCGCCACGGCTTCGGCGTCCTCCTCTACCTCTCGCCCGACGGCACCGGCCCCGCCCGCGACCCCTTCGACTCGGCGCGCGCCTCACTGGACGGCGTGCTCGCCTCCTCCATGGCCTCCGACACGCTCGCCACCATCCGCGGCGACGACCTGCCCCTCGTCATGCTCGACAGCGACCCCGCCCGCAGCCTGGGCGCCGCCACCGTCAACCTCGACCTCGCCGACGGAATGCGCCAGGTGACGGAGCATCTGCTCGCCCTCGGCCACCGCGACGTCCTCCACCTCGCGGCGGCCGTGGACGCCTGGACCTTCGACGTACGCGCCGACGCCCTCACCGCTGCGCTCCGCGGCACTCAGACGGCCGTACGACACGTCGCGGCACCCCTGACCGTCAACGCGGCCCGCACCGCCGCGGAAGCCGCTCTGGCCGCTCCGGGTCCTCGCCCCACAGCGGTCATCTGCGACGACGACTTCCTCGCCGCGGGCGTCTGCAAGGCCGCACGACGCCTCGGGCTCCGCGTCCCCGAAGACCTCTCGGTGACCGGCTTCGACGATCTGACCCTCGCGACCGCGGTCGAGCCCGAACTCACGACCGTGCGCCTGCCCGCCGAGCGCTTCGGCGAGCGCGGCATGGAGTCCCTGGTCGCCGTCGTCGAGGGCCGCACCCCCGAGGCCGGTCCGCTCCCCGTCGAACTCGTCGTCCGCGGCTCGACGGGACCCGCCCGCTAGCCCGGCCCGGGCCCACCCTCCCCGGGCACGCGAACGCCCCGCGTCCCGGCCGGATGGCCGGAGCGCGGGGCGCACACCGCGGCGGGACTGTCGCGGCGGACTACTCGACGTCGCCGCCGGACCGCGGCGCGGGCCCGGCGTCCTCGTCCGTATCACCGGCCGCGTCCGTCGCGCCGCCCTCGTCGAGCAGCCGCGACAGCTGACGTCCCACGATTCGCTTGAACTTCCGCTGCTGCGGCCGCGTCCGGTCGAGCACCGCCACCTCAAGGCGCTCGGCGGGGATCTCCCGCTCCGTGCCGTTGGTGTCACGCGAGAGCGCACGCACGGCCAGCTTCAGGGCCTCCGCGAGCGTCATGCCGTCGTTGTGGTGCTGATCGAGATACTGGCTGATCTGTTCGGCGTTGCCGCCCACGGCCAGCGAACCGTGCTCGTCGACGATCGAACCGTCGTGCGGAAGGCGGTAGATCTGATCGCCCTCGCGCGTGGCGCCCACCTCGGCGACCACCAGTTCCACCTCGTAGGGCTTCTCCGCCGCGCTGGAGAAGATCGTGCCCAGCGTCTGCGCGTACACATTCGCCAGGCCGCGCGCCGTCACGTCGTCGCGGTCGTAGGTATAACCACGGAGATCGGCGTAACGGACACCGCCGATCCGGAGGTTCTCGTACTCGTTGTACTTTCCGGCGGCCGCGAAACCGATGCGGTCATAGATCTCGCTGAACTTGTGCAGCGCACGGGACGGGTTCTCGCCGACGAACACGATGCCGTCGGCATACTGCAGGACGACCAGACTGCGGCCGCGCGCGATGCCCTTGCGGGCGTATTCCGCCCGGTCGGCCATCTGCTGCTGGGGTGATACATAGAACGGCGTCGACACCGGATCCGTCCCTTTCTGTCAAAAAACTTCAGTCGGTAACGAATTCGGAGCGATCAGAGCAGCGCGGCGCGCGGGCCGTCCGGCTGTTCCAGCCGCTTCTCCAGGATCGACCGGGCGATCGCGGAGGACTCCTCGTCCGTGAGCCGCCGGAAACCCTCGTCGGAGATGACGGTGACGATGGGGTAGATCCGACGGGCCACGTCGGGGCCGCCCGTGGCCGAGTCGTCGTCGGCGGCGTCGTACAGCGCCTGGACCACGAGGGTCGTCGCCTGCTCCTCCGTCAGACCGTCGTGGTACAGCTTCTTCATCGCACCACGCGCGAAGACCGAACCGGAGCCGGTCGCCGCGAACCCGTGCTCCTCGGAGCGGCCGCCCGTGACGTCGTACGAGAAGATGCGCCCCTTCTCGCGGTCCACGTCATAGCCGGCGAAGAGCGGCACCACGGCGAGGCCCTGCATGGCCATGCCGAGGTTGCCGCGGATCATCGTGGAGAGACGGTTCGCCTTGCCCTCCAGGGAGAGCGTGGCACCCTCCACCTTCTCGAAGTGCTCCAGCTCGAGCTGGAAGAGCTTCACCATCTCCACGGCGAGTCCCGCCGTGCCGGCGACGCCCACCGCGGAGTACTCGTCCGCGGGAAAGACCTTCTCCATGTCCCGCGACGCGATGACGTTCCCCATCGTGGCCCGACGGTCACCGGCGAGCACCACGCCGCCCGGGAACGTCACGGCCAGGATGGTCGTGCCGTGCGGAGCTTCGAAAGCACCCTGCGTGGGCGGCATTTGGCGATTGCCGGGCAGGATCTCGGGCTGGTGCACGGACAGGAAGTCCATGAAGGACGATGATCCAGGCGTCAGGAAGGCAGTCGGTAGACGCCCGGTGCTACGAGTGTTGGCTTCCACGAGGATCCCTCCAGATAGGCGGCAGCCCGACGAACAGCGTCGGGATCGTCTCCCAACTTGCCGATGGCCGAATTGCAGTTGAAGCACAGTACGCCACGGACCTTACCCGTCTCGTGACAGTGATCCACATGGATTGCGGGAGCGTGGGAACACGCTGCCCGCGGCCGCTCTTCCCCGCGCCGCGAGCAACGCTTCACGTCCACACCCTCGAACACACAAACCCCCCGAGGACCTTGGATTCGAAGGTCAAGTCGGTCTACTGTCCACCCTTCTGGACGAAGGACCTCACGAAGTCCTCGGCATTCTCCTCGAGGACATCATCAATCTCGTCCAGGACGGAGTCCACGTCGTCGCTCAGCTTCTCCTGGCGCTCCTTGAGGTCCTCGGAAGTCTGCGCGTCCTGCGTCTGCTCCTCGGTCTCCTCGGTCGAACGCGTCGCCTTCTGCTGTCCGCCGCCGGTGTCCTTGGTCGCCATCTACCTCACCCCGCTCGGTTAGACGTTGTTGATCAGACCCTACAAGCCGGGTCCGACATCGGCCCCGCGCTTCGTTCAACGTGCGGGACCCACCTCTGTGATTCCCCCGCCGGTGACCTTTCAGCCGCCGGAGAGCACCCGAACCAGATCCTCTGCCGAGCGGCAGCGGTCCAGGAGTTCCTTGACGTGGTTCCTGGTGCCGCGCAGGGGCTCCAGGGTCGGCACTCGTTGCAGAGAGTCACGGCCGGGCAGGTCGAAGATGACCGAGTCCCATGAGGCCGCGGCCACGTCGTCCGCGTACTGCTCCAGGCAGCGGCCGCGGAAGTACGCACGGGTGTCCTCGGGCGGCTTGGTGGTGGCCCGCTCCACGTCCGCCTCGTCCAGGAGCCGCTTCATCTTGCCGCGTGCCACCAGGCGGTTGTACAGACCCTTCTCGGCCCGTACGTCGGCGTACTGGAGGTCGACCAGCTGGAGGCGCGCGGCGTCCCAGTCGAGGCTGTCGCGGCGGCGGTAGCCCTCCATGAGCTCCCGCTTGGCGACCCAGTCGAGCTCTCCGGAGAGGCTCATCGGATCGCTCTCCAGGCGACCGAGCACGTCCTCCCAGCGGGCCAGGACGTCCTTGGTCTGCTCGTCGGCGTCGGAGCCGTAGCGCTCCTCCACGTACTTGCGGGCGAGCTCGAAGTACTCCATCTGCAGCTGGACAGCGGTCAGCGAGCGGCCGCTACGGAGCGTGACGAGATGCTGGAGCGTCGGGTCGTGGGAGACCTGGTGCAGGGTGCGCACCGGCTGCTCCACGGCGAGGTCGACAGCGATGAAGCCGTCCTCGATCATGGCGAGGACGAGCGAGGTCGTGCCCAGCTTGAGGTAGGTGGAGATCTCCGAGAGGTTGGCGTCGCCGATGATGACGTGCAGCCTGCGGTACTTCTCGGCGTCCGAGTGCGGTTCGTCGCGGGTGTTGATGATGGGCCGCTTGAGGGTCGTCTCCAGGCCCACTTCCACTTCGAAGTAGTCGGCGCGCTGGCTGAGCTGAAAGCCGTGCTCGTGGCCGTCCTGGCCGATGCCGACGCGTCCGGCGCCGGTGACGACCTGGCGGGAGACGAAGAAGGGCGTGAGGTGGCGCACGATGTCCGAGAAGGGGGTCTCCCGCTTCATCAGGTAGTTCTCGTGCGTGCCGTACGAGGCGCCCTTGTTGTCGGTGTTGTTCTTGTACAGGTGGATCGGCTGGGCCCCGGGGAGCTGGGCCGCGCGGTCGGCGGCCTCGGCCATGATGCGCTCGCCGGCCTTGTCCCACAGGACCGCGTCCAGGGGGTTGGTGATCTCCGGTGAGCTGTACTCGGGGTGCGCGTGGTCTACGTAGAGGCGTGCTCCGTTGGTCAGGATGACGTTGGCGAGGCCGATGTCCTCGTCGGTCAGCTGGCTGGAGTCGGCGGCCTCGCGGGCGAGGTCGAAACCCCGCGCGTCCCGCAGCGGGTTCTCCTCCTCGAAGTCCCAGCGGGCGCGTCGCGCCCGGTGCATCGCCGCGGCATAGGCGTTGACGATCTGGGACGAGGTGAGCATGGCATTGGCGTTGGGGTGGCCGGGGACAGAGATGCCGTACTCCGTCTCAATGCCCATTACTCGCCGTACAGTCATGCGGCCCTCCTTGCCCGGCGGCGCTCCCGTTCGGGAACGGCGCTCAAGTACCGCTGGTTCTCCGGTGCGTGTGCGGTGCCCGTCCCCGCACTGCGCGACTCGGCGGTACCGAAGAGCCTAGAACGCCTTTGCGCTGGTGGGGAGATCATTGTCTTCATTGAAAAGCAGACGGCTGCGGGTACCCGTGAAGGACACCCGCAGCCGCCCTGGGTTCTACAGGTATTGACCGGTGTTCGCCACCGTGTCGATGGAGCGTCCGGTGTCCGCGCCCTGCTTTCCGGTGACGAGGGTGCGGATGTACACGATCCGTTCGCCCTTCTTTCCGGAGATGCGGGCCCAGTCGTCCGGGTTGGTGGTGTTGGGCAGGTCCTCGTTCTCCTTGAACTCGTCGATGCAGGCCTGGAGGAGGTGCGAGACCCGGATGCCCTTCTGGTTCGCTTCGAGGAAGGCCTTGATGGCCATCTTCTTGGCGCGGCCCACGATGTTCTCGATCATGGCGCCGGAGTTGAAGTCCTTGAAGTACAGGACTTCCTTGTCGCCGTTGGCGTACGTCACTTCGAGGAAGCGGTTCTCCTCGGACTCCGCGTACATCTGCTCGACGACGGACTGGATCATGCCGTGCACGGTGGCGCGCCGGTCGGCGCTGTGCTCGGTCAGGTCGTCGGCGTGCAGCGGGAGCCGCTCGGTGAGGTACTTGGCGAAGATGTCCTTCGCGGCCTCGGCGTCCGGGCGCTCGATCTTGATCTTGACGTCGAGTCGTCCGGGCCGCAGGATCGCGGGGTCGATCATGTCCTCGCGGTTGGAGGCGCCGATGACGATGACGTTCTCCAGCCCTTCCACGCCGTCGATCTCGGCGAGCAGCTGAGGGACGATGGTGTTCTCCACGTCCGAGCTGACACCGGATCCGCGGGTGCGGAAGAGGGATTCCATCTCGTCGAAGAAGACGATGACGGGGGTACCCTCGCTCGCCTTCTCACGGGCACGCTGGAAGACCAGGCGGATGTGGCGCTCGGTCTCGCCGACGTACTTGTTGAGGAGCTCGGGGCCCTTGATGTTGAGGAAGTAGCTCTTCCCCGTGGGCTGCCCGGTGACCTCCGCGACCTTCTTGGCAAGGGAGTTGGCGACGGCTTTCGCGATCAGCGTCTTGCCGCAGCCGGGAGGGCCGTACAGCAGCACGCCCTTGGGCGGCCGCAGTTCGTGCTCCTTGAAGAGGTCGGGGTAGAGGTACGGAAGTTCGACGGCGTCCCGGATCATCTCGATCTGGCCGCCGAGACCGCCGATCGCCTCGTAGCTGATGTCGGGGACTTCTTCGAGGACGAGCTCCTCGACCTCGCTCTTGGGCACGACCTCGTAGACGTAGCCGGAGCGGGGTTCGAGCAGGAGGGCGTCGCCGGCGCGGATGGTGACGTCGCGGAGAGGCTCGGCGAGCCGCACCACTCGCTCTTCGTCGGTGTGTCCGACCACCAGCGCGCGGTCGCCGTCCTCAAGGATCTCCTTGAGGGTGACGATGTCGCCGACGCTCTCGTACTCCATGGCCTCGACCACGTTGAGCGCTTCGTTGAGCATTACTTCCTGGCCGCGCTTGAGCTCTTCGAGCTCCACGCCGGGGCTGACGTTCACCCGGAGCTTGCGGCCCCCGGTGAAGATGTCCGCCGTGCCGTCCTCGTTCGCCACGAGGAAGACTCCGAAGCCGGCCGGTGGCTGTGCGAGCCGGTCGACTTCCTCCTTGAGGGCCACGATCTGGTCGCGGGCCTCGCGGAGCGTGTTGGCGAGCCGTTCGTTCTGCGCGGACACGCCGGCCAGGTTGGTCTGCAGCTCGACGATCCGCTCTTCGAGAATCCTCGTATGACGCGGAGAGTCGGCGAGCTTACGTCGCAGGACGGCGATTTCCTGCTCGAGATAGGCAACCTGACCGGCAGGGTCTTCAGACCCTCGTCCCGGCCGGATGCCGCGGTTGTTGTCGTCGTCGTGGGCTGCCACGGTCCTCACCTCCTCCAAGGGGAGCTGGACGCTTCCAGACCCTACCTGGGTGGGTGTCGATTGAAACCCCTAGATCACAAAGACGAGGGGGTGTGTCCGATCTTCACCCTTGCGCTCTCCCTCACGTCAGGTGAATACCCACCCAACAACATCGGAAAGCGGACGGTTGTATCGTCGAAGTGTTCAACACCCGTCAGAGCTGGCCCGACTTACTGCACAGTCGGCCCGCTCGACGCAGCGACCGGCAGGAGAGATGACCGTGCGGCACGACGCCGAGACCGGCAGTGAGGGCCATGATCTGCTGGAGGTCTGGATCGACCAGGACCTCTGCACCGGGGACGGCATCTGCGCGCAGTACGCGCCCGAGGTATTCGAGCTGGACATCGACGGACTGGCCTATGTGAAGAGCGGGGACGACGAGTTGCTCCAGGCACCGGGGGCCACAACACCCGTGCCGTTGCCACTGCTCCGGGATGTCACCGACTCCGCGAAGGAGTGTCCGGGCGACTGCATCCACGTACGTCGTGTTTCGGACAGGGTCGAGGTGTACGGCCCCGACGCCGAGTGACCCGGCGCCCGCGGGCGCGTCAGACGCTGCGGGCCCCGGCGGGCGTCGTCCGCTCGAACGTGCCGTCCTTCCATTGCCACTTGGCCGCGTCCTCGCGGTCGGGGCAGCAACGGGGGACGTCGAGCGAGGAGTAGCCGAGCAGGGTCGCGGTGACCGCGCCGTCACGCACGGCGAAGTCGCTCACGTTCAGGCGGTCCTTCGGGTCGACGAGGGTGGCCACCACGCGCGGCTTGCCCGCCTCGGGGCGGGTGAGCACATAGACCCCGTCGGGCGGGGTACCCGAGCCGGCCCGGCAGTGCACGACGGCCACGGTCTCGGCCCGGCCGTCGCCGTCGAGGTCGCCGGTGGCCTTCTTCTTCACGACAGGCTCCACGGTGCCGCAGTCCAGGGGGAACTCCACGGAGGCCGGGTCCGGCGCGGGGGCCGGTGCGGGCGCGCCCGCGGCGGTTCTCCCGGGTGGCTGCGGTCCTGACTGGGCGGCGGTCGCGGGGTCGGGCTGCAGGAACGCGGAGCCCGCGACGACGGCGGCCAGCGCGGCGGCGGTGGCCAGCCAGTGGACGGGGCGGGTGGTGGTGTGTGCCAGTTCCGGGACGGCGGGGTGCTGCACTAGGAAGTGTCTCCTGTGAGGGCTGTGCCGGTGGGGTGGCCAGCATCGTGCCATAGGTCACAGTGAGGTGGAACACCGGGGTCCGGTGGGTCTCGCGGTTCTTCGGGTACGCGGCTGGTGCCTCGTCAACGAAACGGCGCCGCCGCCGAGTTCCCTGGTCGGGCGGCTCGCCGAACTGCTCGGCGCGGACCCCGCGGAGCCCCCCGGCGCGCTCGGCGCCGTACCCCCACAAAGGGACCCGCAAAGAGACCCGCAGA
>NZ_JBSFRK010000082.1:0-21110 GCF_053589195.1 Streptomyces sp. NPDC003379 | reverse complement strand
ACATCGGAGGCAACGGCCTGAGACTCAGAAGACACACCAACATGCTCACACCGCCGAAGCCCCTGCACCCACAGAACTAACGAAAAACTCAGTAGGGTGCGGGCGGCAGTTGCAGGTCGGTGCAGTTGTGCCGCTCGGCCGCGCGCTCGGCGAACGCGGACAACGCGGCATGCGCGAAGGACGGATTATTGGAGGTCGCGCTCTTCGGGCTGATCTGGAACAGCGCGCGCGGCCCGTCCCCTGGACAGTCGGCACTCGCCCAGAAGAACTCCTCGGTCTTCCCACCACTGCCGGCCAGCTTCGCGTTCAGTCCGCTGTGCAGGCTGTCGTTGCGCTCACGCAGGGCGTAGGGGCCGAACGAGGCTTCCAGGCGATAGCCGTCATCGGTTTCCGTGTCGTCCAAGAAGCACATCGCGGTGGGTGCGAACTGATCTGCGGGGGTCTCCGTGACTGTGTCGATCTGCTTGTTGCGCGTCCAGGGCAGCCCGGCGCACGTGCCGTTGGCCTTCGCCGGAATTGAGGAGTCTGACACCGGGTTGACGACCTGCGCACGGGTGCCCGGCTTGCTCTCGCAGCCCCAGCGATCGGCGGCTCTAACGGCAGTCGCGGTGGTCAGCTGGGCCACCCTGCGGCTCACGCTCTTGTTGGGCTCCTCCGAGGTGAGCTGCACGGTGGCGGTGATCGTCCTGTCTTGGTTGGTGCACGGAAGAATGACCGAGGTGTTCACGCCGTCGGTGAAGCCCCGCCAGCCCCCGCCCATCGGTGTGGGGAGCGCCTCTGCGCGCAGCCGCGGAAGGTAGAACTTCAGGTCGATGGCGGCGCTGTTGGGGATGCGTGCGGCGGTGACGACGATGTCCATGCCTGCGACCCAGCAGAAGTCGTACCCCTGCTTGGGCGTGCCCTCTCGAACGTCGTGGGGCAGTCCCGCGGCCGGGTCGGACGGGAGGCCCGTGAAGGCCACAGTCTCCTCGTACGGCAGCACGCCACCGCAGTACGACTCGAGCTTGTCTTCGTAACGCAAGCGTTTCCCGGTGTCGCTCAAGCGATACCAGCCGTAGCCGCCGAGCAGCGCCAGCACCACCACCAGCGCGCCGACCCATGCCCAGCGACGAATTCCCCGCATCCGCTGCCCCTTCCCCCGTGATCGATCAGTCACCGCACCCTACTCTCCGCCTGCCATGCACCCCACAGGTGCCGCCTGGGTGATCTTTTTCAGCGTGGGCGGCGGACCGGCCGGTGCCCCGTGAGGCCGTGACGGTTGGCGGGCTTGAGGTTCATCACTCCTGCCGTATTGGGTGCGCAGGATGAGCGCTCAGTGTGGGGGTTGTGTGTGGCCGCTGTCCGGCTTCGCCGAACTCCGTTGTGTTGAACGCCACTTGATGGAGGGGAACCGTTCGCATGCCGGTGAACGGCGGTTCACCATTGCTGCTCAGTGCGCCTTTCTGCACTGGTGTGCCCCAATCGCGAACACGTACCGCAGCGACCCATGGGCGCAGGGTCATATTTTTCCGTACCGCGTTGAGTGAGGGGGCTCGATTCTCGACAGGGTGGTCACTAGAGCCACCCCGGCTCACCGGTGAGCGCCCAGGTGGGACAGGCGCCACCAACCTTCAGACGTACAGGGACGTGTGATGACCACTGTGAGGCCCGCGTGACCAATGACGATCACGCGCTGACGGACGCGGTCGGTATCCCCCGCCAGGGCCGCCCCGACCCGGCCGCGGCACCCCGCACAGGACTGCCCCTCGACTACGAGGGCTTCTACCTGGCGCAGCAGGAGTTTTTCCACGCTTTCGCCGAGCTCCATCTCGGCCACCGCAGCGCCGCCGAACGCGTCGTGCACGACGTGTTCCTGGAGATACTGGCGACCTGGGACGAACTGCTGACCGAGGCCGATCTGGAGCAGCGCGCGATGGCTGTCCTGAGCCGTCATGTCCGCGAGCGCCTGGAGCTGGAGAAGCGGCCGCCGGTGTTTGTTATCAACGCGCCGATATCGCGCAATCTCGCCGCGATCCGCGCCAAGATGGAGCTGGCGCCCAGCAACGCGGGACTGTATGAGGCCATGCTGCAGCTGCCCACGCGTCAGTACAACGCGGTCGTGCTCAAGTACGTCCTCAACTACCCCTCCAAGCGCATCGCCCGCTACATGGGCTTGGACTCGCGCACCGTGGACTACCACATCCGCAAGGGCCGCGACCGCCTGCGTGTCCTGCTGAACCTGCCCGCCGCCGACGGGGACCGCCGCAACAAGGCGGCCCTCATCAACGAAGAACACCAAGGAGAAGTGGGGGAACGATGAGGACGCTCGATGACATGCTCGCCGACGCTGCCATGCCGGTGAACACGCCCATCACGTTCGATGTCGGCGCCGCGCTCAGGAAGCTGGCCATCGACGCCGGCCGCGCCAAACCCACCACGGACACCCGGCATGCCGCCCAGGCCGGGCAGCGCCTGACGGTGATCGCCCGGTGGATCCTCAGCGCACCGCACGCAGCCCATCACGTCGACCAGCTCGCCCAGGGCGACCCGGAGCGGCCCGTGGAGGAGGACACCCTCGACCTCGACGTCGAGGGCGCCGCGGTGTTCGCCGCGCTCCTTCACCTGACCGGACAGCACCCGGAATCCGCACAGTTCTGGTGGCAGCTGGCCGCGGGTGCCGGCCACCGCGCCTCCGCATACTGCCTCCACCTTCACCACACCTCTCTGGGCGAGCAGCGCGAAGCCGCCCACTGGCTGCACCAGGTCCTCTACGACCTCGGAGACAGACTCGACGACGGCTTCTTCGACACGGTCGAGGCGATCGCCCGCTACCTCTATCCCCGCCCCGACAGCGCCGCGCCGCTCACCGGCGGCCTGGAGATGGAAGTCGACCGGCTCGCCGACGACGGCGATCACTGCGTGATCGTGCCCCGCCCCGACCGGCGCCTGGCCCAGGCCCTGCGCGAGCACAGCCGCACCTGACCCGCACAGCAGCAAGGAGCCCCGTCACGCGTCCCCGGTTTTCTAGGCCAACGGGACGCAGGGCTCCTCGCATCGCACGACATCCCCCGACACACCCAAGCGACGAAGGACATCCCTCATGAAGACTAGCCGCTGGCGCCGCGCTCTACACCATGTCCGCAACACCGCCACCCCTGTCGGCCGCGCGCTCGCCCGCCGCGGCCGCCGCCTCCGCGGCTGGGCACGCGCCCGCCGCCGTACCGCACTCAGCCAGCTGCTGCGCGGCATCTGCTTCGGCAGCGGCAGCGGCCTGATCACCCTCATCGTCTTCTGGCTCACCCGCCGCTGACACACCCGGACCCCACTGCACCGACGCGTCCCCCAGGTCCGTGAAGGCGGCAGTTCCGAATTCGGCACGGGCCAGTAGACCGGCTAAGGGTTGTTTCGTCAGTATCGGATGAGTCGACAGTCTCCCAGCTCGCGGCGACGTGGGGTCGTCGGTCCGTTCTACCTCTTCCTGAGGGGCAACTCGTGAGCCTGTCGTATCGAGCCCGCAACGGGCTGCTACCCGCGGTGAGTTTCCGATCCGTGCGGGTCTTACTGACGGTTTCAAAAAGAGGTTCGTAGACGTCGCAAACAGATGATGCTGCAGGCAAGGTGGAGGTCGGCTCGTATCTCGTAGCGGATTCGCAGCCGCTTGAACTGGTGGAGCCAGGCGGTTGGGTCGGCCGCGCGCGAGGTGTCTGCCTTGGCAGATCCTTTTCCTCGCGGCCTCCCGCCGCCGGACTTGATGGTTTCCCCGATCATCCGGCTCTCCAGTGATCACGGCGTGAATGATTTGCCCGCCTGCGCCTCGTGGATGCGGTCGTGGCAGGCATCGCAGGCCACGACCGTTTTGCGGCGCCGATCGAGCATGACGCGCGCCCAGTCAGACGGCGGCCATCCGGCATGAGCGAGATCGGCAAGGGCACGGATGTGATGCACCGTGACATCACCAGTGCTTCCGCAGATCTCGCAAGTGTCCGCCAGGAGGGCGCCTGATGTTGCGTGATGCATGAGACCCCGGGCACCGCGCCATTGAGTTCGAACCCCGCCGCCGGAAATCGCTGCATCCACTCCCCGGTGAGATCCGGCGGCCTGCCGTTCCCGAGCAACTCCCGGGGCATCCAGCACCGTTGCGCCGTAGCGGTCAGCGACCCACGGCCGTGTCCCCCTGCGCCTCGCCATCGCCTCGACCGAGCCTGATCCCGCAGCCTGCCGCCCATCTATGACCAGCAGCAGGACCGGCGATGCAGGAGTTCGGAGTTCGTTTACGGGACGGCCCTTAAAGCGCGTTGCACAAGGCCGTGAGCTGGGCATCTCCGTTGCACGGACGAGTGTTGAGGGCCGAACGCGTGTGGGTGGAAACGTTCACGGGGCTGCGGGTGGATCAGTTCAGGCGGCTGTTGAAAGTGGTGCGGGAGCGGGGCGGTGACGGCACTCTGCAGGGTCGGCCGTGGAGTCTGCCGCTGGCTGAGCGGGTGCTGATTGTTGCGGTGTACTACCGCACGAACCTGACCATGCGGCAGCTGGGACCGCTGTTCGGGGTCTCGTCGTCGACGGTGTGCCGGGTGATCCAACGGCTGGGCCCTCTGCTCGCACTCGAGCCTGTCTCCCGCCCGGCCGATGCCGTGGACCGGTTGTGGATCGTGGACGGCACCCTGGTCCCGGTCCGTGACCGGCAGGTGGGCGCGTCCAGCCGCAACTACCGGTTCTCGGCGAACGTGCAGGTCATCGTGGACGCTGACAGCCGTCTCATGATCGCGACCGCCCGGCCTGTGCCGGGCACCACGGCGGACGCTCACGCCTGGCGGGCCTCCGGGCTGACCGAGCAGTGCGCGGGTGTCACCCTGCTCGGTGACGGGGCCTACCTCAACTGCGGGATGGCGGTGCCGCACCGCAAACGCCCCCGCCGGGCACTGCTGGCGGGCGAGGAAGACGACAACGCCGCCCACCGCAAGGTCCGCGCAAGGGTGGAGCATGTGATCGGACGCATGAAGAACTACAAGATCCTCCGAGACTGCCGGCAACACGGCGACGGCCTCCACCACGCCGTCCGAGCCGTCGCCCACATGCACAACCTCGCCCTCGCATCATGAGCAGAAGAACACGATCACACACCCTGACCTGCCCGAACACAGCCCTGTGCAACGCGCTTTAGGCTCTTGCCGGCAGGGTGCACCCGGCTGCTTTGTGTGCGTAACTTGCGGCGCTGACCGTCAGGTCGATAAGGGTTTTCCGCGCCTGAGCCTCGGTTGAATGTCCGCGCTCTTTAAGATCGACCACTACACTGAGGTTGTAGCCTCCACCAGGAATTTTCCCTTCGGGTACGCAAGGAACAAAAGCTGCCGCCTTGTCAGGAGATGCCGCTCCTCGGATGCCCGCCTCGAAGCGGGTCACACGCCCCTCCTCGCCGACGTCTCCCTCGAATACCGAGTTCGCCCACGTCTTGTGCGGTTCGGCCAGCATCATGTGTGCCCTGGCGCTGAGGAGCAGGTCGTCGTCGCCACGGACGAAGCAACTGGTCGAGAAGCTGTCGCTGGCTTCCGCCGAGTGGCTCCTCACAGGATCTTCATCGAATGAATAAGCAGACTGACCTGGGAGCACCCTGTTCAACGCGGAAACGGCCGGGTTCGACTTCAGCAGATTGCAGGCATCAGCAGATCGGACGGTGCCGGAATCATCTGATTGGGGTGTGCTCGCCAGGTAGACGATGCCTGCAGTAAGAGCGACTGTGAGGGCGAGACCGCCGGGGACGAGATATCGTTTGGGGATGTTGATCACTTACTCGAGCTTTCTATCCGAGTTTCCCGGGAATGCAGGACGGTTCCACTCACCTCGTCGCGTGGACGACGAGGACGTTCTGCTCTTCATCGAAGATGCGGGTGAGATCTTGGCCGGCTCGCTTGCCTTCGCTGAACAGACCCCGCTGATCGACATGCACGACCAGCACGTCGTGGCTGTCGACGACATCCGAGATGCCCCGACCGTGAATCGTGTCTGACCAAGCGTCCAGGTTGTGGGCGAACCACTCCGGCAGCCCGCACGGCTCAGCCACCACATCCCAGAAATCACTGCACGTATCGATCAGACGCCCCCTCAGGTTAACGACCACTTCTATGTCTGCCACCTCAGCAGACTAACGAGCACGCACGCGTCGACGACCGTTCACGGAGACAGAACCTAAGTGACGGTCAGGTGTGACCTCATCTGGGTGAGGGAGTACATGCCCGCAGCGCATCACCGACCCAGGGCAGGCACGCTACGAACGGTCTTCCAGCTCGTCCCCTTTCCCGAACGGAGCGTCGTGCGTCCTCGGTCCCGCCCCGCTGCCAGCCGCTCTCGACCAGGCAGTGCTGCCCGTCCTGTGCACGACGTAGGGCATCTTCGGCGCAGGCCGGGCCTCGTGCTGCTGATGACGACGCTGCTTGCTCTGTCCGTGGTCACGGTGCCTTCTGCATCGGCCCAGGCGGCGGCCGCGGCGCAGTGCATGAACGGCTAGAGGGATTCACGGGGCCGCTCCTCTGTGGACAGCGGCGAGATCGCGTGGGAAGACGAGTCCGTGTTCGACGATGCGCGCGTTCACGCCCACAGGGTGTGGTCGCAGCGCGGCCTCGACCGGGTGAAGTTTCCCGCTGATGACGCCGGCAGGATCGCTGACCTGGAATGGTCGGACGTGTCCAGGACCCGCCCGCCGTGGAAAGGGGTCCTGGGGCGCTGGAAGGGGATGCGCGGCACCGACCTCCTTACCTCGGAGCGGGTAAGCGGTACGGGGACCGCGCATCGCGGCGCATGATCGCTGCGCACGAGCTGGGGCACGCCCTGGGGTTCTGTCACAAGAACCCGGCCAGCTACCGCTCGTTGACGGCTCCGAACACCTTCGACATGCCCTCCAACGGCGCCCCCACCGCGCGGGACCGCAAGAACTACCGTGTCCTGTGGGGCTGAAAGGCAGTCTCATGAGCTCGTTTCGCCGCCGACTGGCGCTCGCAGCGGCCGGATCGGCGGTGGTCGCCGGAGCCGTGCTGGGGGTGTACCGCCTCACCGATGCGGCAGATGCGACCAGCGCGGGCGAGGCGGTGACCGTGTACGACGTGCGAGATGCCAGGCAGGTCGCCGGGACCGCGGACGATGTCTTCGCCGGCGAAGTCGTGAACCGTACCGGGCAGCGCGACATTGACGGCATTCTCTCCGACCTCTACCAGGTGCAGGTCGAGCGAAGCTTCAAGGGCAGCCTGCAGGGCACGGTCACCGTCAGCAGCGAGCAGGGAGCCACGTCGCTGGCGCCGGGGGACTCCTACGTCTTCGCCACGGGCCAAGTACCCGGCCAACGGGGTTGGGGAACATCGGTACAGCCATTAACGCTAAGCACTCGATCTTGAACGCCTAGCAGGTCAGGCGCACGGTCGTGGGACCTTGGGCTGATCCGGGGCGGCGGACTATCGGGGGGCGGCTAGGGTCGCCGGGTCTACTTGTCGTACGAGAGGGATCGCGTGATGCCCGAGCGGATCTGGCACCCCATCAGCAAGCTGGAGTTCTTCGTCGACCACACCCGGCGCTGGGCGGTCGACGTGCGGGAGAACCTGGAGACGCTGGAGGAGGCCCGCACCAAGCCGCACGTCCTTGCCGATGCCGACGTGGCGCGGATCAAGCGGGTCTACACCGAGCAGGCTGGCGACCTGACCCTGTTCGAGGAGCAGGCGGCCAAGTGGGGCGAGCTCTCGGACCTCAGCCCGTCGCGGCGGGCGAAGCTCAAGACCCTGGACGAGCAGCTTGCCGGGTTGCGGGAGCTTAACGAGAAGGTGCTCGCTCTCGCTGACGAGCTGTCCAAGGGCACCATCAACACGGTAATGGCCGCCTCGGACGAGGAGCTGGGTCTGGCGGCGCTGCTCGGCCAGCAGCCGGGCGCGTGATCGTCAGCGGTCGATGCTGGCCCGTACGGTGCGTACGAGGTCGGCGTCGGCGCGCATGACGGCGGGAACCGCGGCGTCGGCGCGGGCCTGGCCGTGGTCTTCGCCGCAGGGGCAGACGCTCCACCCGTCCTTCTCGATCTTGTCCGCGACGCGGTCCAGGATCTGCGCGGTCTCGTCCAGCACGGCGGCCGGGACGGGCGCGAGCTCGTTGTCGAGGTCGGCGATGGCGGAGCCGATTTCGCAGATGAGGTCGATGGCGTGCTGCGCGGTGCGCGAGTCGCCGTTGCTGGTGGCGTACTTGGCGGCCTGAGCGAGGGCCATCAGGGGGCGGCCGGTGACAACCCGGTCGGTGGGCACCGTGCGGTTTTCCAGACGGAAGGGCCGGATGCCGTGGGCCCCTTCGGCCCCGTCGGTGGACTCGACACCGGCCTTGGCGATCTGGTCGGCGATGACCGAGGGGTCGATGTAGCGCAGGGCGGAGCGGGGCTGAATGTCCATGCGCTCGGCGACGGTGTTCACCGCGTGGGCGAGCACGTTGCGCACCCCGACGGGCACGACGTCCAGGCCGCGGGTGAGCAGTTCGGCCTCGGTCTGCGCAAGGAGGGCTTTGAAGCCCTGGGTGTTCTTGATGTCTGCCACGGCGTCGAGCCTACGGCCCGGCGCGGATCGGCCGAGCCCTGGCGGCGTACGGCGCTCGTACGGGTGAGCGGCGGTGCCTACGGCCCGTCCGTCGCCGCAGGATTCCGTGGCGCACGGATCATGCTCTCCCTGGCAGAGCCGATCTCGCCGCGGCGGGTATTGGTGACGAAACCGAAGCGTCGGTAGAACGCTTCCAGCCGATCCGGGTCCCCGCCGAAATTGCCGCTCGGGCTGAGTGTCATCGGTACTCCGCGCAGGTCGGCTGCGGCGGTGATGTGCTCCATGACGTGCGTGCCGATTCCGTTGCCTCGCTTGTTCTTTGGGAGGACGATCCAGAACAGTACGAGATACGGCCCGCGGTCGATTCCGAGTTCGAGCCGCACGCTCGGGTAGCTGGTCTGTATTTCCTCGGCGAGGGCGTCGGCCCAAGACGTTGCTGACTGGTTCACGAGCGCTCCTTGTGCGACATCGGTACAGCGGTTGGCGCTGAGATTGATCTTGAACGGTGAGAGGACCCCGGCGGCTTGATCGCCCGGGTCCTCTGCGTCGTGCTGGGCTCAGTGGCGCGGGCTACCGGTCAGGGTGCAGCGCCCGGCCGATCGGCGAGTCGAGTGCGTCGGGATCGACCGCGGCGAACACCGCGCCGCTGTCCGGTACGGGGGCCCGGTCCGCCGCGCGCGCATCGCGCCACAGGGAGTCGGCGAGATGGGCCAGGCGCTCGCCCTTGTCGGCCAGCGTCTCGAAGTCCTCTTTCTCCAGGGCCGCGGCGAGCCGGGGAAGCTGTTCGAGGAGCTCGCCCCAGCGGCGGGCGACGGCCTGCTGGGAGCGGGTCAGCCCGTTGTCGCCGACCGGGTCGATCCGCTTGTTGTAGCGCGTCATCGTCGATCCCCTCGTCGTGGTGGGCGGTCAGCCGCGCGGGCGCCAGCGGGAGAACAGCTGCTCGCCGGGGCCCGCGTTGATGGCCATCGGCAGGTTGATGCGCTCCAGGGACAGTCGCTCGCCGGGCATGTGGGCGGCGAAGCCGTGGGTGCCGTAGAACGTCTCCAGGCCGCTGCCGACGTCGAACTGGCCGTAGGCGAGGAAGAATCCGAGCTGCTGGTAGATCTGCCAGGCCCGCTTGAGCAGGGCGCTGGCGAGGCCCTGGCCGCGGGCGTGTTCGGCCACTGCGAGGGCCTGGAGTTTGGCGATGACCAGGGACAGTGTGACGAGCTGTTCCGGCTTGTAGCCGGAGTCCGACGCCTCCTTGAGCATGGTCGCGGCGGGCATCCCGGCGAGCGCGCCTACCACGTCGCCCGCCTCGTCCTCGGCGACCAGGACCAGGGACATGCTGGGCATCCCCTCGATCAGCTGTGGCCGCATGCACGCCTTGAGCGCCGTCTCGTAGTACGCGTCACGGTTGTGGTCGAGACCGGTCAGCAGCGTGTGGGCGATCGAGCCGTCGCTGATGGCCCGCTCCAGGTAGGGGTCCAGCTCCACCCCCGCCAGGCGCATCAGGGCGTCCGCCGCGTGCTCCTCTCCGGGGCGGATCAGCCGCACCCTGCCCCCGGCCGGCTGCACCCAGCCGTCCCGGAGCCGGGCCGCGCTCACCGGCACGGGCCTCTTCGCTCCGCCGCCCGGCTTCTTCGTGCGCTTGCTCAACTGCCGTTCCCCTCCCGTTGATCGCTTCGCGGACGCGTCCACCCTGCCCGAGCACGGCGTGCGCCGACAGGGCGCGACCAGTCAGTCCTTGGGCGGGAAGAGCGCCAGGAGCCGGACGCGCTGGTTGGCGCCGAGGCCCTGGACGCGGCGGCTCTCGGAGATACCGAGGTCGGTGAGGAGTTGGCCGGCGCGGACGGCGCCGATGCCGGGGAGCGATTCCAGGACACGGCGCACCCGGATCTTGCCGACCACGGTGTCCTGGCGGGCGAGCAGGTCCGTGAGCGGCAGAGTTCCCGCCTTCAACGCGGCCATCAGGTCGCCGCGTTCCTTGCGGACGGCCTTCGCCTTCTCCAGTGCTTCGGCCCTCTGGGATGGGGTCAACGGAGGAAGTGCCATGGGGAACGGTCCTTTCCAAGGTGATCGAGATGACCATCCTGCCTCTGTCGCCATAGCGCTGACCAGCAGGTTTACGAGATTTCCGCACCTGCTTCTGCGGCCCCGGCGAATGCCGGGCGGGGCCGGGGGATGTCGTCGCCGTGGAGGACGGCGAAGTCGGCGTGCGCCTGCTCGATGGCTTCGGGGTACGTCTCGCGCTTCTCGTGTTCGGCGAGGGCCCGGTAGATGCTGGCGACGCTGGGAGCCAGGCCCTTGCGCTTGCCGGTGGGGATGATCAGGTCGGGCTGGATCTGCTCGACGGACTCGCCGAGTGCCTTACGGCGCAGCACGGTGTGGAGCATGTCGTCGGTGATGACCGGGGGCCGGCCGCCGTGCTTGCCCTTACGGGCCGCGGTGTCGAGTCCTTCCAGCGTGGATTCGCGGATGTTCTCCCGCTCGGTCTCCGCCATCGCGGCGAAGAACCCGAACAGGAGCTTGCCGGGGCCGGTGGGGTCGTAGATGCCGGGTAGCGGTCCGGCGAGCATCTCCAGCACCAGGCCGTGCTCGGTCAGGTGGTCGGCGAGCGCGGTGAGCTCTGCCGCGTCGCGCCCGAGCCGTTTCATCTCGTACACCGTGAACAGGACCCGGCAGTGCGGGGCGTGCGCCTTGATCTCCCGGGCGGTCTTCAGCGCCTCTTCGAAGGCGGGGCGGACCTTGATGCGGGTGCTGATCTTCTCACTGAAGATCTTCTCTCGCTCGATGCCGTGCTTGGCGAGCGCGTCCAGCTGCGAGTCGAGTTCCTGCCCGAGCGTGGAGCACCGGGCGTAGCCGATGCGGATGTCCGCGCTCGGCAGATCCGGATCGATGGCGGCGGGAACCGGAGCTCCGGGCCGCCACGGCTGGCCGGGGCTACGGTCGGCCGGCGTCTGCACCCGCAGCTCCTTCGCGAGCTTGGGCACCTTGGTGAAGCGGCCGGTGTGGTAGGCGCTCGCGACCGCGCCGGAGCGCGAGCGGCACGGCGAGCCGGGGGCCGCCTTGCACTTCGGGCACCGATGGCGTTCGACGAGATCGGCTTCCGATGCGGCGGGTGGGGAAGGCTCTTGAGGGTCCGTCATGACCCCGGATTTTCGCACAACTCAAGTCGCAGAACCTCCCTTCCGTCAGTCTTGAGTGAGAACGGCTTCTGCGAACCGATCCGGTTCCCGGCAGCCTCCGCGCGGCTCTAATTGATCTTGCTCGGACAAAGAAACCGTTTGTGAGAACCGGACCCGGAGGGTCGGGACTTCGATCGATCCCGATCGGTGAAATCCATTGCGCTCATCGTAATTCGTTGTACACACTGCATTCATGAGTGCCTACGACGAGATCGCCGCGATCCTCCATCCGATGCCCGAGCCGGACGACGTCGACCCGGAGATCTACAACGACGTCTGCCACGACATCGACCACGCCCGCAAGGAGACGGCCTTCAATCTCGAAGCCGCCTCCGACTCCGACCCGGAGGAGAACGAGCCGCTGCTGTCGGCCATCGGCATCGCCCGCTGGCGCAAGGAGCAGGCCGAGGCCGAGATCCGCCGCCTGGTCGCGTACGGACGGGAGTTCACCCGCCCCCGCCCCTACAAGCTCGCCGACCTCGCCGCCGCCTCCGGCATGTCCGTCTCCGGGATCCGCACCGCCTACGGCCACCAGGAGGTCGCCGACGTCGAGCAGGCCACCGGCCGCAAACCGCGCGAATGGCGGGCGACCTCCGACGTTATCTAGGGGTGCTGGCTCTTCTTGCAGCTCAGAGTGCTGATCGTGACTTCAGGCAAGTTAGGCAAGGCAAGTACATGCCGTGGGGGCGTCGCTCGCGCGCCAGTGTCCTCTGACACTGAAGTTGGACCGCTGATCATGCGCTGACGAGCCGGTGACCGGCAGCCACTGCCCCGACTCTGCGTTCGAGCCAGGCGTCCACCATGACGTCGGATGCCGTCGGACCGTGGAATGCGACCGCCCGGCCCCGTGAGGGGCCGGGCGGCGTGGGTTCCTGAGGTCCACGCGCCGGGGCTATGAGCCGCGGTGGATGCACATGAGTTGGTCCTTGGTGCCGTTCTCATCGCGGTAGGCGACGATGGCCGGTCCCTGGGCGCTGTAGTGGTTGGGCAGGCTGGTGTCGGCGCTCCAGGTGCTGCCGTTGTAGCGGGTCCACCAGAGTTTGCCGTCGGAGCCGCCGCGGTGGACGCAGTAGAGGTGGTTGTTGAACGCGGCCAGGGCGGGGCCTTCGGCGCTGGTGTGGGCGGGCAGGGCGCTGTCGCCGTGCCATCCGTTGCTGCCGTTGAAGCGGGCGAGGTAGAGGGTGTTGGTGTTGTGGCCCTTGTACATCGCGTACAGCGTGTTGTTGTAGACGGCCAGGGCGGGGTTGGAGTCGGTGCGATGACTACCGAAGGACTGGTCGCCGCCCCACCTGGCGCCGTCAAAGGTGGCCCACCACAGGGAGTTGTCGTTGTAGCCCTTGTAGGCGCAGTACAGCTTGCCGCCCAGGACGGCCAGGGCCGGCCCGTGGCTGGTCCTGCCCGCGAGCTGGGTGTCCGCGCTCCACCGGGTGCCGTCGAAGGTGGTCCACCACAGCTGGGTGTCGCTTCCGCTGCCGCGGTGGACACAGTGCAGCTTGCCTCCATAGACGGCCAAGGCGGCGCCGGCCCCGCTGGTGTGACCGGGGAAGGCGGTGTCCGGGCTCCAGCCGGTGTCGGGGTTGTAGACGGTCCACCACAGCTTGCTGTCCCCGTCGCCGCGGTGGACGCAGTACAGCTTGCCGTTGTAGACGGCCAGGGCCGGGTTGGACTTGGAGCGGTGGTCGGTGAACTTCTCGTCCGGACTCCAGTCGTTGGAGGAGGTGCCAAGGACGGTCCACCACAGGTGGGTATCCTGGGCCGGCACCGCGGGGATCGGGAAGAGCATCGCGGGTGCGATCCACGGGGAGACCAGCCGACAGCCGTAGTCCTTGCCCACGGCCCGGATCACCGCAGCCCTGATCTTGCAGACCGCCTCGGCCAGCTTCCCGATCTTCCCGCCCAAAACCTCACCGGCGATGTCACCGATCATCTCGGTGATGTCCGCGATGTCCTGGGCGGCCTTGGCGTTGAGGTGGATCGCAAAACCCCACCAGTGCGTAGTGGCGCGCACCTCCCACCCGCCGGACGCGAGCTGCTTCTGCGTCTCACGGATCGCGTCCTGCCGCTCCTGTGGCAGAGCGGCGACCAGCTCCTCCTCCAGGCGCCGGGCCTCCTCCATCGCCTCGTCGGCCATCTGGCGGGCCTCCGCGCCACTGACTGTGTACTGCGGCGGCGCCACCTCACCCGAGGTTCCGGCATCCCGAGCAGCCTCCTCGACCGCCTCCGCATCACTCTGCTCCGCAGCCGACGTGCCAGTGCCATCTGTGCTCATGACCAACCCTTCCCTGTAGCGATCCGTCAGCACACAGTCGCACCGGGTATCGAACCTACGCAGGCGGACAGCGGACAATGGCCTGTTCCCACAGAGGACAGCCAGCACGGCCCCGGCGACTTCCTTTCGTGCGAAAGAAAGTCGGGGGCATCGTCATCGTGGAGATGGCGCCGTTGCCGAGCGCGGCGGCTCGGGACTCCAGCTTGGACGGCAGCAACAGGGCGGCCCGGTGGGAGGTGTCGTCGGTTGCCTGTCTGCGGCGGGACGGCTGCGCCCGATTTGTGACCTCGTTTCGTCCGAAACGAGGTCACCGGACTTCATTCGGTTCCGTACAAGGTTGCCGGTGGGCCGGAACGTCACGACGTGCCCAACGTGCCTGAACACCCTTCGGATATCCGTCAGGTACGTACGCATCGGGACACATGCCTCACATGCCTTCTCCGAACTACCGGGGGCGTCCCGTGATCAGGTGACGGGACGATCAGTCCCGAGGGGAAGGGCCGGTATGGGCCAGAGAACGGCGGCGAACGGCGCGGTGTTAGTTTCCTTCCCGTGTTGGAACACCAGGACGAGACCAGGGCGGCCTACGACGGGGTCGTCGAACTGTATGCGTCGATGTTCGCTAATCGGTTGGAGACGCAGCCGTTCGCGCGGAACATGATCGGCACCTTCGCCGAGCTCGTGCGTGATACGGGGAACCTGCGGGCAGCCGACGTCGGGTGCGGACCCGGTCATCTGACGGCCATGCTGCACGACTTGGGGCTGGACGCCTTCGGGCTCGACCTCTCCCCGGCCATGGTCGACCACGCCCGGCGGGCCCATCCGGCGCTGCGGTTCGGCGAAGCGCGAATGGAGGACCTGCCCGTCGAGGACGGCGCGCTCGGTGGAGTGCTGGCCCACTACTCGATGATCCATACCCCACCTGGGGAATTGCCCCCGCTGCTCGCTGAGCAGGTGCGTGTCCTGGCACCAGGGGGCTTGCTCCTGGTGTCCTTCTTCGGGACCGAGGGGCCGGAGCCGGTCCGCTTCGATCACAAGGTGGCGCCCGCCTATAGCTGGCCGGCGGAGCAGTTTGCCGAGTTGCTGGCAGGGGCCGGGCTCGTCACGGTGGCTCGGTTGCTCCACGACCCAGCGTCCGAGCGCGGCTTCCTCGACACACACTTGCTGGCCCGCCGCCCGTAGAGCGTGGCCCGTGGCCTGGGGTGGGGTGGGGTGGTGTAGGTCATCCGCGTGGATGAAGCTCGTCTGAAGCGCCGCGTTCTGGCCGATCGGTTTGGGTTGTTATCCATCTGCGTCGCAGTCAGTCCGTCCTATCCCGGTTCTCGGCTTCCCGAACTACGAGTTCACTGATCGCTGGCATGCCGACAAACACCGGCGCGCTCTTCCGTCTCTCGTTGACGTCAATCTGGCTGATCTTGTCATCGGTGGCGGCGAGGCTGACGGTCAGTTGCTCGACGTCGCCCAGCCATCCTTCGCGTTCGGCTTCGGTGATCCTGGCGTGGAGGTTCTCGCGGATCTCTTCCAGGCGAGGCCGCTCACCAGGCCCCACGATCAGTACTGGGCATCGAACACGCGCGTGCTCGTGGACGCAGCTGCTTCCGTATGCTCGGCCGCACTGTCCCAGAGCCAACTTGCGCCGCTCAAAGTGCCCGAGGAACTCCTGCCACTCCTCGTCGGTCACTGCCCGATATTCCCCGGCGGGTCGAAGGCCGCGGCGGCGGGCGATGAAGGCTCGATGGGCTTCGATGGCGTCTGTGGGGTAGATCGCCGCGTATCCCATCGTGGTGTTGATGCTGTCGTGACCTGCGATAACTTGCGCGATGTGGGGCGGGAGGCCATTGAGGATGGCGTCGGTAATGAAAATCCTGCGGAAGTCGTGCGGCTGGAAGGTCAGCGGCTGTCCGCTGGCGTCGGTGATGCCGGTATCCGCCAGCAGCGTGTGGAGCGACGAGCGGATCGTGGCGATGGAGATCGCCCTGTTCTCGCCGCCCACAGACCACTGGTAGAGCAGCGGCATAGGAGGGTTCCAGACCTTCTCGTGTAGGTCGTAGGACGGGATGCTCGGCACCCTGCCGTCATGCCCGCGAACGCGGCTGATCACGGCACTGAGAACGTCGGCCAGCTCGGGGCTGACCAGCAGGAGGCGCTCTTGATCCGTCTTGGACGGTGCGATCTGCAGGAGCGGTATCACCTCTCCTGTGGTCGGCAGCTTATAGCTGATGATGCTGTGGTGGCCGAGTTCCTTGAGCTCTTCGATGCGCATCCCGGTGTGCCGGAGGATCTCCACGGTCGCCCAGCCGTAAAAGGCCAACTTCTCCTCCGTTCGGAAGTCGCGCGGTGTTCCTGTGGCGTCAACGACCTTTGAAGGTTTGCCGTCGGCTCGCTCGGTGGACCGGGGCAGCGTGAAACTCTCGCCGTGCACCGTGATGGTGGCTCCCAGGTCAGCCGCTTCCAATGCCTCCAGGCGCTCCCGGGCTTCTTTCAGCCGGCGGGCAGATGCCTGTACCAGCGCGGGCAGGACGGGCAGCCTCTCCCGGGTGCGGGCGTCGGATCTGGCGCGGACCTCCTGCGCGGCCTTCTTGGCGGAGCAGTCGGCTTCGGTCACTGGGGTCGGAGCCGCCCACGGCCCCCAGCGTTCGGGCTCGTCCAAAGCCCATTCGGCGATGTCCAGGTAGAAACCCCGCACGGCCATCCTGATCATCAAGGCTCCAATGCGGGGCTCCGTTGCCGTGGCGACGGTGCCGTTCGGCATGCGGTGCTTGACGATCTTGACCGCGATCCGGGTCTTCCACGCGTCGCGCACCTCCGGGGCCAGGTGAAGGCTGTCGATCCCTGGGTGGTGCCGCTCCAGGTCGGCCCAGAAGTAGCCGGCCAGATTCCTGGACAGATGCACCAATGTGACGTAGTCGACTGAGGGCTGGCGTTCGGTCAAGTAGCTGACGAGCAGATCGCGGATCGGCCTGCACTTCACATCGAATCGGTCGACGAGCTGGGCCGGGCTCACCTGGCCGGCACGCTTCTCGATGCTCCGCAGCGTTTTGGGCGCGTCAGGGGGAAATTGGCCGCGGCTCTGCAGCAGGGCATAGGCGAGCCGAGTGTGACTTGTGGAGTTCGGCGTGGCCACCAACAGCAGTTCGAGGACATCGCCGACCACAATGTCGTCGATGGCGCCGCCCTTCGCCGCGAGGATGCGGGCCAGGGCCTTGAGCGCCTTCGAGGTGCGCCGCTGATCCGGTTGCCCGGGCATACGGGCGTTACGCAGTTCGGCGAATCCCCTGGGATCGCGGGCGGCTTCGATGGCTTCGCGCAGGTGGGGCGAGAGGCTGCTGGCGAGCCACGGCATGCTGGGGCGGATGACATCAGCGCAGGCCAGTGCCAGCAGCCCGGAACCGAGCCCTGCCTTCTGAGGCTTCCTGCCGTGGACGATCCCCCAAGCAAGGGGGGCATCGGTCCAGCAGGCCGAGGTGGCGGAGCCCGGGCTGGCATTCCAGCGTTGCTGCCAGGTCTCGCCCTCGAAGGTCTCCAGCCATCGCAGCAGCAGGCGCGCACCGACCATCCGCATCGAGTGGGTGGAGTCCTTGCCGTTCTTGAACGGCGGCTGCTCCAGCCTGCGGAGAACCTCCTCGCAGGAGAATCGGGTAGTGAGCCAGTCGGTTCCCGGGCTACGTGGCGGAAACGTCTGCAGATAGGCATCGATCTCTCCGCCAGTCAGGCTCCTCGCGGCCCGGGCCGGCGGGGAGACGAGAGGGACGGTGGTGGTCGTCACCTGCGCCTCCCGCCGAAGAGAATGTCAAGGGAGTCGCGGTTATAGGCCGGCGCGGGCGGGGCCGGAGGCGGGTCATTGCGCTTACGCTCCTGGCGGGCATGGTGTGCGAGACCTGCCGAGATCACGTCGTCCCTGGTGGGCCGGTTGTAGATGTCCAAGGTGGATAGATGCTTATGGCCGAGGATGTGCTGGACGTAGACCGGCGGCATGTTCGGGTCGTCGAGCATCAAGAATGTCGCCGTGTGCCGCAGGTCGTGAAGAGTCCAGTTGGCGCCCAGGAGTTCGTTGGCGCGGTTGAACATCATGCGCGCCGCGTCGTACTCCAAAGGTCGCCAGGGGCGGCGCAGAGTCCACCACAGCGGCTGCCCGCGGCGGCGGGGGACGCCCTTCTTCCAGGCTTCTTCCTGGTAGAGCCGCAGCCAGACGAACGCGTCAGGAGTGGCGGGCAGCTCCTGGTAATCGCGCGTGCCTTTGCGGATCACGCCGATGGTTTGCTGGCCGACGACCGCATCGCTCTGCCTGGCGGTGAGCAGTTCCTCGGCGCGGGCGCCGGTGGCGACCCAGAAGGCCAGTAGGGCTCGGTCGCGGTGCGAGCGGAGGCCCTCGAAGACCTCGGTGTACTTCTCGTCGGGGATGCGGCGCGGGATCCGCTTGGGAACCTTGGGTCGATAGAGGCCGGTGCGCTGCTACTTGTGTTCCTTCTCGGGGTTGTGGTGGGCGTTGGCTCGTGCCGAGCGCCGATTGCGGACCAGAGGGAAGGGATTGACCAGCAGCGAACCGGTGTTGCGCTCCAGGTGGAAGTCGTAGAAGGTCCGCAGCACCGTCTCGCAGTGCGCCCGGGTATTGGGCGCGTACTTCTTGCCGACGCTGGGCTTGCCCGTCACCGGGTTCGGAGCTCCCGGCGCCGGGCTGCCGGTCCAGGCGGGCTGGGGTATCTCGGCGGGGTCCTTGCCGCGGTGACGCCAGTGGACACGTACCGGCTTGTCCGCCAGCTTCATCCACAGCATGAAGTCCCGGGCATCCTCACGAACCGCGCGGTCCCACTCGATTCCGCATGCCCACAGGTAGCGCCACCAGCGCAGCAGATCCATCCCGTACGAGCGCGGCGTCAACGGCGAACTGTCTGCTGCCATCAGGTCTCTGAGGTACGTCGCGACAGGCTCGATCCGTCGTCCGAACGGATCCAGCACCTGGTACGGCTCCCAGGGGTCTCCCGTCTCCAGTAACTTGCCTAACTCAGGCAGCACAAAGTTCTTGAGATCCCTGTCAGGACGCTGTTCACCAGGCATGCCGGGAAGCTAGCAGAAACCCCAACTGACCTGCGAAAACTCTTGAGTTAGTTCGGTCAACACGCCTGACACCCGTTTCGCACCCGAGATAACCCCGGACGACCCGCCCGAGGACGGCACCGAGTGACCGCCCCGTCCGAGGAGGCGTTACCGCCGACCTGCGCCTGCCCGCGTCCGTGGGCGGAACTGGTCACCGTCATCGAGGGACACCGGCTCGCTGCCCGCCCGGCCGCGAGCCTCGGGCCGGCCGCCGCGCTCTTTAGAGGGCGGTATGTGACGTGGTGCCCGCTTCCCGCTTTTAGGTGGGATGCCATGCTGGTGGTGGCCGCTGTGGGTGGTTATGGCCTTGGCTGGGCGAACAACCCCTACTCGACTTCAATCAGGATCCCGCGTTCGACCAGCCGCTTGACCTTGAGCCGGACGTTGTTGACGTTGCTGGGCGCGACCTCCGGGTCCATCGCCTCACAGGCCGCCCGTGCCCACCGTGGGGCGTCAGGGCGAACACCGCCATGATCTGCCGGCAGGCCGGATGGTAGGGCAGCTTGGCGCTCCGGGGGTGACCAGTTCCAGACGCGTCGGCCACGGCACGGTCCCTTTCGTAAGCGTCGGCAGGGGGCTGCCGGGTCTCCTCGCACCACGAGAGGAGCCATTGCTGCAGCGCCGGGGCGTGCAGGGCATGCGCCAGCGGGCCCGTAAACTGCGGCGGTGAAAACTAGAACATTAACGCGAATTGTTGGTGGGCGGCTGGTTGCGGCGTTGACCGCAACGCTGGCCACCGTCGCCACCCTGTTGATATCGGCGCAGCCGGCGTCAGCGGTAGATGGGCTCACCGAGCTGGCGAACGCCTCGGATTTCAAGCTCAAGATTGATCCGCAGGCCGACTGGAGCAACTACGGCGCGGCCATCAGGGGGGCCGAGGCCAGTGGCGCGGTCACCAAGGCCACGCCCCTGCAGGTGGCTCAGTCCGCCCAGCATGTCGGTCGGCCGGCCCTGTGCCATGACACGGGCCTGTCCAACACTCTCAAGTACGACGGCTTCTGCCTCGACGAGTCGGACGACAACACGAGCGCGTTCGAGGCTGGTGGCTGGCATCCGCAGGGGTTCACGGCCTCGCATGACTATGACGGAACGTCCTACTTCGGCCACCACCTCTACATGAACTCCTGGTACTACGGCACCAAAGCCGGAGGACAGAACCAGCTCGGGCGCATCACCATTGCGGAGTCGACCGGTGACCGCGTGACCTATGGCCATGCCATGCTCGTCCAGCCCACTGGCAATGCCACGTCGGGGAACTTCATTCCCATCACCAATGTCCACGCCGATGGCATGGTCTGGTACGGCAACAAGCTGTTCGTGGCCAACGGCGGCGAACTCCTCGTCTTCGACTTGCAGTACCTGTGGAAGATGAGCAGCACCTCCCGCGAGGACGTCGGGATTTTCGGCGGTGCCTCATCGGCGCGCTGGCACCAGTGGGCACTACCGCTAGTGGCCCGCTATCACACGGGAGCACGCTCGGACGATCCTCGGGCCTGCACGGGCGGCACCGGCCCGATCTGTCTCGGTTCGCTGAGCCTGGACCGCAGCAGCACCCCGCATGCGCTGGTATCCGGCGAGTACCGTTCCCACAGCGCCAAAGGCGGAGGCCGCATCGCCCGCTGGCCCCTGAACGACAGCAACGACTTGCCCCAGGCGGACAACGGCGGGGCGGTCGGCACCACATCCGCGAAAGCTGCCTACAGCACGCCGGTCTACCAGATGCAGGGCGTGGCAACCGACGGCACCTGGTACTACATGTCCGGTGAATGCCCGGCTCCCGGTTGGGTTCCCAACCCCACCGCCACAGGTGCTTACTCCTGCATCCATCGCGCACGCGTGGGCGAGGCGCCTTCTGTCATCACAAGAGCGCCGAGTCTGACGCAGAACCTCTCCTACAGCCGCGCATCCGGGCGCCTGTGGGGCATGAACGAATGGACAGGACACCGCGTCATCTTCAGCATCGACCCGCCCTAAGCGGACCGAACCGGGTCAGGACACCAGCTGGTTGACCTGACGTACTGACGTAGAGGGCGGCACCCGTCACACGGG
>NZ_JBSFRK010000081.1:0-21383 GCF_053589195.1 Streptomyces sp. NPDC003379 | reverse complement strand
GCTCAAGGGCCGTCTTCGCGGCGGACAGCTGTCCAAGGCCCGACGCGGAGAGCTGATCCAGCCGTTGCCGATCGGTCTCGTCTACGACCTGTCCGACAGGGTCGTCCTCGACCCGGACACCGCCATCGTGATGGCCATCACCCAGGTCTTCGAACGGTTCGACGCCGCGGGCTCGGCCACCGGAGTGGTCAAGTCCCTCAACCACGACAGGCTGCAGCTTCCCCGCCGCCTGGCCTCCGGACCCGACAAGGGCACCGTCGTCTGGGCGCCGATCGCGCACTCCCGGGTGCTGCAGATCCTGCACAACCCCCGCTATGCCGGTGCCTTCGTCTATGGCCGCCACGGTCACAAACCCGGCGCGAGCGGCAAGGTGGGACCCCAACTTCTGCCCCGGGAGGAGTGGTTTGCCCTGTTCCCGGGCGCCCACGTCGGATACATCAGCTTTGAGAAGTACGAAGCCAACCAGGCCAGGCTGACCGCGAACTGCACCGCTCACGGACAAGAACGCGAGGCGGGGCCGCCCCGGGAAGGCCCGGCCCTGCTGCAGGGCGCGGTGGTCTGCGGGATCTGCAGCAATCGCATGACCGTGCGCTACCACCAGCACAAACACGGCCTCGAACCCGAGTACACCTGCCAGGCCAAGGGCATCGAATACGGCCGGGCGATCTGCCAGCGGATCCCCGGCACCGGCATTGACACCGCGGTCGGCCGTCTCCTGGTCGAGGCCCTCACGCCGCTGGCGATCGAGGCTGCCCTCGCGGTCGCTGCCGAACTCGCCACCCGGGCCGCCGAAGCCGACCGGCTGCGGCAGAGTGGCGTGGAACGCGCCCGCTACCAGGCCGATCTCGCCCGCCGCCGCTACCTCGCCGTCGACCCGCACAACCGCCTCGTCACACAGAGCCTGGAAGCCGACTGGAACACCGCCCTGCGCGCGCTGAACGAGGCGACCGACGCCTACGAGCAGGCCAAAACCGCAGGCAGTACTCCCCTCGATGACGCCCAACGCGCCCGGATCACCGCACTGGCCAGCGACTTCCCGGCGCTGTGGAACAACCCGGCCACCCCGATGCGCGAACGCAAGCGGCTGGCCCGCCTGCTGATCACCGACGTCACTCTGATCCGTGACGACGACCAGATCATCGCGCACGTCAGGCTCCGCGGCGGCCAGGCTCACACCCTGACGATGCCGGTCCCGCTCACCACGTGGCATATCCGCCAGACGCCGTCCACGGTCGTCACCGCAGTCGACCAGCTCCTGGACGAGCACACCGACGGACAGATCGCCGCGATCCTCACCGCCAAGGGACACCTCAGCGGCACCGGCCAACCCCTCCAGGCCCGGATGATCCAGTACATCCGCCGGGCCTACGACCTGCGCAGCCACCCCCAACGGCTCGCCGACCAAGGCATGGTCAGCCTGCGTGAGATCGCCCGCCGCCTCGGTGTCTGCCTGAGCACCGTCCAGAACTGGCGCAACCGCGGCCTGCTGACCGGCCAAATCGCCAATGACAAGGGCGAGTACCTCTACTATCCGCCCCCACCCGACCTCGAACGGCCTCGCATCGGCCGACCACCGAGGACCACAACAACCCTCGAATCAACCGGAAGAGGCGCAGTATGAAGCACGAGGTTTGGCCTGCGGCTTCGCCGCCCGGGCCGGATCGACCAGTGCCCCGTAGTGAGTGGCCAGTTCCGCATAAGCCTTGTTGATCTTCGGGTCGTAGAGGTCGGGCTTGTCGACTCCGGTCTTGAGGTTGTCCGGGACGAGCCGGCGCGGGACGCCGCCGAAGTAGCGGAAGGCCGCGACGTGCGCTTCTGTCCATGCATGCTGGTCCAGGTGCAGCACCGGCCGGACGAACATGTGCCGCGAACACGGCAGGACCATCACGAACGCCCAGACCCGGTGGCGTTTGCCGGACCGCGGATCGATCCACTGCCCGAGGAAGCCGTAGTCGATCTGAGCCTCCGATCCGGGCTCGATCTCGTCGCGCAACACGGTGACCTGCGACTTCGCCACCTCGTCCGGCAGCGTCGCGTGCACTCAGCGACGGAACGAGGAGATCGACACCTGCAGCTTGTGCTCGTCACGCAGCCGCTGGTGGATCGTCGAGACGGTCATCGTCCCGAGCAAGCTCTTGGTGTAGTCGCGGTGCTGGTCGATGTCCGGCCAGGTCACCTGCCTGAGCCGTCTGTCGATGAGCCCGGGGGAACCACTCCTTGATCAGCTTTGACAGTCGGCCTCGCTCATCGGCGGCCCTCCCGGGCTGATCCCGGCCGCTTCCGCCGGGGCCAGGTACTTTCTGACCGTCTTGCGGTCCACCCCCAGCGACGCGGCCAGCTCGCTCTTCGAGCGGCCCGCGTACCAGTGGACGTAGATCTCGGTGATGTCGACCACGACGAACGTTCTCCTCGCCATCCGGGCTGCCCATCGGCCATCCGAACCACGGGACGAGGAACATGAGCAGCTCCGCGACGACCAGGTCCCTCGATCCTGACCTCCGCGCTACCCATGTCCAATTAGGAGAATTCCGGATGGGGAATTACATGACGCTCAAACCGCCCAATCTGGGGAAAAACTGGCTCTGTCGGGGATCTTGTGATGCTCCTTCAAGGGCAGGGACGGCGAGTCACTTCGCAGCCCGTTCTGCCGACGCTGACTCAAGGCGGAGAAGTTCTTCGGCGGAACAGTCAGAATCAGGGTCTTCTACCAGGCAGAGACTGAGTCCTCGCTCGTCCCGCCGAACCAGAGCCGACAAAAGGCAGGAGTCCTTCGGATAGTCGATGCTCAGGGAGATGGTGTCGCCGCTGGTGAGCGCGTCGTCAGCGAAGGAGGAACCCGCGTCGTTCGGCGAGCTGAAGAAGCTCCAGCGCCCGGTTGCAGCGTCCGGGCACGATGTGCCTCCCAACATCGCACTGTTCAGGCTTTCCCCCGTCATACCGCGGTCCGCCCGCAAGCGAAGAAGAGCGCCACCCTGACTACTCCACTCGCCCACAATCGCCGACTGATCAATGCGAGCCGCGTCTCCACCTGCATCAGCGCAAGCAACGCAGGCCCACGCCAACGCGGCGACCAGAGCCGACCACCGTCTCACTGAAGCGCTCATCCACATCTCACCCCACACCCGAATGAACGCGTTCAGAATAGACGGCAGGTTCAGACAATCTCACAGCGGGAGGTCGCTGTCGCAAGGTCAAGGGCCCAGCAGTACGCGTTGGCGTAGGAGGTCGAGGTTGGCTCGGCCGTAGGCCATGCGCTTGATGAGCTTGACCCGGGTGACGTGGCCCTCGACCTGCCCGGAGCCCCATGAGGTGGAGAGGCCGGCGGTGACGGCGTCGAAGTCTCGTCGCAGGCCGCTGACCAGGGAGTGCAAGGCCGGGAGGTCGTCGGCAAGGACACGGTCCACCCAGTCGGGGAGTTGGTCTCCTCGGAGGTGGTGGAGCATCTCAGCGAAGTCATGGACGTGCCGTGTGACGGCGTCCAGGTGAGGGCAGGCCATGCGGATCTCCTTCAACTCCGCGGCGTCGGCGATAAGGTGCTGCGGGTTCGTCATGATCCAGCGGACGATGCGCCGGGGCCTCGGCGCCGGCCTGGACTGCGGCCGGGACACCGGCTGCCGCTTCCGTCCTGGCTGGCGGGCAGGCCGGAAAGCGCGGAACTACCGGCGCAGACACTGGACGCTCCCGGTAAATCCGCGCTCGCGCAGTTCGCGGTGGAGCTGGGGAAGGCCGTGACAGCCCTCCAGCCAGCGGGCATGGAGATAGGGCTTGTGCTCGTCCAATACGGACAGTCGTCCGATGGCTTTGACCAGCAGTTCGTCGAGGCTGCCGGCTCGGGTGAAGCGACGGATGGTGGAGTGGTCCAGCCGCAGCGTCCGGCCGATCGCTGCCAGCGACTTCCCCTCGGCCAGCAGCGCCTGGACCGCCGCGTATCTCTCTGTCGTGCGGGCCACCAGACGCCGGGGCTGGCCCATGACGTCGAGCGTGCCGTCCGGCGGGACGAACGGCACGGCCACCGCCTCAGACGGCTCCGGCGTGGCCAGTTCCCTCGCGGTCGCATCCGCCATGACCTGGGTCGCCGCGAACGCGGCCCGGATGCACCCATGGTGGGAACCGACCGTCTTCTCCACCGCATCCGCGACGTTCCGCCACAGATGCCACGCGTCGGCGACCTGCATCGCCTGCGGGGCATCGCTTCGGGCTCCCTCCGCGTAGGCGCCCGCGCGGTCCCGGCAGATCACCTCCACCTCCGGGTGGCGGCGCAGCCATGCGGCCAGCGGCTCAGCGTCCCGGCCGGGCAGGACGTCGACCGGGCGGCGGGCTTCCAGATCAACCAGGATCGTCGCGTAGGAGTCGCCCTTGCGCAGAGCGAAGTCGTCCACTCCCAGGAATCTGACGGTGCCGACCGGTGGCTGCGGAACCGAGCGGAGCAGGTCCAGCAGCGCGTCCTTGGCGATACGGATCCCAAGGGCCGCGGCCAGACGGGCGCCGGGACGGCCCGCTAGGCACAGAGCGATCGAGGTGAGCATCGACCGCAGTACCTGCGTCTGCCGAGCATGCGGCCTGGTCAGCCCCTCGATCTGCTCGGCGAACGTCACGGCCGGACACCGGCTACTCAGACACTTGAACCGGCGCATGGTCAACTCGATGACTACCGGCCTGCCGGCCACGGGCGCGTCGCCGAGCCGGCGGACATACCGGCCGTGCACCCGCCACGACGGCATACCGCATCCCGGGCATCTCACCGAAGACGTCTGACACCCCGCGCGAAACGTGATAGCCCCGGCTGTTCGCTTGATCGACTCGATGACAACACCGGACAGATGCGGCAACAATCGCCCCAACACCCCTGAACCGCACACCCGGAGACTGCCCAGCTCAGCCCTGCGACATCACAAGATCCCCGACAGAGCCGAAAAACTTGATCGTCGACACCAGACCATTCCGGCCTCCGGCAAGACGAGCAGGGTCTTGCGCCGCTCCTCCAGTTCACCCGCCCGTAGCGCCTTTCGCTGCTGGTGGACCCAGCGCCTGCCGCTCACTCCCTCGCCGCCCTCTACGAGGTCGTTCAGGTCTGGCAGGCCCGCGTCTCCTCCGTCCCGGCGGTCGACGCGTTCCTCGCTTCCGACCAGGACGACTCACGGTTCGTGAACCTGGAGGAGATCCGGAGAAGGCGCCGGTGAGCGAACATCAGCCGTACGCGCCGCCTGTCGCCTCCGGCCGCGAAGGTGCTCGATGCCCTGCCCGAGCACGCGGAGCAGATGGTCTGGGACGTCCTGGACGCCGCGGCCGGGAACCCGTGGGGCTTCCCGCAGTGGGACGCCGGCGGACCCGCTACGCGGTGCGCTCGGGGAGTGGAGGGCACGGTCAACGAATTCGCACACGGCCACGGCATGCGCCGCTGCCGCTGCCGCTACCGAGGACAGGGAAAGGCCCCGACCGAGGAAGCCCTATGCCCCGACGGTCGCCTGCCTTCCAGAACTACCTCGATCAGCGCGATATCCCCCGGCCGAAGTCCTGGCGAACCATGGGCAGCTGACCTCGGCAACCCCAAGATCGCCGACAGAGTCACGCTCAGCGGCCCACTGCAGTTTCCCGGTCGACGCGTGACAGCTTCTCGGGGTTGCGGACGGCGTAGAGCCCGGTGATGAGGCCGCCCTCGAGGCGTACCGCCAGGACGGTGTCGATCTTGCCGCCCGTGCGCAGGATCAGTGCCGGGTGGCCGTTGACCTGTGCCGGCTGCAAGTTCGCGGACGTGAGTCTGCTCAGCACGATGGCCACCGCTTCGGCGCCCACGATGGGCTCCAGTGCGGCCCGCACGACTCCGCCGCCGTCGGTCAGCAGCACGACGTCCGGCGCGATCATGTCGAGCAGGCGCTGCAAGTCGCCTGTTTCGACGGCCTGTTGGAAAGCCGCGAGCGCATTGCGCGTCTGGGCCGGGGAGATGACCTCGCGCGGCCGGCGTGCCGCGACGTGGGCCCGTGCGCGGTGGGCGATCTGACGGACCGCGGCGGGGGTCTTGTCGACGGCCTGCGCGATCTCGTCGTACCCAAGATCGAAGACGTCGCGCAGCACGAACACGGCCCGCTCGGTCGGCGCGAGCGTCTCCAGCACGAGCAGCATCGCCATGGAGACGCTGTCGGCCAGCTCGATGTCCCCGGCGACATCGGGCGCGGTCAGCAGGGGCTCGGGCAGCCAGGGGCCGACGTAGGACTCCTTGCGCCGACGCAGCGTACGCAGCCGGGTCAACGCCTGGCGCGTGGTGATGCGGACCAGGAAGGCGCGCGGGTCCCGCACCGTGTCGTGGTCGACGTCCGCCCAGCGCAGCCAGGTCTCTTGAAGGACGTCCTCTGCGTCGGCGGCGGAGCCGAGCATCTCGTAGGCAACGGTGAACAACAGGTTGCGATGAGCGACGAACGCCTCGGTGGCGGAGTCCGTCCACCCGGCGCGAGGGCCGTGCCCGCTCACGCCGGTCGCTCGCTCGGTGTGCTCGTCCATCGTCGGCTCCTGCCTGTTGCGTCTCTTGTCCGTGTCGCGCACAAGACGCCGCCCCTCACGCTGTTGTGACACAGAACCTCGGTGGCCCTCATCACACAGCCGGACTGTCACAAGGCCGTGGCGACCGGCGCCTTGTGTGCGTCAGGACACTGCGCGGATGATCCGCGCGGCACGATTCCACAAGCGAGGACGTTGTGATGGAACCCCGTATGAACCTGTTCGCCCACGAGATCGGCGCCAAGATCGGCAAGCGGATCTTCGCCGTCAGCCAGGTGATCCAGGAGTCGCCACTGCCCAAGCCGACCCAGGAGTTGGTGCAGCTGCGCGCCAGCCAGATCAACGGCTGCGGTTTCTGTGTCGACATCCACACCAAGGACGCCGCAGTCGCCGGTGAGACCTCGGCCCGGCTGAACCTGGTCACCGTCTGGCGCCACTCCACCGTGTTCACCGAGGCCGAGCGGGCCGCGCTGGCCCTCACCGAGGAGGGCACGCGCATCATCGACGGCTATGAGGGTGTCTCCGAGGAGGCCTGGGCCCAAGTGCGCAAGCACTACGACGACGACCAGGTCATCGCGCTGGTTTCCCTGATCGCCATGATCAACGCGACCAACCGGCTCGGCGTGATCCTCAACAACCAGGGCGGCGCCTACGAACCCGGCAATCTCACCACCATCGCCGTCTGATCACCCTCGACGCAGCTGGTCCGGCCCTCGATCGTTCGATCAGGGCCGGCTCCGGGCTTGCTGACACGCGGCCTCGCCGACTGCATACACTCCGCCATCGCCCGCGCCGCCAGGCCCACCGCCAGCGGCACGGGCCGGATCATGCTGTAGGGCAGAGGAGGAATTAGCCCTGCACGAGGGGCAACCTACGGCTTCAGACTTCCACTGGTGCGGAGTGGCCGGTACGTCCGGTTCCGAGGCTGCGCCGGGATGTCGGCGGCGCGGGGGGGCTGGCCTCCGACGGCGCCGCGGGCCCGTAGCTCGCCAAGGTCGGGCAGGGCGGATGCCCGGCAGCGAGCCGTGCAGATCGGCCTGGGCGGCGCGGATGCCCGGGGCGGGAGCCTCGGGACCGGCGCCGAGCGTGCGGCGGGTAGTCACACCGGTCATCGTAGGGCGAGTACGGTACCGGTAGTTTGGTTGTGGGGCCTGGCTATGGGCTGGTGATCGCCTTTGGCGGCCGGGCTTCGGGGTGCAGGCCTGGGCCGCATCCCGGGCAGATCCGCATAGCGGTCCCAGGTCCTGGGCTCCACGCCGGCCAGCACCGCGGCCTCGTTGCGGTCCAGGAGGTCATCCGGGCTGTCCTGCGAGGGGAGCGCCGGGACCGGGCGCCCCTGTCTGTAGGCCTTGACCTGCTCGCCGTCCCACAACAGCACCCGAGCACGCGGGGAACTGATCGGCGCAGGGTGCCCTGGAACCCGGTGCAGTCTCTGTTTGGAGAACGCGTTCGGCGTCTTGCCTGCCTACGCGGCATGATCGGCCAGCCGTCCGCGATGGTCATCGCCTTTCCGACGGCGGCCTTGGCGCCGGATTCCTCCCACCCGCCGGAGTCGTGCCGGCTGCCCGGCAGCGGTCGGCCGACCACGACGACCAGGCGGCTGTCGGCGTCGATAACGACCTGGTGCCCCGTGGAATAGCGGTAGTTCTTCGATTGCTCGGCGATGGTGTGGTCACGGGTGGGCACCAGGGTTCCGTCCACGATCAGCACGGTGTCCTTGCGGAACCGCTTGCGCGGCTGCAAGGCAAGAAGGGGGCCGAGGTGGGCGATGACCCGGTCCGCCGCGGACTTCGATATGCCGAACAGGAGAGCGATCTGGCACATCGTCAAGTTCGTGCGCCGGTACGCCGCGTCCAGCAGTACCCGGTCCCCCAGTGGTAGCCCCAACGGCCGCCCGCGCTGCACCACAGCAGAAGTCTCACGGCGAACCGCGGTCACCAACTTGCCGAAGCAACGTGGGCTCAGCCCGGTGAACGGGCCTGTCCAAGACGGCTCCGAAGCCGTGAATTACACCAGCCACATCCAGATCATCTCACCCGTGACCAGTGCTTACGGGACAAGCTGCAATCCGTCCCGTAAATGATCTCCGATTCGTTTAGTTCAGAGAAGGCGAGCAGCACATCGTCTGGCGCCGGATCGCGACATCCTCACCGTCCCCCGACCCCCGACCCCCGGGGATCTTCGGTCACTTTCACGCGTGAATCGAACCTTGACGCAGGTAAACTGAAGGCTCAGTTTCCCACTGTGGACGAAACCCACACGGTCACATCCAATGCGACACGGAAAGGCGCCAACCCCTGAACCACTCGATGCTCTTTCCTTCCCGGGTGCCGGTATTCCACCTCCAGTCCTCCCTCTTCTGCCAGAGCAATCACCACATACCAGTCATTACCCGGATCGCGCGACTGTACCGTAATGAATGAATTATCCGGAAAATGAAGATCGGCAATCATGTCAAATAGTAGATCCTCAGACATACCATCGAAGATTACCCCACCCTCAGACTCGACGAAATATGAGGCATCACTCGCCGGCATCGCTACTCCTGATAGACGTCACGGACCTCATCTTACCCGCCGTCGCGATCAGTAAAAAATTGACCGCCGGTCACGTACTGCAGATCCTTTTGCCATGACTGTCCCGGCTTAACCGAACCTCGATGAGGCTCTAGATTCAGTGGTCCGGGATGCCGTGAGGTCATATACCACTCAACATCATAAGCATCCTTCCATGAATCATAGTTCTTAACTATTTGCATACGAGTGCCATTCTCGTACTCGCTGTTCTTGTACCTGCCGACAGGGTCCTTCGATATGCCCCACTTAAGGAGCTTGCCTGTGCGAGGTTGAACAAGAGCGTAGAGCGAGGTTTGACCCCTGTCAGGAAGACGCCCAGAGATGGGTTTTTCGGTTTTGGGGAATCCACGAAAGCGGGTTGTACTTGACTTACCTGCGCCGCCAGCTCTGGCTCCAAAGATTGCAGCCAGTGCACCAGGAACTTGATACCAGTCGCTACCAGTATCGTAGCCCTTACCAGCAACCCACTTATCGTAGTCCTCGCCGTAAGTGCAGTTGTCTACGTCTCGGCAGTCACTGTCGACGAGTGCGCCAAAGTATTCGGACGTGTGGACGAGGTTGCTGAAGAGGCCCAGAAGGAATGTGTCTCCTGCTTTGGCATCCGCAGGTCCGGGGCGGGCGGACTGCGCCGGCACACAGATCTTTCCAGTCCAGTCGCAAGAGAATTTCGGACTGCCACCTGATCCTCCGGTGCGCCCGGAGGAGGCGGTGGGAGCGGTCCCCCCGCCCCCGCCCCCGCCCCCGCCGCCACCGCCACCGCCGTATCCGCTTCCGCCATTAGCTTCATGGCCGTCGTTCCCATGCTTGGGGCAGGCAGGGTCGCTGCCGCCACACTTCAAGCCAAGGCCACTTGGGTCAGCGTTGGTCAGCGGGTTTTGCGCTCCGTAGCTGTAACCGTTGAGGGTCTGATGGATCTCGGTTTGCAGGAGCGGGTCGACGCTCATGAACTGCCCGGTGCCCGGGTCGTATTCGCGGGCGCCGACGTGGGTCAGGCCCGTTGCGGTGTCTGCCGGTTTGCCGAGGAAGGCCTTGTCGTCGGGCCAGTTGGTGGTTTTCTCGCCGCGGGGGGCGCCGAAGGGGGTGGTGTGGCGCTTGGTGGTGGCGTAGGTGGTGGCGTCCAGGGCGAGGCTAGCTGTGCCGTGGTGGTCGGTGGCCAGGAAGCTGAGCTTCGTTCCTGTTGTGCCGGCCGTCGCCGTGCGGATGGCGATGGTCTGGCCGTTGGCCGTGTAGTAGCGGTTGCCGGAGAGGGCCTTGGCGGTGCCCTTCACCGTGAGGCGGACTTCAGTTGCCCCGAGGTAAAGGACGGTATCGCCGTCGCCCTTGGCGCGGCGGATGAGGAGTTCGCCGCCCGCGTCGTACAGGTAGTCCGTCTGGGCCGGGCCCTCTGTCGTCCGGGCGAGTTTGCCCTCGGTGTTCCAGGCGAGGGTCTGCTGGGCGCTGCCGTCGGGGCGGGAGGTGGTATTGCCGGTCTTGTCGTAGGTGTAGGTCTGAGTCTTTCCGCCCGTCTCAGTCTTGACCAGCGGGTGCGGCTGGTTCAGGTCGGTGCGGTAGGTGTAATCGGTGGTCTTGTCGCCGGAACTGGCGTGCTGGGTCTCGGTTTTTCGCTGGCCAGCCTGGTTGTAGGTGTAGCTGGTCCAGTACGGGGCCGCGCCGTCGATGTTGGAGGCGGTGCGGCCCGCGTTCGCACAGTCGGCGGTCTTGGGGGTCCAGGCTTCGGTGAGGCGGCGGTGGCCGTCATAGGCGAAGCACTGATAGTCGGACTTGGCAGTGCCGCCCTGGGTGGTGGCATCGAAGACGGAAGTAACGTTGCCGGCGTCGTCCTGGGTGTACTTCAGTTCCTGCGGCATGTAGCCGTGGACGTCGTCGGTGACGTAGGAGCGGGTCAGGCGGCGGGTGCCCGCTTCGTAGTCGTAGTTGAGGTAGGCCTTCTTTGCCGTGCTGGCATCGCTCATGCCCAGTGTCTGTTGTCGCAGGTCGCCTTGCGGGGAGTACACGGCGTTCTGGAGATAGCCGTTGGTGCCCACTGACTTGAGCTGCTGGCCGGTGGCGTTGTACGTGTATCCGATCGTCTCTGCGGCCAGGCCTGCCACCGCGGGCTGGGAGGCCTGGCTGATGGTGCCGTCCAGGCGGTAGCCGGTGGTGAAGGAGAATGTCTTGGGTACGCCCGCCTTTACGAGCGGGTCGTCTTCGGGCAGTGTCAGCTGGCTGCCCATGGCCTGGTAGAGGCTGTCGTACTGGGTGACCTTCTGGGTGTATGCCTTGCCGGTCGCCCCGCCGTCGTAGCGGACGGCCGTGTCCTGTTGTCCCTTGGCGAGGGAATCGAAGGTCCAGGCAGCGAGCTTGTTGGCATCGGTCTTGTCGGTCTGCCACAGGCCGGTCTTGCGGTTCAGGTCGTCGTACCCGGTGAGGAGCTTGTTGTCTTCCTCGTCCGTGGTAGTGGTGGGCCGGTCGAGAGGGTCGTAGGTGGTGCGGGTCGTGCCCTTGTCCGGGTCGTTCGCAGCGACCTGGCGGCCGAACAGGTCGTAGGTGTAGGACCACTTGGCGTCGTCAGGACCGGTGAGGGTCTTCTGCTGGCCTGAGGGGGTGTAGGTGTAGTCGGTGGTGGTGAAGTCGGTGCCGGTGGGCTGCGGGCCGCCGTATTCGCGGCGCTGTGTCAGCTGGCCCAGGGCGTTGGTGACTTGGGCGGTGGCCTGGCCGCCGGTGGGGGCGCTGGTGGTCACCGTGTCGCCGGTGTAGGTGCTGTGGGTGGTCCAGCGGGTGACGCCGTAGTTCTTGGTGACCGCCTTGGTGGCGCGGCCCGCGCCGTCGTAGACGGTGTCGGTCTGGATGGGGGCCTGGCTGCCCTCGGTCTGTACGACGGTGGCGGACGGCGGGGAGGTGTTGTCCCAGACGTCGCCCTGCGCGCTGACGGCCAGGCCGCGGTCGTCGTAGAGCGTCAGCGACACGAGCCGGCCGCCGACCGGGCTGGGGGTCTGGGTCTGGCGGGTGCGCAGCAGGGAGTCGTAGAACTCGTAGGTGGTGTTGTAGCCGGAGCCGTCGCCCTTGAGTGTGCCGGTGGACACCCAGGAGAGGTCCTTGCTGGTGACCTTGTAGTCGTAGATGTAGTTGGGGGTCTTGTTCAGTGCCTTGGAGCGGTTGGGCAGCCAGACCTTGGTGACACGGCCCAGGCTGTCGTAGTCGGTCTCGGTGACCTTGTTGTTGGGGTCGGTGATCTTCACCGGCGCGCCGGTCGCGAAGTCGACGGTGGTGGTGGCCTTGTGCTGCTTGGCGTTGGTGACGGTGCTGGAGGTCAGCGGGCCGGCGGCGGTCGGCGTGTAGGTGGTGGTCGCGGTGGTCAGGTCGTTGGTGTCCTGGACCACCAGCGGGCGGCCGAGGGTGTCGTAGCTGGTGGTGGCGGTCTTTTGCCAGGTGGGGGCGTTATCGGTGGTGTAGGCCTTGGCGCGGCCGGTCCAGGTGGCCTCGCCCTGGGTCGGCTTCTGGGTGGCTGACCAGGTGGTGGCCTGCGGGTTGTCGTACACGGTTGCCGTGTCGGTGATCACGTCGCCGGGTTTGTCGGAGTCGGCCGGCAGGTCCAGGTTCGCGTCGGTGACGGCGCAGGTCTTGGCGACGGTGCGGGTGCGGGACACCAGCGAGTTGATGCTGACGCCTTTGTCGTCGTTGCGGGCGTACCAGGTGCGGGTGCAGGTTTCGTCGCCCGGGATGGCGTCGTCGCCGTTGTCCTCGACGGTTTCGGCCATGCCGTAGTCGTCGTAGGTGGTCTTGGTGGTGCGGATCCGGTCACGGGGCGTCGCGGTGCTCGTGATGTTGGCTCGGGCGTGGCTGCTGGCGGTGCGGACGTAGTAAGCCTCGGTGTCCGCGTACGACTTGTGCTGGATGGCCGTCCGCTTCGACCAGGGGTCGTTGATGGTGCCGGAGACCTCCGCATCACCGTTGTAGGTGACGCTCTCGCGGGTGAAGCCGGCGTACTGGTCGGAGTCGGTGATGTCGGCGGCCTTGATGCCGGTCACCTTGACGCTCTTGCGTTTGTCCGGGTCGGGTGTCTTGCCGTCCGTGCCGAGGACGCGGTCGCCGTGCATGCCGCGCAGGTAGACGCTGACTTCTTTGAGCTGGGCGCTGTCTTTGTCACCGGTGAGGTGGGTGACCTTGCCGTAGCCGCGCCAGATCGACCAGGTGCGTTCCTTGGCGGGGGTCATCGGGTCGTCGTTGTAGTGCCAGGCGCCGCCGCCGGAGTACTGGTAGGTGTGCTGGACGGCTTCCGATCCGCCTCGTGGATCGGTGGTGGAGACCGCGGTGACCGGGTACTTGTGGAACCAGTCCAGGATCGGAGTCTTCTCGCCGTTGGGCGACCAGTACACCGGGTAGCAGCGCCGGGTGTTCTCGTCCACCTTGGGCATGGTCTGCCCGGCCACGCAGTCCGCTGTGGCGTAGGAGACGATCGTCTGTGCGCCGGCTTCGGAGGTGACCGTACGCAGACGGGGCTTGTCCAGGGACAGGATGTCATCGCTCGCGCCGTCGACCCGGTTGGGCAGGAAGACGTGGGTGAACTTCACCGGGTCCAGGGCGAGGTCGGTGCCGCGCTTTCCGGTGTGCTTGATCTCGTCCAGCCAGAGGGACTGGTCGGTGGTGTCGCCGGTGTCGCCCGGGTCGAGGTAGAGCTGCTTGAGCTCCCAGGCATCCACCGTGGCGTAGGCGGGAGTCGCTGCGGCTGCGTTCCAGGCGTAGGTGGTGATGCCGGTCATGCGTTTGCGGGTGAAGAAGGAGGGGCCGGTGTTGCCGGTGCACTTGTCGCCGTCCTTGCAGACGGTGTCGTAGGGCACGTCGGGCCAGTTGTCTCGCTTGTCCTCAGTCAGCGCGTCACAGCCGGTGCCGGTGGCCAGGCAGCGCTCGGCGTAGGTGAAGGTGACCTTGTTGGAGGCAGCCGGCTTGGCGGAGAACAGGGCGTTTGTGCGCTGGCCGTAGCGGATTTCCTTGAGGTAGCCGCCGCGGGTGTAGTCGGTGCCGGTGGTGTCGTCGCCGAGCTTGTCGTAGTTGTTGTGCTCGGCTGCGTACCAGTACGTCATGGCGTTGGCGTGGGTGTCCTGGACCAGGTCGAGGTTCCACCGCCAGGCCTGCTTCTTGTCCCGGCCGGAGAAGGACGAGCCGTCCTTGTAACCAGGTTCGCCCTCGTCGTCGCCGAAGACCGGCACCGTCCACACCGACTCGGTGCGCTCATCGGCGCCTGCGCCTTCCAGCTTGTTCATGCCGAAGGTGTAGGTGGTGCCCTCCCCGGTGGTGACGGTCCAGTACTCGCCGTCGTCGTCGCCGTTGTCGGCGCCGGTGTGGCGGGTGACGGTGGAGGCGTCATCGTTCTTCAGGCGCCACGTGCCGCTGGTGTCGTCCTTGACCAGCTCGGTGGCCTGGCCGTTGAGGACCAGGGAGGCGTTGTCGTACTTCCAGCACAGGTCGTACTTCTTGTCCTGGCCGTCATCCTCACAGGAGCCGTACTTGCGCTCGATGTAGGAGGAGGTGAGGTCGAAGCCCTCGCCGATGGCGGTGCCCTGGTTGTTGGTGGAGGCGGTGCGCCCGTCCACGCTGCCGGAGTCGTAGGAGATCGACAGGTCCGGCTTCGGGCCCGCCGCGGCGGGCGGCGTACGCAGGGGATAGGACCAGGTGAAGGATCCCGAGGAGCCGCCGGCCTCCCAGGTGGAGGAGGAGGCCAGCGGGGTGGCCTTGTAGTCACCGGAGCCGGACTTGGTTCCTGCCGCCAGGGCCAGCACCATCGTCCGCTCTCCGGCCGCGCCGCTCTTGGCCGTGGCGGGGAAGGTGAGCGGTGCGGTGAGCTGCTCGTCCTTGCGGTGGTTGGTGAATTCCAGCGGAGTGCGGGTGCGGCAAGCGGCCTTGGCCGGGGCGTTCAGGGCGCAGTCGGGCAGGCGCAGTAGCTGCAGGCGGCCGGCCCAGTCACCGCCGTAAGCGGCGGCGAAGGCCTTGTAGCTCAGCCCGAGTTGCGCCGCGCCCCCGTTTTTGGGGCCGGTGACGGTGAGCGCGATGCCCTTGATGCCGAGCTTCTTGGCTGCCTGCTGGTCCAGAACACGGACCTGGACCGTGCCGGCGGCTGGTATCCGCTTGTTGTTCTTGGTCTGCTGGGGTGCGGCGAGGGTGAGCGGCAGGGCCCCGGGGTTCGCCTTCGCTTTCCCTGATGCGGGCAGGGTCAGGGTGGCTTTGCCGCTTTTGGGCCAGGCGACGGTGCGGCGCTGTTCGGCGCGGGCGCGCTGGGCCGCGGCTTTGTCTGCCGCGGCGGACTTCGCCACTGCCTTCGCCGTCTTCTTGTTCACCTTCGCGCTGAACGGGGTGACCTTGGATGCGCGCGGTGCGTCCAGTTTGGGTCTGCCCAGCGGGTCGGTGCCGGCGGCGGACGCGACCGGGCTCAGCAGGCCCGGCAGCAGGGCGAAGCCGGTCACCGCCGCGATCCGCCGCGTCCGAAGCGCAGCCGGGGTCCGGGGTCGCGCGGGTCTGTGGGGGCCGCGCGTCCAGGGCAGGCCGAGGGCAGGCAGGTTCATCACGCATCTCCTTGCGTGCGGCCACCCGTGGTCCGGTGGCCGCACGCCGTCGAAAGAAGGTCAGCAAGAAGGCAGGAGGAAGAGCAGCAAGGGGCTCAGCGAGCGTCTAGGGCGAGAGCTCGGCGATCTGGCTGCTCACCTGTCCCCAGGTCATGGCCCCGGTCCACACGCGCAACTTCGCCAGGTCACCGGGCAGGTAGTGCCCGGTTGTGCCCTTCGCTGATCCGCGGCCCGCCGAGAGGGTGGTGCCGCCCTGTTGCGGTGTGCCGAGCCCGGGGTCTTCTTCGCCTTGCTGGACGAACGGGCCGACATACAGCTGGGCGCGGCCGAACTGCTGCTCGCCTTGGTCATCGGTGAAGTCCGCACCGGCGTCGAAAACACCCGTCACGTCCACCCAGGTATCCCATTCCGTGTCGCCGACCGGCTCCTGGGCCGGGGCGAGCGCGGAGTCGATCACCTTGCCGTTCGCGTCCACGGCGGTGCGGCCGAACGTCCACAGGTAATTGTTGTCGGCCACCTTCTCCACCCACAGCGCCCAGGACGATTCCTTGCCCACCGGTGTGGACTGGCCGGCGACCAAGCCGCGGTAGCCGACCGGTTTGGCCGCCAGCAGCGCCTTGTTCAGCCGTACCCGTGCGGAGACCGTGAACGAGCCGGTCTCATCGACCACCGGGCCATCGCCCGAGGCGTAGCCAGAGGTGCCGTTCAGCACCAGGGCTGTCGCGTCCTCACCGCTCAAACTGGCCCCCGAGCCCGACAGGACCAGGCCGCCGCGGCGGTAGGGGAAGGTGGTGCTGGCCGGATCGTCGGGATCTTCCGGGCTCTCGGTGACCTGGTTGCCGGAGGAGATGGTGGCATCCCAGTGGGCGACCAGCTCGTTGGCCGGCAGGCCCGCGTTCTCCAGCTGGCCTTCCTCGCGAATGAGTTCGGGGGACAGGGCGTCTTGCCAGGTGGCGATCTCATCGATGCGGCCGTGGAAGTACTCGCCGTAACTGCCGCCGACCTTGGAGCGGCCGACCATCAGGTTCCGGTCCGCCGTCCACGGCTCGTACGAGGTTGCCTCATCCGCCAGGACCACCGGGGCACCCTGGGGCCGCCCGTTGACGTAGAGCTGGATGGTGTCGTTCCTCTTGTCACCGTCCTTTTGGGCATTGAAGACCGCGGCCAGGTGGGTCCATACCTTCAGCGGGGGGTTGGCCGTATCGGCCATGGAGCGGATGTAGGTGGGGCCGTTCTTGTCCTGGTCGGTGCGGTTGAACACCCACCTTTTGTGCGTGGCCGAGTAGTAGAGGGTGAACGCCGAGCCCTGCTCCCCCGGGGCTGCCAGCACGGTGCGGTTGGCGGAGGCATCGGTGAGGTAGGCCCAGGCCGACACGGTGAAGGAGTCCTGCGAGTTGACCGGCACCCCGTCGGTCGAGGCGTAGCCGACCTGCTGGTCGGGCTCGCTAAGGTTGTCATTCAGACGCAGCGCATAGTCTCCTGCGCCGCGCCGGCCCATGGTCGACCAGCCGGTGCCCGCCTCGTCACGCAAGACCACATCGTGGCGGGCGCCGGTTTCACCGGTGTCCTTGGCAGTCATCAGGGCAGAGCCCGGGGCGCCGTCGTCGAAGCGCCAGCGTCCGGTCGACCCGGCGGCGAGGCCGGCCTTGAAAGTGAATTCGGCCGGCGGCCCCCAGCGTTTGCGGCCGTCCTTGTCCAGCTTCAGGTCACTGGCCTCCACCGCGAGGGTCTGGGCTCCCGGCAGTCCGGGCTTGACGTTGTTCACGGTCACCGAGGCGTTGGTCGTGACCGCGTTCACCGTCTTCGTCGCGTCCGCGTCCGAGGTCAGCAGCCGCCACCGGTAGGCCTTCACGTCCTTGTCGGCCGCGTTCGGTTTGAAGGTGAAACTGCCCGGCTGGCCCGGTCCGCCATGAGGCGCGCAGGCGTTGGCCGTGCATTCGGTGTAGGGAGCGCCAGTGATAATGGTCGGCGGCTTGGGCGCGGTGGAGTCGATGCGCAGGTAACACCAGGACGAGTACGGCGAGAACAGGTCCCCGTCTCTGCCGTTGTACTTCCAGTGCGACTGAGTGCGGGCCTTGAACCGGTACAGACCGCCGTCTGCGCGCTTGGATGTGGTCGTCTTCTCCAGTGTGCCGTCCGGGTGCCAGCCAGAGTCCGGTTCATACTCGGTCCATACCTGCGACCAGCTGCCCGATGTGGTGTCGGTGCTGGAGCGCTGCATGACGAACTCGGCCTGCAGGGAGCCCTCTTCTTCCCCTTGGTGCTGCTCGACCTTGGTCTGCACCCGGGCCTGCACGGTCGGAGTCTCCGTCGTCACCGTCAGCGGCGACGAGGAGGGACGACAGTGCGCCTTGGTGCCCGTGCCCGGGATCGCGCCGACCGAGGTGGGCACACCAGGCTTGTGGACGTACCAGACCTTGAGTTCGGCATTGGAGTCGAACCGCTTCCATGCCCGCGGCTCGCCCTCGTCCTTGGCGCGCAGCATCAGCGTCAGCCGCGGGAACTTGCCGTCCGCGAGCGCCCGCACCGTGGAGGTGAGGTTCTCGTCCTGCTCATCCGGGTTGTCGTTGAACTCCACCCAGGAGTTGGGCTGGTCGGGACTGCACAGATCCCCGCGGCCTGCGGAGATGTAGCGGTCGCCCATCTGGTTCAGCTGCTTGGGACCTGGCCAGCGGGTGCCTTCGGAAATGTTGTCGGTGCGCTCCAGGTCAACCCAGTGCGGGGTGCAGTTGAACGACCACGTCTCATAGGCGCGAAACGTCGCGTCCAGGACATGCTTGCCGGACAGCTCGGAGGCACCGAACTCGAAGTACATACGGTCCGTGTAGCCGCTGGTGCTGCAGTAGTAGCCGTCCGCGATGCCACAGCGGCCCACGCCCTTGGGCTCGCTGAACTTCCAGAACTTGTCACCGTCCGAGGACAGCTTCGTCCACTCCGATTTGCCCAGCCCCACCGCGGGGTCGATGTAGACCGGATAGACCGTGTCCTTACCGCGCAGCAGATCCAGGTCGGGGGCGACGGAGACCGCACCGGCACCGACCGTGACGGGGAGCTCAGCGCTAGCGTCGCCCTCGCCGGGCTGGACCGGGCTCTGGGTGGCCTCTTGTTCGGGCTGCGGAGCGGGGGCCTGTTCGAGCCGGGCCGCCGCAGTCTTCTTCGCCAAGCGGGACTGCGCCTGCGGTGTCTGGGCGGCGTTGCCGGCGGAGTCCCACATCTGGCCGGCAGGCCCGCGGAAAACAGCGTTGCCGTCGCCGTCCACGGCGCGCAGACCACCCCCTTCGCCGGGGGTCAGACTCAGCCCCTCCCCCCGGGCCGTGAGCCTGATCTTCTCCAGTTCGGGGCTGGCCGCCGCCTCCGCGGTCTTGACGGCCAGCACCTCGCGGTAGCCCTCGGCTGTCGCTGTCAGCTGCAGATCCACGCCCTTGATCGGCACATCCGCGTACGTGGCGGTCGCACCGTCAAGCGACGGCGTGGGCAAAGCGGTGGGCCAGCCCAATCGCAGCCCCTGGCCCTCGTGGCCCAGCCGCAGCATCTGTGCACCACTGCCGCCGCCGGAGAAGGAAAGGTCCACCACGGCCGCCTTCGGCCCGACCCTCCCATCGGAGCGCTTCTCCAGCGTGACGTCGATGCCCCGCCAGCCGCCCTCCGCGGTCCGGGCACGCTGGGGCTCGGTTGCCTGGGTAATGACGAACGTGCCATCCGGATTCGCCAGCGTCGTCGTGTACTCGGTGCGCTCGGAGGTCACCTCGACCGGCTCCCCCGACGCCACCGCCCGCTCGGACGCGGACTGTTCACTCAGCCCGCCGACCGGGGCCTTCGCAAGCGCAGGGCCAGCGGCCCCATGCGCCACGGAAGGCAGCAACGACAGCAGCATCGCCGCTGTCACCGTCCCGATCACACCACGTGTTCGTCTTCGTGCACCGGCATCACGGTGCCCCCGCTCCAGCCCCACAGTCCCCACCCCAGAGTCACAAGTCCTCCACAGACCGTGTGAGTCAACGCCCTACAGTTCCCGACGTCAATGTGAATTGGAACACAATTCGCGGTCCCGGCGCGGCTGCGAGCAGGCAAAATAGCCATAGGCGACCGACTTACACCCTGTAGACGGTGAGGCGTGAGCGCCACTCAGCGTAACCAGCTGGAAGCGAGGACCACGCACAATTCGCCAACCCTGGCGGTCGATCGAACAAGGGATCGCACAGTGGGCACGTGCGAAATTCACGGGCATTGCTGGCCGTTCCTGGACGCAGAGCCGCCAGAACAGCAACCCGACACATGGTCTGCACCAATCAGAACTGGCCATCCCCAAGACCCGCCTGCAGAGTGATCACCCAACGTGAGGACCCACGCCACCTCAGCCCTTCAGCACAACCACCCTGACGCAGACCAACAAAAACTCCTCGTCAGACCAGGCCCCTGAACCGCGAGCACCCTCTCCCCTGATCGCCACACAGCAGCGCCGACGCGCCCGCAACCACGCTGCCCCAGAGCTAGTGTCCTGCGCCGGAGATCCGTCGGCAGAAGCGGGCGAGTGAGTCGAGGATCTCCTGGGCTGTTTTGGTCCAGATGAAGGGCTTGGGGTCTTGGTTCCAGTCTTTGACCCAGGCCCGGATGTCGGCTTCCAAGTTCTGGATGTTCTTGTGTGCGCCGCGGCGGATCATCTGGTGGGCCAGGTAGCCGAACCAGCGCTCGACCTGGTTGATCCAGGAGGAACCGGTCGGCGTGAAGTGCAGCTCGAAGCGCGGGTGTCTGGCCAGCCAGGCCTTGACCGCAGGGGTTTTGTAGGTGCCGTAGTTGTCCACGATCAGATGGACTTGCAGGGCGGGCACTTCCTTGTCGATCCGGATCAGGAACTTCTTGAACTCCGCGGCCCGGTGCCGGCGGTGCAGGGAGGTGATGACTTCACCGGTGGCGACATCGAACGCGGCGAACAAGGTGGTCAGGCCGTTGCGCACGTAGTCGTGAGTGCGCCGCTCGGGCATGCCCGGCATCATCGGCAGCACCGGCTGAGACCGGTCCAAGGCCTGGATCTGCGACTTCTCATCCACCGACAGCACCACCGCACCCTCGGGCGGGTTGAAATACAGACCCACCACGTCGTAGACCTTCTCCACGAACAGCGGGTCCGTCGACAGCCTGAAGGTGTCCGCCAGGTGCGGCTTGCGCTGGAACTGCCGCCAGATCCGGCCCACGCTCGACTTCGACAGGCCGCTGTGCCGAGCCATCGACGTACGCGACCAGTGGGTGGCGTTCTCCGGCAGCGGTTCCATGGTGCTGACCACGACTGCTTCGACCTGGTCGACGCTGATGGTGGGCGGCCGGCCGGGCCGGAGCTCGTCGACCAGGCCATCCAGCCGCTCGGCGAGAAACCGTCGCCGCCATTTACGGACCGTGTCCGCGCTCGCCTGCAGATCCCGGGCGACCACGACAATCGGCGGCACCTCAGGTCCCGCACACGCCAGCACAATCCGAGCGCGTAAGGCCAGGGCCTGGTTGCCCGACGCGTCCACCGCTCCAACTGCGCCTGTTCTTCAGCGGACAGCAGGAGCGGTTCCAGCTTGGGGCCCCGACGAGGAACTGACGCACCAGCAGCAGAAGTCATGTACCAACTAACGACCAACTACTGACGCAGGACACTACTGAGTTTTTCGTTAGTTCTGTGGTGTTTCGGGATGGATTATCACTCCGGTGTGGGTGAGGAAGGACCACGGGAGTTGCTCATTGGAGCAGATCCGGTGGATGCCGCGTTCGGCCGCGTCGGCGACATCGGCAAGGTGGT
>NZ_JBSFRK010000080.1:0-21466 GCF_053589195.1 Streptomyces sp. NPDC003379 | reverse complement strand
GCACCCCTTGAGGGGGGCTCCGACCGGCCCGCTCGGTCGTTCATTCGTTCAGGCCCGTTCCGGCGCCGTCAGGGCTGCCGCCGCGCCGCGTCGTAGGAGTCGCGGGCGGCGGCGATGGCGGGCCGGTGGCCGATCGACCAGTCGGCGAGCGCCTTGACGAGGTGCGTGAGGCTGTGGCCCATCTCGGTCAGCTCGTACTCGACCTGGGGCGGGATCGTCGGATACACCGTCCGCTTCACCAGACCGTCGCGCTCCAGGCGGCGCACGGTGACGGTGAGCATCCGCTGCGAGATGCCGCCGTGGATCCTGCGCTGCAACTCCTTGAACCGCAGGACACCTGAGGCGAGTTCGACCACCACGTACACCGACCACTTGTCGCCCAGCCGGTCGAGGACGTCCCTGACCCCGCACTCGTCCTGCGGCGTCTCACAGCTGATGACCGGCTCCCCGGCCGCGGGGGTGGTTACCGCGGTGTGCCCTGCCGACATTCAAGTGCCTCCTTACGCGGCGTGCTCGCCGCCGCTGATGATGGTTCCGCAGCCGCTGCTCAGCGGCGTCACGGAGATGAACCACTCACCACGGGGGAACCATCCCATGCTCATGATCACCGGCGCCACGGGCGCCCTCGGCAAGCTCGTCACCGCCCGCCTCGCCGACCGTGGCGACGTCGTCCTCGGCACCCGCGACCCGGGGCCCGGCGAGCGCCGCGTCGACTTCGACGACCCGGTCTCGCTGGACTTCACCGGCGTCGACACCCTCCTGATGATCTCCGCGGGCGCCGCCGAGGACGACGTCGTCATCGCCCGCCACGACGCCGCGATAGCGGCCGCGGAGAAGGCGGGCGTGCGCCACCTCGTCTACACCAGCCTCAGCGGCGACGGCGACCACCTCACGTATGCCCTGGCCCACCGCTGGACCGAACGCAGACTCCGCGCCTCCGCGCTGCGGTGGACGGTGCTGCGCAACGGCCTGTACGCGGAGTTCCTCGCCGCGGTCGCCGCGCCGGGCCCCGACGGGACGATCGCCGCACCGCTGGGCACCGGCCGCCTGGCGGCGGTGGCCCGCGAGGACCTCGCGGAGGTGGCCGTCCGCGTGGCGACCGCACCGGCCGCGCACGCGGGCCGCACCTACGAACTGGTCGGCGAACAGCCCATCGGCGGCGCCGATCTGGCCGCCGCGCTCGGCGGCTCGTACGAACCGGACTCCCTCGCCGCGACCCGCGCCGCCCTCACCGAGGCGGGCCAGGCCCTGCCCTTCCAGGTGCCGATGCTCCTGAGCACGTACTCGGCGATCACCGGCGGCTTCCTGGACGGCACGTCCATCGCCCACAACGACCTGCGCACCCTCCTCGACCGCGCGCCGCGCCCGGCGATCGAGGCGTACGTGCGGGCGGTGCGGGGCTGAACCGGCTGCACGGCTCGGATCCGTCAGGCCTTCAGGCCGTCAGGCCAGGGATGCGGCGCGGGCGGGATCGACGGCGTGCCGCAGGGGCTCTCCCTGGAGAAGGCCCCGTTCGGCTGCACCTCCAAGGACACGCTCGACACGTGCCCCATCCGTACGGACACCAAGTTCGACACGGCCCGCAACTTCGCGCATTACAGCAAGCCCGGCGACCGCCTCGTCAAGGTCGACGACACCTCCAGCGCCGCCGCCGTCGCCGAGAACGGCCGAGGCGCGACCGTCGTCCACGTCAACAGCTCCACCGCGGACCGCGCGGTCACCGTCGACCTGTCCAAGTTCGGCCGCGTCAGCCGCGGCGCCACCGTCACGCCCGTGGTGACCAGCGCCCGGGGCAAGCTCGAACGGCACGACGCCATCGGCGTCACCGACCGCGAGGCCAGCTTCACCGTGCCCGCGGAGTTGGTGACCTCCTTCGTGGTCGACGGGGTGTCCGGCGTCGCGAAGGACGCGGCCCTGCCGCAGAAGGGCCACACCTACCGGCTGACCGGTGTGCGGAGCGGCAAGCAGCTCACCGCCGACGGCACCGGACTCGTCATCGACGCCGTTCCAGCACAGGGGCGTCATCCGGAGGCCAGGCGCTTTCCTCCCGCCGGGTCGGTGATGACGTAGCGCTGGAGGCTGCCGGTGTCGCCACCGGTCCGGCGCAGCCGCCAGCGCTTGCGGGGTCGGCCTCCTTGGACGGCACGTGGACCCTCCTCAACGCCCCAGCCGGACGGCTCCTTGAGGTCGGCGGGCAGGCCACCCACGACGGGGCCGCCGTGACGACGTGGACACCGAACTCCGGCGCCAACCAGTGCTGGAACGTGGTCGACATGCCGGGCTGAGCATCGCGTCCGCGTCGGCGAGAATCATGCGCATGGCAGCGCTGAACGAGATCCTCCCCGTGGAAGCCGTCCTCCTCGACGCCCCGGCGGCCGACTGGCGCGAAGCCGTCCGGCGCGCCGGTGACCTGATGGTCGCGACGGGCGCCGCCACGGACGCGTACACCGCCGAGATGATCGAGAACGTCGAAGAGCACGGCCCCTACATCGTCATCGCGCCCGGTCTCGCCTTCGCGCACGCCAGGCCCTCGCCCGCCGTCCTCGCCACCGGCATGTCCTGGGTGCGGCTCGCCACGCCCGTGGAGTTCGGCCACGAGGCCAACGACCCCGTCGAACTGGTCGTCGGCCTCGCCGCGAAGGACGCCTCCGCACACACCGCGGCGATGGGCGCGCTCGCCCGGCTGCTCACCGACCCCGACACGGCGCGCGCCCTGCGCGAGGCGCCCACTCCGCAGGCCGTGCACGCCCTCCTGACCGGCGGCCCGCAGGACGCGCGCCCGCAGGACACGCCCCCGCAGGACGCGCGCCCGCGCCGGGCGGCGGCACGCGACACCGGCGACCCGCACAAGATCCTGACGGTGTGCGGCAACGGCGTCGGCACGAGCCTCTTCCTCAAACAGACACTCGAAGGCGTCCTGGACCGCTGGGGCTGGAGCGGATACGTCACCGTCGAGGCGACCGACACCATCTCGGCCAAGGGGAAGGCGAACGAGGCCGTCGCCATCCTCACCTCGCGGGAGATCGCGAGGACGCTCGGCGACGTCGGCGTCCCGGTGAAGGTCGTCGAGGACTTCACCAGCGCGGCGGAGGCCGACCGCGTCCTGCGCGACACGTACGACGTCTGACGACCCGGGCAAGGAGAACCCACCATGGACTGGCTCGTGTCGATCGCCGAGTTCCTCGTCAACGAAATCCTCAGCCAACCCGCTTACTTGATCGGCCTCATCACCGCGGCCGGTCTGCTCGCGCTGCGGAAGCCCGCGGGGCAGATCGTCGGCGGCGCCATCAAGGCGACGCTCGGCTTCCTGCTGATCGGGGCGGGCGCCACGCTCGTCGTCGGCGCCCTAGCCCCGCTCGGCGAGATGATCCAGGGCGCCACCGGCGCGCACGGCGTGATCCCCACCAACGAGGCGATCGTCGGCATCGCGCAGGAGCAGTACGGCGCCCGCGTCGCCTGGCTGATGATCCTCGGCTTCGCCGTCAGCCTGCTCCTCGCCCGCTTCACGCCCCTGCGCTACGTCTTCCTGACCGGCCACCACATGCTCTTCATGGCCACCCTGCTGACGATGGTGCTCGCCATCGGCGGCCAGACCTCGTGGGTCGTGGTCGTCGTCGGCGGCGTCCTGCTCGGCATCCTGCTGGTGGCGATGCCCGCCTTCGCGCACCCCTGGACCAAGCGTGTCACCGGCAACGACAGCGTGGCGATCGGCCACTTCGGCACGGCCGGATACATCGCGGCGGGCGCCACGGGACGGCTGGTGGGCCGCCGCAGCCGCTCCACCGAGGAGATGAACCTCCCCGAAGGGCTGCGCTTCCTGCGCGACTCGATGGTGGCGGCCGCCCTGTCCATGGTCCTCATCTACCTCATCATGTCCCTCGTCTTCCTCGCCAAGGTCGGCAAGGAGGCCGCGTTCAAGGCTTTCAGCGAGGACGGCACGGCGGGCGCGAGCGGCGTCGGCGACTACGTCATGCAGTCCGTGATGCAGGGCCTGCAGTTCGGCATCGCGGTCGCCGTGATCCTCTTCGGTGTCCGCACGATCCTCGGCGAACTCGTCCCGGCCTTCCAGGGCATCGCGCGGAAGCTGGTGCCCGGGGCCGTGCCCTCGCTCGACGCGCCGATCGTCTTCCCCTACGCCCAGAACGCCGTGCTCATCGGCTTCATCTCCAGCTTCGTCGGCGGCCTCATCAGCCTCGGCCTGCTCGCCTGGGTCTTCCACCCCGCCTTCGGACTCGCCCTCGTCCTGCCGGGCCTGGTCCCGCACTTCTTCACCGGCGGCGCGGCCGGCGTCTACGGCAACGCCACCGGCGGCCGCCGCGGCGCGGCCCTCGGCGCCTTCGTCAACGGCGTCCTCATCACCTTCCTGCCGGCGCTGCTCCTGGAGGTCCTCGGTGCCTTCGGCGAGGAGAACACCACGTTCGGCGACGCCGACTTCGGCTGGTTCGGCACGCTCATCGGGTACGCCGCCAAGACGGGCGAGGCCGGCGGCGTCGTCCTCATGCTGCTGATCGGAGCGGCCGTCCTGCTCGGCGCGGTCGTCTTCCAGAAGCGGGTCGTGGAGACCGGCTGGGACCCCGGCGCCCACCGCGACGCGCTGCTCCCGGCGGACGAGGCCCCGACCCCGGTCGCGGCGAGCGGCCCCTCTTCGCTCTACGGCAAGATCGCACCCCCGCGCGGCGCACCGAAGCCGCCTCCGCCACCGGAGGGGGAGAGCTGAGCACCCCGTGAATTCGGTGGGAGCGGCGGAGCCTGTAAATCCGCTGGGGCGGGGGCTGCCCGGCTGCCATGATGCGGATCATGGACAGTGATCTGCGCCGACGATTCGCCCGGTACCGGTGGACCCCCGCGACGGACGGCGCGTCGGGCGCCGAGGTGCACCGCCTCACCGACCCGGGCGGTGCCGGTCCCGATCTGTACGTCAAGGTCGCCCCCGTCACGTACGAGGGCTCGCCCTTCGACGTGTCCGGCGAGGCCGACCGCCTCGCCTGGCTCGCGGGGCGGGGCATCCCCGTGCCGCGCGTCGTCGAGCGGGGCGCCGACGGGGAGGCGGTCTGGCTGGTGACCGAGGCCGTGCCGGGCAGGCCGGCCGCGGAGCGGTGGCCCGAGGAGTGCCGCTTCGCCGTGGCCGAGGCGCTCGCGGACGTCACCAGGGCGCTGCACGAACTGCCTCCGGCGGACTGCCCGTTCGACCGGAGCCTGGCGGTGACGCAGGCGCAGGCCGACCGCAACGTCCACGAGGGTCTCGTGGAGCTGGACAACCTCGACGAGGAGCGCGCGGGCTGGTCGGGACAGCGCCTCCTGGACGAACTGCGGCGCACCCGCCCGGCGTCGGAGGACCTGGTGGTCACCCACGGCGACCTCACCCCGGAGAACGTACTGATCGACCCGGAGACCTGCCGCGTCACCGGCGTCATCGACGTCGTCCGCCTCGGCCGGGCGGACCGGCACACCGATCTCGCCATCGCCCTGCGGGAGTTGGTGAGCGAGGACGACCCGTGGTTCGGCACGGCCTACGCGGAACGCTTCTTGGAGCGCTACGTCCAGGGGGCCGGGGTGGCCGGAAGGGTGGTCGTCGTCGATGAGAGCCGGCTGGCCTTCTACCGGCTGCTCGACGAGTTCTTCTAGCCGCTGCCCCCAGGCGCCGCTAGCAGCGCCGGTACACGTACCCGTCCTCTCCCGCGGGCCGGACGTCGCGGTCGCGCAAGGTCACCGACAGTTCTCTGCCCCAGGAGCGGCAGGCGGTGTCGAAGTCCTTCGTCTCGTACTCGATGTCGAAGACCCTCCCGTCGTACGCCGCCACGAAATCGGGGCACTCCTTGTAGCGGGCGCACTCCTCGGTCACGGCGAAGTCGAAGCCGATGGTGCTGCGCCGCTCCAGCAGGTCGGTGGTGTTCTTCTGGGCGATGGCCAGGCCCTCGTCGTGGGCGCGCCGGGCGAGCAGGCGGGCGAACGCCGCCGCGTCGTCGGCGGTGAGAAGGCTCTCGGAGCGTTCGTAGGAGTCGAGATTGTCCGGCTCCACCGCGTCGAAGCCGGCCTCGGCGCAGCCGTCGATCCACTCGCCGACGACGTCGAGGAGCGCGGCGCGCTTCTCCCGGGTGGAGATGTCGAGGAGGGGCTCCTGCCAGTCCTCGTCGACGACTGTCCGCCCGTCCTCGTCGCGCAGCAGCAGATCGGGGTGCTCGCGCTGCCACCAGCGCGCGGCGTCCTTGCCGGGCTGGGCCTGGAAGGCGTTGACGTAACAGATGTTGTAGAGGCCGGGGGCGGGATCGGCGCCGCGGTCGCGGGAGACGGCTCGTACCTTCGACGGGGGCCGGTAGGCGCCGCCCAGCTGATAGTCGAAGGCCGCGTCGACGGGCGGGCGGCGGACGGCGTCCCCGGAACCGGAGGAGCAGGCGGCGAGGGAGGAGCCGAGGAGAGCGAGGAGCAGCGCGCCGCCGACGCCGGCTCGTAGGGTCCGCGCGGAGCGGTTCTTGCTGGTGGGCCACGTGGTTCCGGTCACCGGACCAGGATCGCAGCCCTCCGCCGCCGCTCCGCGCGTGGGTGGTTCACCGGTTGTGCGGGCGAGTCGGTCTTGCGGGTGGGTCAGGAGAGTTTCAGCGCCTTGGCCGTCTGCTCGGCCATCCCGGCCTCGCCCGCGGCGTTCGGGTGCACGGGGACGAAGTTCGTACCGAACAGCACGGGCTCGATCCACCGCTGGTTCGCCGGGCGGCAGGCGTCGTGCGCGTCGGAGGCGGCGGCCATGTCGACGAACGTCGTGCCGGTCTCCGCCGCGGCGCGCTGCGCGGCGCCGTTCAAGTCGGTCTGCAGATCGCGGAGGTAGGGGACGTCGCCTTCCGCGAGGGGCATCTTGGCGAAGCAGCCGGGGACGGCCTTCGCCGGGGTGATCCATGGGTAGCCGAGGATGGCGACCTTCGCCTTCGGTGATCTCGCCTTGATCTGGTTCAGGGAGGCCTTGATCGCCGGGTACGTCTTGGACTCGATCTGCTCCTTGAAGGTGTCGCCGTGCTTGTCCTTGCAGGGGCTGCCCTTGCCGCCCGAGAAGATGCCGGCGCTGCCGCAGGCGAGGATCGCGTTGATGAACGTGTTGTTGTCGTTGCCGCCGATGGTGAGCGTCACCAGCTCCGTGTCGCTCTTCAGCGCGTCGAACTGCGGGCCGACGCCCGGGTACTGGGCCGCGGTGAAGTCCTTGGTCTGCGCGCCGCCGCAGGTCACGTCCGTCAGCTTCGCGCCGAGGGAGGCGGCGAGCAGGTGCGGGTAGTTCTTCGACGTGCGGGCGCACAGGAGCGGCGCCTTCGGGTCGAGCGGCAGCACACCCGATCCGGCGCTGTAGCTGTCGCCGAGAGCGACATAGCGCAACGGCTCCGTGGCGTCGGCGTCGGCGGCGGCCGGTCCGGCGAGGCCGAGCGTGGCGACTGCGGTGACGGCGGCGAGGGCCGCGACGGTGCGTTGCTCTGCGGGCATCCGCATGGACGTTCTCCTCGGGGCGATGGGCGGTGGGGGTTTCCGGGGCTCGGGCAACGTAGTTCACGTCTGGACCGTTCACTATGTGTGGGGATGCGCGTCCGGATGAGGGCGTTTGGCACCTGGGTGACAAGAGGGGACGCCGGGGTGACCCGGACCGGCGCCCCGGGCGAGGCCCTGCGGCCGGTCGGGCCGACCGTCGCCGTCCAGAGCGGCATCCACCCCGGGACGTACCCGCCCCGGTGCGAGTTCCAGTACGGCGAGCGGCTGCGCGACGCGTACCTGCGCGGCGGCGAATCCCCGTACCTGGCACAGGAGTTGACGGCGTATGCGGCTGCTCGCGTCCCATTGACATCCGGTGCGCCCGCGGTGAAGCTCCATGACGCCCGTGTTAACGCTAACAACGGGACGAGGCACACCTGAGGGAGTCATCCATGTCAGGTAGTCGTCACCCGGGAACGAGGGCGCCGAGAGCGTCACTCGAACGCCGCACCGTCCTCCTGGCCGCCGCGACCGGTGCCCTCGCCACCGCCACCGGTTGCGCCACCGCCGAGGGGCAGCCCCCGGGCAAGGTCGCCGTCCTCGGCGACAGCGCGGCGTGGGAGAAGCCGATGGCCGCCGCGGGCGCGGCCATGAAGTCCGTGGCGGCACCGCGCCTGGTCCCCGAGGTCAATCCGTCCCTGGAGTCGTTCGAGCAGATCGTGAAGTCCTCGCTGCGGACCAGCAAGACGCCGGACATGCTCAAGTACTGGTCGGGCTACCGCCTCCAGGACCTCGCCCGCACCGGCGGCATCGAGGACCTGACCCGGCAGTGGGACAGCGCCGTCGGCAAGGGCTGGGTCGACGCCTCCCTGCGCGACGCGTTCACCTACCGGCGGCGCGTCTACGGACTGCCGATGAACCTCGCGTACTGGGTGTTCTTCCACAACCCCGAGGTCTTCCGCGAGCACGGCTTGAGAGCCCCCCGGACCTGGGACGACTTCCTCGCCGCCTGCGCACGCCTGAAGAAGGCCGGCATCACCCCGCTGCACGGCACGGCCCACGAACGCTGGCCCTCCTTCATCTGGTTCCAGGAGGTCCTCAGCCGCCAGGACCCCGCGTTCTACGACGGCTTGATGAACGGCCGCGAGCGGTACACCGACCCGCGCGCCGAACGCGCCCTGCGCACCCTCGCGTCCTTCATCGACAAGGACTGGTTCACGCCCATGGACATGAACCACACCGACGCCGCCTCCGCCATGCTGCACGGCAAGGTCGGCATGGTGCCCTGCGGCACCTGGCTCGGCTCCACCCTCGCGGGCGCGGGCGGCAGGCCGGGCGAGAACCTCGGCGCGTTCGTGCTCCCCATGGCCGACCCGAAGGCCCGCCCCAGCGTCATCTTCGAGTCCAGCGCCCTCGTCGCCACCGTCAAGGGCCCCGACCGCGCGGAGGCGCTGGAGGCCACCCGCTCCTGGCTGCACCCCGCCGTCATGAAGGCCTTCTCGCACACCCTCCAGGACGGCTGCCCCAACCCGCGGGTCGAGGCCGCGAACTCCCTCATCGGCTCCCTCGCCAGGAAGGTACGCGGCGACAAGCTGTGGCTGCTCAACCGCTTCTGGGAGCAGGGCCCGCCCGAGCTTGTCGAGGCGACCGTCGACGACCTCGCCGGTTTCCTCCTGGATCCCTCCTCGTACCGTAAGACGCTGCGCACCATGCAGGACCGCGCGAACGACGCGTGGCAGGTGTGGCGGGAGGCGGAGGAGACATGACGGGCACCGCCACCCCCGCGCACGGCGGCGCCGCGAAGGCCGTGCGCGTACGACGCCGGGTGCCCACCCGCACCCCGCACCAGGCCGCGAAGGCGGGCGGCGGCAGGCTCGGCGGCCCCCTCGCCGGCGTGCCCTGGGCGCTGCCCGCCTTCGCCCTCGTCGGCGTCCTGCTGGTCTATCCGTTCCTCCGCAGCGTCTACGGCAGCTTCTTCGAGGACAACGGCTTCACGAGCAGCTTCACCGGGCTCGACAACTACGCGCGCCTCGCCGACGACCCCATCTTCGGCAGGTCGCTGCTCAACACCGTGATGTGGGTGGCCGGAACGCTGCTCCTGCCCGTCCTCGCCGGACTGCTCATCGCCGTCGCCACCCACCGCATGCGGTTCGGCGGCGTCGTGCAGCTGATCATCGTGCTGCCGTACGCGATCTCGGCCACCGCCACCGCCGTCCTGTGGAACTCCCTGCTGACCTCCGACGGCGCGGTCAATCAGTTGCTGCGCGGCATCGGCCTGGACGGCTGGGCGCAGGCATGGCTCCTGGAGTGGCCGCAGAACACCCTCTCGATGATCGTCGCCAGTACATGGCAGGCGACCGGACTGAACGTCGTGCTCTTCGCGATCGGCCTGCGGGCCATCCCGCGCGAGACCATCGAGGCCGCCGCACTGGACGGGGCGGGCGGCTGGCGGATGTTCCGCCACATCACCCTGCCCGGACTGCGCGCCGTGACCGTCGTGGTGGTGGGCATGGCCATCGTGAACAGCCTCAAGGCGTTCGACATGATCTGGGTCCTCACCAAGGGCGGCCCCTCGCGCTCCTCGGAGACCCTCGCCCTGAGCATGTACCGGGAGGCGTTCCGGCTCTTCCACGTGGGCTACGGCTCGGCGATCGCGCTCGTCCTCTCGGTGATCGTCGTCGCCTCGTCCTGGATGTATCTGCGCCGCCAGATGCCCGACACCACGGCCAACGGCTGAGAGGGGGAGTGTGATGGGACGCGCGGTGCGCAACGTGCTCGTCGCCGGATGTGTGCTGCTCTGGCTGGTCCCGCTGTACCTGCTGGTCGTCAACGCACTCACGCCGTCGGCCGAGTACGCGGGCAAGCCCGAATGGACGGTGCAGGGCTTCGACCTCTGGGAGAACGTCAGGACCGCCTGGGACGCGGCCGGCATCGGCGACAGCTTCCAGGCATCGCTGCTCTACTCCGTGGTCTGCGGTCTGCTCGCGGTCCTGGTGGCGGCCATGGCGGCGTTCGCCGTCGTCGTGCTGCCGATCCCGAGGCCCGCGTTCTGGTTCTGGCTGATCTACTCCGGCACGCTCTTCCCGCTGCAGATGTTCCTCGCGCCGCTCTTCGGCCTCTACGCGGACGCCGACCTGTACGACACCAGGCTCGGCCTGATGCTCGTGTACACGGCGTGGGCGGTGCCCTTCGCGTTCTTCCTGATCCGCAACCAGCTGACCACGATGGCCCCGGAGCTGACGGAGGCCGCGCTGATCGACGGCGCGTCCTTCCGACGCATCTTCTGGCGTATCCACGTCCCGCTGATGAGGGCCGGGCTCGGCGCGGCCTTCATCTTCCAGTTCACGGCCGTCTGGAACGACCTGCTGCTCGGCATCACCCTCAGCCGCAGCCCCGAGGTCCAGCCCGTCATGGCGGCCCTGACCGCCCTCAACACCGCCTACTCCACGACAGGACCGCCCGTCATCCTCGCCGGCGCCCTGATCGTGTCGGCGCCGACCCTCGTCCTCTTCCTGGTGTTCCGCGGCCTGTTCCTGCGCGGCGTCACCGCGTCCGCCCGCTGACCCGACCACACCACCGCCTCCCGGGAGCGATCCGCATGACGACACGGGCTCTGGTCCGCACCACCGACTGGGACAACGACCGGATACGCGACAGCCTGCGCTCCAGTGTGGTGAGCGCCGAAGGCACCCTGGCGGACGGCACCACCCTCAGGCTCACCGAGGAACCCCTCCTGTGCCACGCCGACGACGGCACCCTGCTCCAGTCCCTGCGCGTCGAACCCGCCAACGGCACTGAGCTGCCGGGCGAGTTGACCGTCCGTACGGAATCCGGCACAGCGGTGCGCGCCGAGCGCGTCGCCGGGCCCGGCCGCTCCGTACGGCTTCTGCTGCCCGCCGTCGAGACGGCGACCCGCGTCACCGTCGGCCTCCCGGAGGGGCGGCACGGCATCGACGTACCGCTGACCCCGCAGCGCCGCTGGACCCTGCACCTCGTCCACCACTCCCACCTCGACATCGGCTACACCGACCCGCAGGGCCGCGTCCTCGCCGAGCACCTGTCCTTCCTCGACTCCTGCCTGGAGCTGACCCGCGCCACCGACGACTGGCCCGCCGAGTCCCGGTTCAGGTGGTGCGTCGAGTCCTTGTGGTCCTTCCAGCAGTGGGTGAAGGCCCGCCCCGCCGAGCAGGTGGCGGAGTTCGTACGCAGGGTCCGCGAGGGCCGCATCGAACTGACGGCGATGCCGTTCAACCTGCACACCGAGACCTGTTCCACGGACGAGCTGCACGAACTCCTGCGCCTCGCCCACGACATACGCGACGAACACGGCGTCGACCTCACCTGCGCCATGCAGACCGACGTGCCCGGCGCGGTCGTCGGACTCGTCGACGCGCTCGCCGCCGCGGGCGTCAAGCACCTGTCCGTCGCGCACAACTGGGCGGGGCGTTCCGTGCCCCACCTCGTCGGCGGGGAGAAGCTGCCCCGCCTCTTCCGCTGGCGCGCGCCCAGCGGCAACAGCGTGCTCGTGTGGGTCACCGACACCCCGCACGGCCTCGCCTACATGGAAGGCCCGCTGCTCGGCTTCGACACGCGGTACGCCGACGTCGACGACCTGCTGCCCGCCTACCTCACCTCCCTCGCCACCCACCCGTACCCCTACCAAGGCGGCATCTTCGGCTGGCCCATGGACCACACCGAGGTCAAGCGGGAGCCCTACCCCTGGGAAATCCTCCATCTGCGTGTCCAGGGAAAGTTCGGCGACAACGCGCCGCCCCGGCGCATCATCGCCGACACCGTCCGCCGCTGGAACGACACCTGGGCCTTCCCCCGGCTGCGGCTCTCCCGCAACGAGGACTTCTTCACCGACGCCGAGGCCAGGCTCGGCGGCGAGATCCGCACCTTCGAGGGCGACTGGACCGACTGGTGGGTCGACGGGGTCGGGTCGGGGGCACATCCGCTGTCCCTGGCCCGGACGGCCCAGTCCGTGGTCGCCGACGCCCAGACCATCGGCACGTTCGCCGCCCTCCTCGGCGCCACGGGGGCCGAGGACGACAGCAGGGACGCCGCCGGGGTCTATGAAGCGGTGTCGCTCTTCGACGAGCACACCTGGGGCGCCGGCGACCCGTGGACCCACGGCGACGAGGGCGGCCACAGCGGCGCGCACCAGTGGCACTGGAAGTACGGCCAGGCCCTGCGCGCCCACGACGACGGCAACGCGCTCCTCGCCCGCGCGAGCGCCCGCCTCGGGCAGTGGCTCACCGCCCCGCCGGACGCGGCGGCGGCGTACCACGCCGTCAACACCTGCTCCTGGCCGCGCACCGACGTCGTACGCGTCTTCCTGCCGGAGAGCACCGTGCCGCCGCACCATCCGGTGACCGTGCGCGACGCCCGCGACGGGCGACGGCTCGCCCACGAGGAGCGGCCGCAGACCAACGACGACCACCGCGACGCCGGACGCTTCCTGCTGGTCCGCGTCGACGATGTGCCGGCCGCGGGCTCTGTGCGCCTGGACGTCATCGCCGCCGCCGAAACCGCCCCGGAGCGGCGGACCGCGACCGTGAAGGCCGCCACCGGCTGGAACCCGACCGGCGGCACCGAACGCGAGGACCCCGCCGAGACCGCCGCCGAAGCCCTCGCCCATCCCGACCCGACCCTCCTGGAGAACGAGCACCTCGCCGTCCGCGTCGACCTCGCACACGCCTGCGTCGCCTCGGTCGTCGACAAGGCGACCGGCCGCGAACTCGTCCGCCCCGACGCCGTCGTGGGCTTCAATGGCTACCTCCACGACAGCTACACCACGGCCGGGGGCTTCAACCACAACTCCAGCCGTACGACCGCCTCGGACCGGCTCGAACACCTCGGCGTCCGCGCGGTCGCCCCGCCCGCCGCGCTGATCGCCCGCCGCTCCACGGCCACCGCCGAGTCGATCACGTACGAGACCCGCCCGGCGGGCGCCAACCGGCTGCGCACCACGCTGACCCTGCCGCACGGCGTGCCCCGCCTCGACATCGAGAACCACCTCGACAAGGACGCCCGCCTCGGCAAGGAGAGCGCCTACTTCGCGTTCCCCTTCGCCTTCGACGACCCGGTCGTCCGCATGGAGGCATCCGGCGGCGCCACCGGCAGCGGCCTGCCCGTGGTGCCCGGCTCCGCCCTGCACATGCGGGCGGTCCGGCGCTGGGTGACGCTGCGCGACGACACCCTCGCGGTCGCCTGGTCCACGCAGGACGCGCCGCTCGTGCAGTTCGGCAACATCGCCCTGCCGTACGCGCCGTTCCCCAGGACGATGGACCACGACGAGCCCGCCACCCTCTTCTCCTGGATCCACAACAACCTCTGGGACACCAACTTCCCCAGCAGGCAGGGCTTCGCGTTCACCTACCGCTACAGCCTGGCCTGCGGCCCCACCACCGACGGCCTCGGTCCCCACACGGCCGCCGCCTGGAGCCGCCCCCTGCGCGCCGTCCGAGCCAGGGGGGTCTCGGACGGCGCGCCCGACCAGCACGCCTTCGCCGACATCGGCGACCCCCGGGTCCGCCTCGTCGGCGCCACCACGCCCCGGCCCGGCCAGGTCCTGCTGCGGCTCCAGTCGTTCGCCGAGGAGCCGCTGACGTGCCCGGTCCGCGCCCGCTTCCCGGTCACCGCCGCACACCGCGCGGACTTCCTCGGCACGGCGGGCGCCCAACTCCCCGGCACCGGCGGGCAGGTGGCGGTCGATGTCCCCGCCCTCGGGACCACCGCGGTTCTTTTCGTACGTCCCTGAAGTCGCCCCCGCATGTGTTCACGTACGTACGTCCGCACGAAGGAGAACGTGTGTACCGGCTCGACCCGCGCTACGCCCCGGCACCGGGGGCCGTCCTCGCCACCGGCTGGCGGGCCGTCGCCGCGCGACTGCCCCAAGGCCCGGCCACCGTCGCCGTGGAAGGCCCGCCGACGGTCGACTGGGACCGCCTCGCCGACCGGCTCGGCGAGGAACTGGCCGCGCTCGGCACGACCGTGCGCACCCTCGACCTGCGCGCCCACCACGCCCCGCCCGAGACCGTGCGCCAACGCACCGACACCACCGACGACCCCTACTACTGCCGACTCGCCGAGAACCCGCTGCGCGACCTCTTCGACGACCTGCCCCGCCCGCCGCGTCCCTCGGCGGGCGAACTGCTGCTCGTCCACGGACCCGGCGCCTCGCTCCTCCCGCACGACCTGCTCTGGTACGCCGACCTGCCCAAGCGCCACGCCGAGGCGGCCATGGCCGCGGGCATCGGACGCAACCTCGGACTGCCGTCCGAGCAGGGCGGGCTGAGGCGCCTCTTCTACATCGACTGGCCCGTCCTCGACCGCCACCGCGACGCGCTCGCCCCCCGCGTCGACGGCTGGCTCGACGTACAGGACCACGACCGCCCCACGTACATCGACGGCGACGGGCTGCGCGCCACCCTCGCCACCCTCGCCCGGCGCCCCGTACGCACCCTCCCGTACTTCAACTCCACGCCCTGGGGCGGGCATTGGGCCCAGAGTGAACTCGGCTTCAACCCCGGGGACCGCAACACCGCCCTCGGCTACGAACTCATCGCCCCCGAAGCGGGCGTCCTCATCGGCACCCACCCGGGCCAACAGGCCGAGATCCCCTTCCAGCTGCTCTGCGTCCTGCACCCCGAAGCCATGCTCGGACCCGACGTCAGCGCCCGCTTCGGCACGTCCTTCCCGATCCGCTTCGACTACCTCGACACCGTGGGCGGCGGCAACCTCTCCGTGCACTGCCATCCCAAGGAGCCGTACATGCGGGAGCGGTTCGGCTGGCCCTACACCCAGCACGAGACGTACTACCTGACCCTCGGCGGCCCCGGCACCCGCGTCTTCCTCGGCCTGCGCGAGGACGCCGACCTCGACCTCTTCCGCAAGGAGATCGAGGAGGCCGCGCACGACGGCGTGCCGATGGACCCCGAGGACCACGTCATGACCTTCCCCGCCGACCGCGGCCGCCTCTTCATGATCCCGGCGGGCACCCCGCACGCCAGTGGAGCCGGGAACCTCGTCCTGGAGATCAGCGCCACCCCCTACCTCTACTCCCTGCGCTTCTACGACTGGCTGCGCCCCGACGCCGACGGCGAGCCCCGCCAACTCCCTTACGAACACGGCCTCGCCAACCTGGAGACCGAGCGGCGCGGCGACACGGTCGTCCGGGACCTCGTCCAGGAACCACGCACCCTGCGCCGCGGCCAGGGCTGGTGCGAGGAACTCCTCGGCGCCCTGGAGGAGATGTTCTACGAGGTGCGGCGCTACGTCCTGGACGGTGGCGCCGACGCGGTCGCCGACGACGACACGGCGGGCCGCTTCCACGTCCTGAACGTGGTGGAGGGCGAGGGCGTCGTAGTGCTCACGGAGGCGGGGGAGCGGCACACCCTGTCGTACGCCGAGACGCTGACGGTGCCCGCGGCGGTCGGCCCCTACCGCCTGGCGGCCATCGGCGGCCGCACGGTCAAGGTCGTCAAGGCCCTGGTCCGGCAGGCTCCTGTGCGCGGCGACTCATGAGGCCCGTCCTGGAGATCGGCGGCACCCATGTGACCGCGGCCCTCGCCGACCCGGACACGGCGGGCGTCGCCCGCAGCGTACGGCGGCCGCTCGACGCCCGGGGCACCGCCGAACACATCCTGGGCGCGGTGGTCCGCTGCGCCGACGACTTGGAGGCGCCCGCCGGACAGGTGTGGGGCGTGGCGGTGCCCGGCCCCTTCGACTACGACAAGGGCATCGCCCGCTTCGAAGGCGTCGGCAAGTTCGACGACCTGTACGGCATCGACATACGGGCGGTGCTCCTGGACGGCGTGTGGCCGCGCCCCGCGGAGGCGGTGTTCCTGAACGACGCCCACGCGTTCCTCCTCGGCGAATGGTGGGCGGGCGCCGCGCGCGGTCACCGCCGCTGCGTCGGCATCACCTTGGGGACGGGCGTCGGTTCGGCCTTCGCCGTCGACGGCGACGTGCGACGCGAAGGGCCGGGCGTACCGCCGCAAGGCCGCGTCGACCTGCTCAAGGAGGGCGGCAGACCACTGGAGGACGCGGTGTCGCGCCGCGCCATCCTGGCGCGCTACGGCGACGGGCCGGGCGGGCCGGGCGGGCCGGGCGGGCCCCGGGACGTGCGCGAGATCGCGGAGCGCGCGCGGGCGGGGGAGCGGCGCGCGCACCGCGTCCTCGACGAGGCGTTCACGACCCTCGGCGCCGTCCTCGCCCCGCACCTGCGCGACTTCGACGCGACGGCCCTCGTCGTCGGCGGAGCCATGGCCGCCTCGTGGGACCTGATCCGGCCCGCCCTGCGCGCGGGCCTCGGAGACACTCCGGTGACGCTGCGCCGCGCGGCGCTCGGCGAGAACGGGGCGCTGGTGGGGGCGGCGGCGTACGCGGCGGCGGTGGCCTGAGGCGGAACGACATGGCCGAGCCCAGTAACGGAACGGGACATGGCCGAGCCCAGTAACGGAACGGGACATGGACGAGAACAGAAGGGGCGGTCGGCCCACCCTGCGGGACGTCGCCGAACGCGCGGGGGTCAGCGCGATGACCGCGTCCCGCGTACTGCGCGACGACCCGCGGGTGCTGCCCGCCACCCGCGAACGGGTCCGCGCCGCGGCGGCCGCGCTCGGCTACCGCCCCAACGAGGTGGCCCGCAGCCTCAGGCTCGGCCGCGGCAGCGGCCTCGTCGGACTCGTCGTCACCAACCTGGCCAACCCCTTCTACTCACGCCTGGCCCTCGGAGTGGACTCCGTCGTCGTCCAGGACGGCCTCAAGACGGTCATCGGCAACACCGGCCAGGACCCGCACGCCGAACGTGAGCTGGTCGCCGACCTCGTGGCCCGCCGCGTCGACGGCATCATCGCCGTCCCCGCGGGCGCCGACCAGCGCCACCTCGCCGCGGCGGCGGCCCAGGGGGTGCCGGTGGTCCTCGCGAGCCGCCCGCCCGAGGGCTTCGCGGCCGACTGCGTCCTGGTCGACGACTTCGGCGGCGCCCACGCCGCCACGACGCGCCTCCTGCACCGCGGGCACCGCCGCATCGGCTTCCTCGGCTCGCCCCCGGCCGTGTACACCGGCACCGAACGGCTCCGCGGCTACGCGGCCGCCCTGACGGCGGCGGGCCTCGCCGTCGACGACCGCCTCGTGCGCCAGGGCCAGACGGAACCGCACGAGGCCACGCTGGCCGCCACCGAACTGCTCGCGCGGCCCGACGCGCCCACCGCGCTGTTCTGCTCGAACAACCGCAACACGATAGGAGCGTTCCGCGCGATCCGCGCCCTGAGAGCCCGTCCCTGTGCCGGCGCGGACACCGCCCTGGCGGGCTTCGACGACTTCGAACTGGCCGACGCGCTGGGCCTGCCCCTCACCCTCGTCACCTACGACAGCGACGAACTCGGCCGCACGGCGGGCCGCCTCCTCGCGGACCGCGTACGGGGCGGGCCCGCGGGGGAGGACGCTGAGCCGCCCCGGCAGATCGTGGTGCCCACCGGCTTGGTGGAGTACGGGGGGTGAGGCAGCGGGCGGGGCCGGAACTGCTCGGGGGGGCGTGCCCTGCCTGCGACTCGCGGACCGCGTGTCCGTACGTTGACGGGGGCGGGTCCGCCGTGCGTGCCTGCCGCATGCAGGGCCGTGGCGGGGGGTGTGTTCGCGGGTGCGGGTCGGATCGCCGGTGGGGGTCCGTACGTTGACGGGGGCGGGGTTCGCCGTGCGTGTCTGTTCTGTCCCTCGCGGGCCGCGTGTGGGGTTGTGGCGGGGGTTGTGTTCGCGGGCGAGGAGGGGACCGCCTGTGGGGGTCCGTACGTTGATCGGGGCAGGGTTCGCCGTGCGTGCCTGTTCTGTTCCTCGCGGGCCGCGTGTGGGGCCGTGGACGGGATCGAGTTCGGGGGTGCGGGGCGGAACCGCCTGTGGGGGTCCGTACGTTGACGGGGCGGGGTACGCGTGCGTGCCCCGCCGGGCAGCTGGGTGCCGGTCGCCGTAGCGCTCGGCGGGCGGTACGGACGAGGGAACGGGGGGCACGCGTGTCACAGCAGAGCCGTTCCGAGCGCCTGGCCGGGGCCGCGCTGTGTCTCGTCGTCGCCGTCCTCGCCCTCTTCGCCCCGTCCGCCGCGACCGCGTACGGTTCCTTCGACGACGGCCCGCTCACCCACCACACGGTGGTGGCACACGCCGGGAAGCAGACCGGACCCGAGGACGCCCCCGCGCTGCGAGTCGTCCTCGCGCACCGCCTCGACGCCCACATTCCGGGCCCACAGCCGGTAGGCCCCGCGCGCACGGCCGTCGACACGGCGCCGCACCGCGCCGCGGGCGGCCCCGATGCCCGGCCCGCCACCACGCGCGTACAGCCGCGCGAGGCGGTCGGGTCCGCCGCGCCGCGGGCCCCGCCCCACCGATGAGCACGCAGACCGTCCCCGACGCCTGACCCGGCGCGCACCGCGCCGCCCGGTCACGCGTCCTTCCGTCCTGCCCTCATCCGTGGAGAACCCATGTCCCGTGCGCCCAAGTCCGGTGCACCGCCCGCCAAAACAGGTGCGGTCGCATCACGTACGCCCAAACCCAAGTCCCGTGCGCCCTTGTGGCGGGCGGTCGTCGCGCTGTGCGTCGTCGCCCTGTCCGTCTACATCGCCCTCACCCAAACCGCTCGCCTCGGCCTCGACCTGCGCGGCGGCACCCACATCGTCCTGGAGACCAAGAACTCGCCCACCGTCAAGGCCGACGCCGCCTCGACCGACCGCGCCCTGGAAGTGCTCAGGCAGCGCGTCGACGCGCTCGGTGTCGCCGAGCCCGGCCTCGCCCGCTCCGGCGAGAAGCGGATCATCGTCGAACTCCCCGGAGTGCAGGACCCCCGCAAGGCGGCCGAAGTCATCGGCCGCACCGCGCAGCTCACGGTCCACCCGGTGACGGGGGAGTCCGCGGAGCGGGGCGGGGCCGAGCCCGCCGCCGACGGTTCGCGGACCCTGCCCGACCCCGAACGACCCGGCAACCACCTCGTCCTCGGCCCTACCGCGCTCTCCGGAGGGGGCGTCAAGGACGCCGAGGCACTCCTCGACCAGCAGTCCCTCAAGGGCTGGGTCGTCTCGCTCGACTTCCGCGACAAGGCGGCCGACGCCTGGGCGCGCGTCACCGGCAAGGCGGCCTGCGCACCCCAGGGCGCACCCGAGCGACGCGTCGCCATCACCCTCGACGACAAGATCATCTCGGCGCCCGATGTCGACGGCGGCGTGTCGTGCGAGGTCGGCATCACCGGCGGCTCCACCCAGATCACCGGCGACTTCAGCCGGTCCGAGGCCCGCGACCTCGCCGCGCTCGTCAAGGGCGGCGCCCTGCCGGTGCCCGTCGACGTCGTCGAGCAGCGGACCGTCGGCCCCACGCTCGGCGCCGACGCCATCGCCGCGAGCACCCAGGCCGCGCTCATCGGCATCGCCCTGACCGCGCTGTTCATCACCATCGTCTACCGGCTCCTTGGCGTGCTCGCCGCGCTCGCCCTCGCGCTGTACGGACTGATCTCGTACGCCGCTCTCGTCGCGCTCGGCGCGACGCTGACCCTGCCCGGCCTCGCCGGGTTCGTCCTGGCCATCGGCATGGCCGTCGACGCCAACGTCCTCGTCTTCGAACGGGCCAGGGAGGAGTACCTCGGCGTCCGCTCCACGGACCTGGCCGGGCCCGTCCGCACGGGCTTCGCGAAGGCGTGGAGCGCGGTGGTCGACTCGAACGTGACGACGCTGCTCGCCGCCGGGCTGCTGTTCTTCTTCGCCACGGGACCGGTGAAGGGCTTCGGCGTCACCTTGTGCATCGGCGTCCTCGCCTCGATGGTCACCGCACTGGTCATCACCCGGGTGCTCGCCGACTTCGCCGTCGCCCGACGTTTCGTACGCGAGCGGCCCGCCCTGACCGGCATCGCCTCCACGGGCCGCGTGCGCGCCTGGCTGGCCCGACGCGACCCGAACCTGGTGCGCCACCGGCGCCGCTGGCTGGGCGCCAGTGCCCTCCTGATCGCCGTGGCCGTCGCCGGGATCGCCCTGCGTGGCCTGGACTTCGGCGTCGAGTTCACCGGCGGCCGGCTCGTCGAGTACAGCACCAGCAGGCCCGTCGACGCCGACACGGCCCGCGGCGCCGTGTCGGACGCGGGGTTCCCGCGGGCCGTGGTGCAGGAGTCCGGGGACGGCGACATCACCGTACGCACGGAGCGGCTCACCGACGACGAGCAGCGGCGCGTCCAGGCGGCCCTGGAGAGGCCGGGCGGCACCGTCACCGTCGAACGCGACGAACTGATCGGTCCCAGTCTGGGCACCGAACTGCGGCAGAAGGCCCTCATCGCCCTGGGCATCGCCGTCGCCGCCCAGCTGATCTACCTGAGCGTGCGCTTCCGGTGGACGCTCGCCGCGGCGGCCGTGTCCGCGATGGTCCACGACGTCCTGCTGGTCGTCGGCCTCTTCGCCTGGCTCGGCAAGCCGGTCGACAGTGTCTTCCTCGCCGCCCTGCTCACCGTGATCGGCTACTCGGTCAATGACACGGTGGTCGTCTTCGACCGCGTACGCGAGGCCCGGCGCCGCGATCCGCGCGGCGACCTGGAGTCCACCGCCAACCGCGCCGTCGTGCAGACGCTGCCGCGCACCGTGAACACGGGCATGGGCGCGCTGTTCATCCTGGCCGCGCTCGCCGTGCTCGGCGGCGACTCGCTCGCCGACTTCTCGCTGGCGCTGATCGCCGGGGTGGTGGTCGGCATCGCGTCGACGGTCTTCACGGCGGTTCCGATCGCCGTCGCGCTCGAACAGCGCCACCCCGCGACCCCCGTGGCGCCGCCGCCCGCGCGAGGCGGTCCTGCGGCTCAAGAGCCGGAAGATTACAGCCCGTTGGAGGCGCGCAGGAGGAAGGGGCGAGGGACGGGGGCGGTCGTCTGAGACGGGCGCGAGCGGTCGCCCAAGGGGCGCGGGCGGCCCGGCGTACAGCGATCCGTTGATATTCGATGAACGGAGACACGTCACCCTCGAAGACCTCGCGATTGATCTGCCTGCCGTCCGCCTCGTAG
>NZ_JBSFRK010000079.1:0-22546 GCF_053589195.1 Streptomyces sp. NPDC003379 | reverse complement strand
GGTTGGCGCGCCGCGCCCCCGGGGTTGCGGGGGGGGGGTCTGGATCGCGCGGCCCCCCCCGCCGTTTTGTTTTCCGCGGCTTTTCGTCTCCAGGGGCCCGGGGTGAGGTGGACCCCCACGGCGCCCTTCTCCTATGTACGTACGTGTACGTACATGTACGTGCGTCGTTTAGAACGTGCCCAGCTTGATGATCGACAGGATCGCCAGCAGCTGGATCGACGCCGCTCCCAGCGCCTTCGGCCACGGCAGGTCGTGTGACTTGCTCACCATGGTCGTGAGCAGCGCCCCCGCCGCGAGCCAGGTCGCCCAGCCGAGGAGCTGGACGAACGTCTGGCCGCCGCCCAGGAACAGCGCCACGATCACACGGGGCGCGTCCGTCAGGGACATGATCAGCATGGAGAGGCCGACCGTCGGCTGCCAGGCGCCGTCGCCGCCGAGCTGGCGGGCGAGGGTGTGCGTGACGACGCCCAGGACGAAGGCGCTGATGGTGATCGCCACACCGGTGGTGAGGACGTACGGGACCACCGACGACAGCGTGGCGTTGATCGCGTCGGAGCGGGCGTCGTCGAAGCCGAAGATCGCGAGCAGGCCGTAGAGGAACGTGACGACGAGGGCAGGGGCCCACATCGCGTAGTCCCGCATCTGGAGGAAGGTCGGGCCCGGGCGCAGCACGATGCCGCGCAGCAGGTCCTTCCAGTGCAGGCGCGGGCCCATGGGCGCCGCGGGAGCCTGGCCCGCGCGGTACGTGTCGCCCTGGGTGTAGGGGTCCTCGCCGATGGAGAAGGCCTGGGTGTGCCCGGGGTTGTTGGCCGCGTAGGGGTCGTAGCCCCCTTGGGGGCCGTGGCCGTGGCCGTGGGCTTGGCCTTGACCGTGGCCCTGGCCGTCGGGGCCGCCGAAGTACTCCGGCTCGCCGTGAGCGCCACCGCCGCCGCCGGCCTGCGGCCACTGCTGCTGGCCACCGCCGCCGTACGGGGGGCCGCCCCCGCCGTACTGCTGTTGTTGCCGCTGCTGCGGGTTCGGCGGCGCGGGTGGGTAGCCGTACGGCTGCTGCTGCCCCTGGGGGGCCTGCTGCCCGTACGGCTGCTGCCGCGGTTGTTGTTGCGGTCGCGATTGCGGTCGCGATTGCGGGGCGCGGTTGTCCCGGCCGCGTCCGATCCTGAATCCAGCCACGAATCGAACGTACCTGGTCTTACGGGGGCGGGTCGTCCCTCCTCGGGAGGAGAGAGGGTTTGCGGCCGACCTGTGACAACCCCTAGGGGAACCCTGAGGGGTTTGCCACAGGGGGGTGTGCCACAGGCCGAGGCCGACCGACCGGGCAGGGCGGGATCAGCGGCCCAGCACCGCTCCATACACGTACGGGTGCGAAGAGGCGGGCAGCCCGATCGAGTTCGGGGTGACGGCCGTGGTGCCGGACGCCGTGACGGAGGGCAGGTTCCAGACGCCGCCCGCCGAGGCGTTCTCGCCCGGGGCGGCGGCGGCCAGGTCGGGGCGGCCGTCGCCGTTGCGGTCGGCGGTGGCGAGCGCCGCCCCGAAGAGGTCACCCTTCTCGGCGGCGCCGGGGATGCCGGGGGAGTCCTGCTGGTACGCGACCGCCCTCGCCGCGCCCGACGCGTCGAGGATGCCCTTCGCGCCGCCCTTCAGGACGGTGACGGCGCCCGCGCGCGCCGCGCTGCCGATCGCCTCGCCGGGGGCGCCCGCGATCAGGTCGTCCTTGCCGTCGCCGTCGATGTCCGCGACGGCGAGGGCGTTGCCGAAGTCGTCGCCCGTCTCGGCGACACCCGGGACGCCCGGGGTGTCCTGGTTGAGGGTCTGGCCCTCCCATACGAGGCCGTCGCCGTCCCCGTAGTGGATGTGGATGCCGCCGCCCTTGGCGATCTCCTCGGGCCCACAGGGGTCGTCGATGTTCTCGTCGGCGATCTCGCGGCAGTTGCCGAGCGCGAGGTCGTCGTGGCCGTCGCCGTTGAAGTCGCCGGTGGCGAGCGCGTTGGCGGCGCTGTTGTCGCTGCTCCAGGTCAGGTCGAAGCGGCGCTCGTCCGTGCTGTAGCGGTAGAGCAGGACGTGGGACTGGATGTCGGGCGCGTTCTCCGTGTAGTACGCGACGGCCAGCTCGGGGCGGCCGTCGGAGTCGAAGTCGCCGGTCGTCATGACGGGGGCGCGGCCGCCCATGGACTTGGCCATGACGGGCTCGGTGCGGGCCGCGTACGGGTTGAAGTTGGCTACGACCTTGTCCTTGCCGCCGATCGCCAGGTCGACGTCCGTGTCGCCGGTGAAGTCGGCGGCGACCAGGGAGTTTCCGTACGCGTCGCCGGCCTTCTCGCCGCGGCCGGCGGTGTTGGCCAGGGCGAAGCCGTCGCCGGTGCCGTACAGGACGGTGACGGAACCCGCGTCGGCCTTGCCGTCCATGTCCTCGCCGGGGGCGCCGATGACGAGGTCGGCGTACTTGTCGTCGTCCACGTACGCGGTGGTGACCGCGCCGCCGAAGCGGTCGCCGGTCTCGGGGGTGCCGGGCACCTCGACGGTGGCCTGCGTGATGCGCCGTACGTTGCTGGAGCCGGGGCCGCCCTCGCCGCCGAAGACGACGCTCACGTAACCGGCCCTGGCCTTGCCGTCGACGGTGCCGGAGGGCACGCCGACGGCGAGGTCCGCGTAGCCGTCACCGTCGAAGTCGCTGGTGAGGGGGGTGGGTTCGGTGGGCTCAGAGGTGCGCTCCGAGGTGACCGAGGCGGTCGCGGTGGTCGCGAGGGGGAGAGCGAGGCCGGTCGCGGCGAGCGCGGTGGCCGCGGCCAGGGCGAGGTTGCGGGTGCGGGTGCGGGTGTGTGGGCGGGGGCGCATGAGGGCTCCAACTCTTCGGGGTCGGTACGGCAACTCTGGGGCGAGCGACGGCGCTTGGGTGCCGCCGCTCTGAACGGAGTGGTCAAGCCGTTACGTCACCTGTCTGACAGGTGGAGTTGAGGGAGGGTTGTGCGCGCCTTTGCCGGGCGGAACGGGGCGGGGCGCGGCACGGCGTCGGGGCGGTGCCCCAGTACATGTCCAGGCCCCCGCCCCCGCCCCGAGCGGCCCCCGCCCCGAGCGGCCCCCGCCCCGAGCGGCCCCCGCCCCGAGCGGCCCCCGCCCCGAGCGGCCCCCGCCCCGAGCGGCCCCCGCCCCGAGCGGTCTCCCGCTTGGGTATGAATTCGACGAATCCGGTGTTTTACCGGCCCAGCACAGCCCCGTACTCCGTGGACCCGGAAAGGCCCAGCTTGCCCGGCGTCACCGACGTGACCGGCGGGTTCGGGCCGTCCTTCGGGGTCGCGCCGTACCAGACGCCGCCCTTGCCGTCCTCGCCCGGCGCGCCGACCGCGATGTCCGGGTAGGTGTCGCCGTTGTAGTCGCCGGTGGTGACGGCCGCGCCGAGGCGGTCGCCCGCCTCCGCGGTGCCCGCCACGTCCGTGGAGTTCTGGCTGAAGGAGGGGCCGACGAGGCCCTCGCCGGTGCCGAGCGAGGCGAGGACCCAGTAGGAGCCGGCGCTCTTCGCGGTGCCGATGGCCTCGGTGTCCGCGCCGACGATCAGCTCGTCGATGCCGTCCTTGTCGAGGTTGGCGGACGCGAGGTGCGCGCCGAAGTTGTCATCGGCCTCAGCGTCGCCGCCGACCTGCGGGCTCGCCTGCGTGGTGCAGGAGGAGCCGCCGTCGCCGAGCGTGCCGTCCTTCTTGCCGTAGACGGTGAGGATGGCGCCGCCGAGACGGTCCTCGCAGGCGGTCCTCTCGGACTCGGGGTTGGGCTGGACGTTGCCGATGGCGAGGTCGTCGGTGCCGTCGCCGTCGAAGTCACCGGCGGCCAGTGCGGTCCTGCTGCTGTCGCCGGTGGACCACAGCCCCTTCCACTCACCGGACGCCCGGCTGAGCACCGAGGTGCCGGCGATCTCCATGCCGTTGTACCCCACGGCGATGTCGTCACCGCCGTCACCGTCGAAGTCGCCGCTGGTCACGAGGGTCGGGCCGCCGAAGTGCCAGCTCTGGATCTTGGAGAGCGTGGCGGGTGAGCCCGCGGTGAACGGGCCCGCCCGCATCGCGAGTGAGCTGCTCTCGTCGAAGTGGGTGTTCAGGGCGATGTCGTTGTCACCGTCCTTGTCGAAGTCGCCGGTGGTGAGCAGCGCCCCGTAGCCCCGGGATTCGTCGTCTCCTCCGGAGGCCGCGGTGAAGCCGCCCTTGAATCCGCTCGCGGAGCCCCACACGATCGTGACGGTGCCCGCGCCCTGGGCGGCGTCGATGGCCTCGCCGGGGGCGCCGACGATCAGGTCGGCGTAACCGTCGCCGTTCATGTCGTTCGAGTCGACGGCCGTACCGAACTTGTCGCCCGCCTCGACCGTGCCGGGCACGCCCGCGGTCGACTGGCTGACCGTCACCGAGCCGTGCTGTCCGAGGCCGGACGCGCCGCCCCAGACGACGTTGACGTAACCGGCTTTGGCCTTGCCGCCGACCGTCGCGCCGGGTACGCCGACCGCGAGGTCCGCGTAGCCGTCGCCGTTGTAGTCGGCGCGGGGCTTCGAGGGCTCGGCGGCGGACGCGCCGCCCGCCGTCAGGGCCGTGATGCCGAGGGCGGTGGCGGCGCAGAGGGCGCCCGCCGCGATGAGCCTGTTCCGCGCGGGCTTCCGCACGTGCTGAGTCACTTAGATTTCTCCAACTTGAGTAGCTTGAGCGGCTTGAGCTTGAGCGGCTTGCGCCGAGAAGGGAGTCGGCGCGGGCCGGGGTCAGCGCAGAGTGTGTCCGAAGCCCGCGTTCACGCCGCCGACGCCGAAGTCCTGGCCGTTGAAGGACGTCACGGAGGACGCGGTCAGGCCCGTCGCCGTGCCGCGCAGGACCCACACGGCGCCGACGTCCCGGGTCGTGTCGATGTCCTCGCCGGTGGCGCCGGTGGCCAGGTCCGCCTTGCCGTTCTTGTTGATGTCCTTCAGGCGTACGGACGTACCGAAGTGGTCGCCCGGCTCGGCGACGCCGGGCACGCCCGCGGTCTCCTGGTGCCAGGCCTTGCCCGAGGTGAACGCGCCCCCCGAGGGCTTGAGGAGCGTGACGCTGCCGGTGTCGGCCACCGTGCCGACGGTCTCGCCGGGCGCGCCCACCGCGAGCTCGGGCAGGCCGTCACCGGTCACGTCGCCCGCGGAGACGGACGCGCCGAAGTGGTCGTCGGCCTCGTCGGCGCCGGGCACGCCCGCGCTGTCCTGGTTGTACGTCATTGGGGCACCGAACGCGCGGTCGCCGCCGAACCGGACGCTGACGGAACCGCCCTTCCCTCCACGTCCGTTGAGCGGGTTGCCGGTGATCAGATCGTCGTAGCCGTCGCCGTTGACGTCACCGGCGGTGGCCGCGGAGCGGGTGGCGGTCGGGTCGTCGCCCTCGGCGATGATCTCGGCCTGGTAGCCGTAGTCGCCGACGCCGCCGTACATGTGGGCGGTCCAGGCGCCGCCGTCGGCGCGCTCGCCGTACAGGACGAAGCCGACGCCGTCCTTGTACTTGAAGTTGCCCGCGATCATCCCGTCCAGGCGGGCGCCCTCGGGGATGAAGTCGACCTCCAGGCCCAACGGGCGGTCGAATTCGTTTCCGTCGCTGTAGAACCACCAGTTGTCGCCGCTGATCACGGCGAGCTGGGGGGAGCCGTCGTAGTCGAGGTCGGTCCAGGCGGTGGCCTCGCCGAAGCGGCCCGCGGTGTCCGCCGGGGAGTTCACGACGCGGCCGCCGGAGGTGAAGCCGCCCTTGCTGCCCCAGACGATGGTGACGGAGCCGGAGGGCTTTCCGTCGACCTTCTCGCCGGGGGCGCCGACGATGAGGTCGGCGTAGCCGTCGCGGTTCACGTCACCGGTGGTGACGCTCTCGCCGAACTCGTCCTCGGGCTCGGTCACGCCGGGCACGTGGATCGAATCCTGGGTGAGCGTCGTGGCCCGGTTGCTCGCGACGCCGGACGCCGAACCGAAGGTGACGGTCACGGAGTTGGTGTGCGGCGAGCCGATCGCGAGGTCGCGGTAGCCGTCGCCGTTGAAGTCGTCCTTCAGGGTGGATGCGGCGCTCGCCGAACCGGCCAGCGGCAGCGTCAGCCCCGCAGCCGCGAGAGCCACGACGGTGGCGGTGGCGGCCAGGTTTCTTACGCGCACGTGGTACTCCCAGAAGTGGGGCGGGGCAGGGCATCTACGGGCCCTGCGTGAGCCTTTGGGCAGGGCTTGGCTTCCGGGAGTGTGACTCGCGAGGTGTACGAAGGGTTGTGCGACGGGGGCGACGTGGTGGCCGTGAGGTGCCCCAGCCCCCGGCTCGCCGCCCGGGGGTCGGTGCGGGGGCCGGTCTTACGGTCGCGGTGACTGGAGCTTGCCGAGCAGGGCGGTCAGGGTGTGTGGGGTGAGGGTGATTACGCGGTCGGGGTCGTCGCTTTCGCGGAGCAGCAGGGTGCCGGTGGCGCGGGCGAGTTCGACGCATTCGTTGCCGTCACCGCCACCGGAGTACGTGGATTTCTGCCAGTGGGGCATGGCGTGCAGCTCCTCGCGGTCAGGAAGACTGGAGCTTGCCGAGGAGGGCGGCCACGGCGTGCGGGGTGAGGGCGAGTATGCGGTCGGGGTCTTCGCTTTCGCGGAGCAGCAGGGTGCCGCTGGCGTGCGCGAGTTCAACGCACTCGTTGCCGTCACCCGGGCCCGAGAAGGAGGACTTCTGCCACTGGGCCACTTTAAAGTTCCTTCGCCAGACGGTAGATGAGGTCCCGCGACGAGGCGGGCTCAAGAGACGCTGCTTCTACCTTACGGAAGAGTGTTCGCATGGCCAGTAGCTGAGCGGAAGCGTCGAGGAACGCTGATCCGTACGGCGCGTCCCGCTGGACGGTGTCCAACGCGGGCACGGGACCACCCACATACAGCATCATCGAGCTCGCTCCGGCGAAGCCGTCGACGTCGAACGGGACGACTCGCACCGTGATGTGAGTGCGCTCCGACTCCGCCAGGAGCGCGTGGAGTTGGGAGTGGGCCACGCGTCGATCCGCGACACGGGTGCGCAAAACGGATTCGTGCAGCACCGCCTCGAACGGTGTCGATCTCTCCTCGGAAAGAACCAGTTTGCGCCGCATGCGATGAGCCAGCCTCAGCTCCAGCTCGCTGTGCGGAAGGTTTGGCACCCGATAGGAGAGAACTGCCCGGGCGTAGTCCTCGGTCTGGAGCATCCCTGGAACGTGCGCGGTACCGATCACCTGCATGAACTGTGCGTGATGTTCCAGCTCCGCCAAGTCCGCGAACACGGGTGGCAATGACTCCCGGTACTCCTCCCACCAGCCCCGCGTCCGATCTGTGGCCATAGCCACCAACGCGTCGATCAACTCCCCGTCGGCGCAGGAGTAGTGCGACGCCAGTCGCCGTACTCGGACCTCGCTGACGCCCGCGACCCCGGTCTCGATCTGGCTCATCGTCACGGGAACCGCACCGAGCAATCGCGCGGCCTCACGTGCCGTCAGCCCCGCCGCCTCACGCATCTTGCGCAACTCGCGACCGAGCCGCTCTTGCCTAGCAGTGGGCTGTTTCCTTGGCACATGAACCTCCCGCGCCGCCCAAGGCGGGCTACGTATCGGGGCGTTGGTCGCTCCATTGGGTGACCAGAGTACGACGGAGGGTTGCGCGAGACTAACCTTAGTCTCTACCGTCAGTGACGCGCCGCACACACCGCGTCCCCGGACCTCGGAAGCGCACCGCCCCGCCCTGCCATGGCGGACGCGACACAGCCACCGCCGCACGGTCGCCGTGAAACCGCCAACTCCCTCCCCGCACAACGGAGTGCACCGATGCCAGTGACCGACCATGCGCCCGACCACGCAATGCAACCGCCCTGGGCGTACAGCCTCACCGTCCCCAACGATCCCCGGTCCGTCACCGTGAGCCGCCACGCACTGCGCCTCATCCTGGGCGCACACGGACTGCCGCACCTCGCCGACGCCGCCGAACTCCTCGCGACGGAGCTGGTCGCCAACGCCGTGCAGCACACCAAGGGGCCTGCGTCGCTCCGGCTGTACTGCGCGGGCGCGACCCTCCGCATCGCGGTGTGGGACACCGACCCCACACCACCGTGCCCGGCGCGGGCGTCCGCGTCGGACGAGGCGGGCAGAGGGCTCGGCCTCGTACGGGAGTGTTCCGACGGGTGGGGGTGGTGCGCTCCCGGGGCGAGCAGCGGTCCGCAGGGCAAGCTCGTGTGGTGCGACCTGGGCGCCGTACCCCTTGACGTAAGCGAAAGGCCGGTCCCGCCCCGAGAGGCGGAACCGGCCTGAAGGAGGAGAGAGCCTCAAGCCCTACTTGACGGGCTCCGGCTCCGGCGCGTCGACGGACTCCGCCTCGCCCGCCGGGTCGACCGGCGTCTTCACCGAGTCGAGCAGCAGCTGCGCGACGTCCACGACCTGGAGGGACTCCTTCGCCTTGCCGTCGTTCTTCTTGCCGTTGACCGAGTCGGTGAGCATGACCAGGCAGAAGGGGCAGGCGGTGGAGACGATGTCGGGGTTGAGGGACAACGCCTCGTCGACCCGCTCCGTGTTGATGCGCTTGCCGATCCGCTCCTCCATCCACATCCGGGCACCGCCGGCACCGCAGCAGAAGCCGCGCTCCTTGTGGCGGTGCATCTCCTGCTGGCGCAGGCCGGGGACGGCCGACATGATCTCGCGCGGCGGCGTGTAGACCTTGTTGTGGCGGCCCAGGTAGCACGGGTCGTGGTAGGTGATGAGGCCCTCGACCGGGGTCACCGGGATCAGCTTGCCCTCGTCGATGAGGTGCTGGAGCAGCTGCGTGTGGTGGATGACCTCGAACTCGCCGCCGAGCTGCGGGTACTCGTTGGCGATGGTGTTGAAGCAGTGCGGACAGGTGGCGACGATCTTCTTCGCGGACTTGGGCTTACGAGTCGACTCGTCGTCCTCGTCCTCGCCGTACGCCATGTTCAGCATCGCGACGTTCTCCTGGCCGAGCTGCTGGAACAGCGGCTCGTTGCCGAGGCGGCGGGCCGAGTCACCGGTGCACTTCTCGTCGCCGCCCATGATCGCGAACTTGACGCCCGCGATGTGCAGCAGCTCCGCGAAGGCCTTCGTGGTCTTCTTGGCCCGGTCCTCCAGGGCGCCCGCGCAGCCGACCCAGTAGAGGTAGTCGACCTCGGTGAGGTCGTCGACCGTCTTGCCGACGATCGGCACCTCGAAGTCGACCTCCTTGGTCCACTCCACGCGCTGCTTCTTGGCGAGGCCCCAGGGGTTGCCCTTCTTCTCCAGGTTCTTGAGCATCGTGCCCGCCTCGGACGGGAACGCGCTCTCGATCATCACCTGGTAGCGGCGCATGTCGACGATGTGGTCGATGTGTTCGATGTCGACCGGGCACTGCTCGACGCAGGCACCGCACGTGGTGCAGGACCACAGGACGTCCGGGTCGATGACGCCGTTCTCTTCGAGGGTGCCGATGAGGGGGCGCTCGGCCTCGGCGAGAGCGGCCGCGGGGACGTCGGCGAGCTGCTCGGGCGTGGCCTTCTCCTCGCCCTCCATCGTCTTGCCGCCACCCGCGAGCAGGTAGGGCGCCTTGGCGTGCGCGTGGTCGCGCAGCGACATGATGAGGAGCTTGGGGGAGAGCGGCTTGCCCGTGTTCCAGGCCGGGCACTGCGACTGGCAGCGGCCGCACTCGGTGCAGGTGGAGAAGTCCAGCAGGCCCTTCCAGGAGAACTGCTCGACCTGGGAGACGCCGAAGGTGTCGTCCTCGCCCGGGTCCTCCCAGTCGATGGGCTTGCCGCCGGACGTCATGGGCTGGAGTTCGCCGAGGGCGGTGGAGCCGTCCGCGTCCCGCTTGAACCAGATGTTCGGGAAGGCGAGGAAGCGGTGCCAGGCGACGCCCATGTTGGTGTTCAGGCTCACCGTGATCATCCAGATCATGGTGGTGCCGAGCTTGATCATGGCGGTGAGGTAGACGAGCGTCTGGAGCGTCGCGACGCTCATGCCCTTGAAGAGCAGCACCAGCGGGTACGAGGCGAAGTACGCGGGTTCGTAGCCGTCGACGTGGTGCAGGGCGCCCTCAAGGCCGCGCAGGACGTAGATCGCCAGGCCGATGGTGAGGATGATGTACTCGACGAAGTACGCCTGGCCCATCTTGGAGCCCGCGAAGCGGGACTTCCGCCCGGGGCGCGAGGGCAGGTTCAGCAGCCGGACGACCATCAGCGTGGCGATGCCGAGCGTCGTCATGGCGGCGATGAACTCGATGTACAGCTCGTACGGCAGGAAGCCGCCGATGACCGGCAGCGTCCAGTCGGCCTGGAAGAGCTGGCCGTACGCGGTGATGATCGTCGGCGGCAGCGTCAGGAAGCCGATGGCCACGAACCAGTGGGCGAAGCCGACGATGCCCCACCGGTTCATGCGCGTATGACCGAGGAACTCCCTGACCAGCGTGACGCTTCGCTGGTACGGGTTTTCGGTCCTGCGTCCTGCGGGTACGGGCTGTCCGAGTTTGAAGTACCGGACGAACTGGCCGATGGCGCGTGCGAGCAGCGCTACGCCGACCACGGTCAGGACCAGCGACACGATGATCGCGGCGAGTTGCATTCGGGGGCTCCTCGGGCCTGCGAGGCGGTTCCTCGTAGCGGACTACGAGTGATTACTAAGCGGTAACTTATGCAGTCCGTCTGAGACTACCCATTTACTCCGCCGCACTGTAGCCAGCCCGGCGGTGATCTGTGTCGCTCAGGCAACCCTTGCCGCAAGGTGCCCCCGCGGGGGCGCGGGGAACTGCGCGACCGGCCACGGCGCGCCCGCAGGCGAGCGTGGCTCGCGTGGCGCCGGGTTGCGCGTAAGCGCTGGATAAGAGTTGAGCCCACCCGACTCAGCTCTGTTGACTCCGGCGAAGCCCTCATGCATCCTTGAGCCAGATCCACTCAAGAAGTACATCTGGAGGAACCGAAATGGCACGTGCGGTCGGCATCGACCTGGGCACGACTAACTCCGTCGTCAGCGTTCTCGAAGGCGGCGAGCCCACCGTCATCACCAACGCCGAAGGCGCCAGGACCACGCCGTCCGTCGTCGCCTTCGCGAAGAACGGCGAGGTGCTGGTCGGCGAGGTGGCCAAGCGTCAGGCGGTCACCAACGTCGACAGGACCATCCGGTCGGTCAAGCGCCACATGGGCACCGACTGGAAGGTGGACATCGACGACAAGGGGTTCAACCCCCAGCAGATCTCCGCGTTCATCCTCCAGAAGCTGAAGCGCGACGCCGAGGCGTACCTGGGCGAGAAGGTCGCGGACGCGGTCATCACCGTCCCGGCGTACTTCAACGACTCGGAGCGCCAGGCCACCAAGGAGGCCGGTGAGATCGCGGGTCTGAACGTCCTGCGTATTGTCAACGAGCCGACGGCCGCCGCCCTGGCCTACGGCCTCGACAAGGACGACCAGACCATTCTGGTCTTCGACCTCGGTGGCGGCACCTTCGACGTCTCGCTTCTTGAGATCGGCGACGGCGTCGTCGAGGTGAAGGCCACGAACGGCGACAACCACCTCGGTGGTGACGACTGGGACCAGCGCGTCGTCGACTACCTGGTCAAGCAGTTCAACAACGGCCACGGCGTGGACCTGGGCAAGGACAAGATGGCGCTCCAGCGCCTGCGCGAGGCGGCCGAGAAGGCCAAGATCGAGCTGTCCTCCTCCACGGAGACCACGATCAACCTGCCGTACATCACGGCCTCCGCCGAGGGCCCGCTGCACCTGGACGAGAAGCTCACGCGCGCCCAGTTCCAGCAGCTCACGTCCGACCTCCTGGAGCGCTGCAAGACGCCGTTCCACAACGTCATCAAGGACGCGGGCATCCAGCTCTCCGAGATCGACCACGTCGTTCTCGTCGGTGGTTCGACCCGTATGCCCGCCGTCGCGGAGCTCGTCAAGGAGCTGACCGGCGGCCAGGACGCCAACAAGGGTGTGAACCCCGACGAGGTCGTCGCCATCGGCGCCGCCCTCCAGGCCGGTGTCCTCAAGGGCGAGGTCAAGGACGTACTGCTCCTCGACGTGACCCCGCTGTCCCTCGGCATCGAGACCAAGGGAGGGATCATGACGAAGCTCATCGAGCGCAACACCACGATCCCGACCAAGCGCTCCGAGATCTTCACGACGGCCGAGGACAACCAGCCGTCCGTCCAGATCCAGGTCTACCAGGGCGAGCGCGAGATCGCGGCGTACAACAAGAAGCTCGGCATGTTCGAGCTGACGGGCCTGCCGCCGGCCCCGCGCGGTGTCCCGCAGATCGAGGTCGCCTTCGACATCGACGCCAACGGCATCATGCACGTGACCGCGAAGGACCTGGGCACGGGCAAGGAGCAGAAGATGACCGTCACCGGTGGCTCCTCGCTGCCGAAGGACGAGGTCGACCGCATGCGCCAGGAGGCCGAGCAGTACGCGGACGAGGACCACCGCCGCCGCGAGGCCGCCGAGTCCCGCAACCAGGGCGAGCAGCTCGTCTACCAGACGGAGAAGTTCCTCAAGGACAACGAGGACAAGGTCCCCGGTGACGTCAAGACCGAGGTCGAGGAAGCCGTCAGCGAGCTGAAGGAGAAGCTCAAGGGCGAGGACTCGACCGAGATCCGCACCGCCACCGAGAAGGTCGCCGCCGTCTCGCAGAAGCTGGGCCAGGCCATGTACGCCGACGCCCAGGGCGCGCAGGCCGCGGGCGGCGCCGAGGGCGCGGCCCCCGGTGGCGAGCAGGCCAAGGAAGATGACGGAGTCGTCGACGCCGAGATCGTCGACGACGAGAAGGACCAGAAGGGTGGCGCCGCCTGATGACCGAGGAGACCCCGGGTTTCGGCGAGAGCGCCGACAAGCCTGACGTCCCCTCTGGCGCCACCCCTGATGACGCGGCGCCGAAGGCCGCCGAGCCCTCCATCGAGGAGGGCCCGGCGTCCCCGGCCGGGGACGCGGACAGCAAGACGTCCGCCCAGGACGTGGGCCTGACCGCCCAGCTGGACCAGGTGCGCACCGCGCTCAACGAGCGCACGGCGGACCTCCAGCGGCTGCAGGCCGAGTATCAGAACTACCGCCGCCGGGTGGAGCGGGACAAGGTGACGGTGAAGGAGATCGCCTCGGCGAACCTCCTCTCCGAGCTCCTGCCGACCCTCGACGACATCGGCCGCGCCCGTGAGCACGGCGAGCTGGTCGGTGGCTTCAAGTCGGTCGCCGAGGCGCTGGAGACCGTCGTCGCCAAGATGGGCCTCCAGCAGTTCGGCAAGGAGGGCGAGCCCTTCGACCCGACGATCCACGAGGCCCTGATGCACAGCTACGCACCGGACGTCACCGAGACGACGTGCGTCGCGATCCTGCAGCCGGGGTATCGCATCGGCGAGCGCACCATCCGCCCCGCGCGGGTGGCCGTCGCCGAGCCGCAGCCCGGCGCGCAGACGGTCAAGGGCGACGAATCCGCTGAGGGTGCCGAGGGCCCCGCGGCCCCCGCGGAGGGCTCGGACGAGAAGGAGACCGGTGGCCCGGACAAGGGCTGACGGCAGCGAGACGAGTGAGGAGGGACGTCGGGGATGAGCACCAAGGACTTCATCGAGAAGGACTACTACAAGGTCCTCGGCGTCCCCAAGGACGCCACCGAGGCCGAGATCAAGAAGGCGTACCGGAAGCTCGCCCGCGAGAACCACCCGGACGCCAACAAGGGCAACGCCAAGGCGGAGGAGCGCTTCAAGGAGATCTCCGAGGCGAACGACATCCTCGGTGACCCCAAGAAGCGCAAGGAGTACGACGAAGCGCGTGCTCTCTTCGGCAACGGCGGATTCCGGCAGGGTCCCGGAGCCGGCGGCGGCGGATCGTTCAACTTCGACCTGGGTGACCTCTTCGGAGGCGGCGCCCCGGGTGGCGGTGGGGCGGCCGGCGGCGGCTTCGGGGGTGGTCTCGGTGACGTCTTCGGGGGCCTGTTCAACCGCGGCGGCGCGGGTGCCGGTACGGGCACGCGTACGCAGCCGAGGCGCGGCCAGGACATCGAGTCCGAGGTCACGCTGAGCTTCACGGAGGCGGTGGACGGCGCGACGGTGCCGCTGCGCATGTCCTCCCAGGCCGCCTGCAAGGCCTGTTCCGGCACCGGCGACAAGAACGGCACGCCGCGCGTGTGCCCGACCTGCGTCGGCACGGGCCAGGTCTCGCGGGGCGGCGGCGGCGGTTTCTCGCTGACCGACCCGTGCGTGGACTGCAAGGGCCGGGGCCTGATCGCCCAGGACCCGTGTGAGGTCTGCGGCGGCTCGGGACGCGCGAAGTCCTCCCGCACCATGCAGGTGCGGATCCCGGCGGGGGTGAGCGACGGCCAGCGGATCAGGCTCCGCGGCAAGGGCGCACCCGGCGAGCGGGGCGGCCCGGCCGGTGATCTGTACGTGGTCGTGCACGTCGACACCCACCCCGTCTTCGGCCGCAAGGGCGACAACCTCACGGTCACGGTGCCGGTGACGTACCCCGAGGCGGCGCTGGGCGGCGAGGTCAAGGTCCCGACGCTCGGCGGCCCGGCCGTCACCCTGAAGCTGCCCCCGGGCACGCCCAACGGCCGTACAATGCGGGCCCGCGGCAAGGGCGCGGTCCGCAAGGACGGCACGCGGGGCGACCTTCTGGTGACGGTCGAGGTGTCGGTCCCGACGTCGTTGAGCGACGGGGCGAAGGAAGCCCTGGAGTCCTACCGCGAGGCGACCGCGGGGGACGACCCGCGGGCAGAACTGTTCCAGGCCGCGAAGGGAGCATGAGATGGACGGCCGTCGTCGACAGTCCGGATTCAGTAGGGCGTACCAACTCACCGACGAGACGCCGGTGTACGTCATCTCGGTGGCCGCCCAGCTGAGCGGCCTCCACCCGCAGACCCTGCGGCAGTACGACCGCCTGGGCCTGGTCTCCCCGGACCGCACGGCGGGCCGCGGCCGCCGCTACTCCGCCCGCGACATCGAACTGCTGCGCACCGTGCAGCAGTTGTCGCAGGAGGAGGGCATCAACCTCGCCGGCATCAAGCGCATCATCGAGCTGGAGAACCAGGTCGCCGCGCTCCAGTCCCGTGTCGCGGAGCTCTCCGCGGCCGTGGAGGGAGCCGCCGCCGCGATGCAGCAACGTGAAGCGGCGGTGCACGCCTCGTACCGCCGCGACCTCGTCCCGTACCAGGACGTGCAGCAGGCGAGCGCGCTGGTGGTCTGGCGCCCGAAGAGGGCGACGGACTGAGACCGCGCGCTTGTCCGTTTGTCGGCTCGGTCGCGAAGGGGCCGGGAGGGGAACCTCCCGGCCCCTTCGGGCGTTGTGGTGGCCGACCTGAAGTGCTTGTCGTGTGTCTGTTCTGGGGGAAGTGGTTTTCCATGGCCATGGTGGGGCTGTTCTGGATCGCCGAGGGCGATGTGTACGTGGGCGCGAAGCCGTCCGGACTGGCTGCCGGGGTGCGCCTGACGCCGGAGGGCGTGGCGGCCCTCGGCGACAGGCAGTCGGGGTTCTGGCCGTGGGAGGACGTGCGCTCCCTGGCCATCGAGGACGTCCCGGTGAAGTCGCTCAAGCGCCATGTGGGCGTGGCCGTCGACCTGGTGCTGACGGTCGGTCTGGGCGGCTCGGACGAGGCCCCGAAGATGACGGTCCGGGTCGGCGGCGCCGAGGGGGAGGCGGAGCTGACGGCGTACACCGCGGCGGCGGTCGGCTACTCCACCACGGAGTACGACCTTTCCCGCGCGCTCCTGGCCCGCCTCACGGAGGGCGCGGGCACGCTCATGACGACGCTGGCGGCGATGGCGGAGTGGGGGCGGCGCCATGAGGGGGGTTCTCCCCGGGCGGCCGTCAGGGAGGCGCTGCTGAGGGAGTGGCTGGCGGGCGCGGACGCCTGAGACGCCAGGCCGTGTCCGGCCTAGTCCCGGTCGAGGTCGAGGTCGAGGACGCCGGACTGGCCGATGAGGTAGCCCAGTTGGGCCCGGCTCTCGCTGCCGAGGGTGGCGGCGAGTTTGGCTATGTGGACGCGGGCCGTGCGGATGTTCATGCCGAGGCGGTCGGCGATCTCGGCGTCGGTGAGGCCTTCGACGAGGAGGCCGGCGATGGCGCGCTGGCGGGGTGTCACGCCGCCCTCGGAGACCTGCGGGGCGGCCTGGGGCCACATGGGCGTGGCCAGCCGCCACAGCCGCCAGAACGTGGTGGCGAAGTACTCGACGAGGGCCGGGTGGCGCAGCTCCAGGGCGATGCTGCGGTCCCTGCTCGCCGGGATGAACGCCACGGTCCGGTCGAAGACGAAGAGGCGGTCGGTCACCTCGTCGAGGGTGCGGGCCTCGGCGTCGCCGTCGAGCTGCTCGAAGTAGGCGAGTACGGGCAGGGAGTGGCGCGTCGTGTGCTGGTAGAGGGTCCGCATCCGGCAGCCCCGGCTGAGGATCGACTGGTCTCGGGGAAAGGCTTCGGCCAAGGTCTCGGGCGGGCGGGTGCCGCCGGGCTGGATGGCGAGGAACTCCTCGGTGACCTCGCTCATGGCGCGGTCGATGGCCGAGTTGATGCGTTCCAGGCCGTCGAGGACGGTGATCTCAGGGGCGGCCGTGGCGGTGGGTTCGCAGGGTTCCTCCACGGTGTGCGGCGCGTGCTCGCTGGTCATGTGCGCTCCCTCCCGCTCAGTTGAAGCGCGGCGATTGTATGCAGGGGGACGCGGAGGGGAGGACGGCCCCTCATTGAAGTGTCTACTTCCGTGCGGGGCTGTCCAGGGGTGGGGCGGGGATCGTCACCTCGGGCGGTCGTGGGCGAGAATTCCCGACTGGGCGATGAGGTAGCCGAGCTGGGCGCGGCTGCCACTGCCCAGTGCGGCGGCGATCTTGGCGATGTGGGCGCGGCAGGTGCGGACGTTCATGCCGAGGCGGCGGGCGATGGCCTCGTCGACGTGGCCCTCGACGAGGAGCTTGGCGATGGAGCGCTGCACGCCCGTGATGCCGCCGGTCGGCGGGTCGTAGGGGGCCTCGTCCAGGAGCGGGGAGGCGCGCCGCCAGAGCTGTTCGAAGACCTTGGCGAGATATCCGACCAGGCCGCTGTGGCGGAGCTCCAGGGCGACCTGGCGGTCGTCCTGGGCAGGTATGAAGGCGACCGTCCGGTCGAAGATCATCAGTCGTTCGATGAGCTCTTCCAGGGTGCGCACCTCGACCTTGCCCTGGCGCATGTACTCGGCGTAGGCGATGGTTCCCTGGCTGTGCCGGGCGGTGTGCTGATAGAGCGTGCGCATCGTGATGCCGCGCTCGATGATGCCCTGGCTCCGCTGCACGGCTTCGGTGAGCACCGCTTCGCTGCGTCCGCCGCCGGGCTGCACGGTGAGGATCTCCGACTGGCACTCCGCGGTGGCGGCGTCTATCGCCGCGTTGATGCGGGTGGCGCCCTCCAGGACCGTGATGGCGTGGTCGGTCGGCCGGTCCTGGGCACTGATGGCCATGAATGGCTCAAAAGCGTCGGTAAGTTCGATGGCGAGGGTCCTGCGCTCCAGGATTTCCCGTTCCAGGGGATGGAGGCGCTGCGCCAACACCGAGGTGGGCGGAGCCGGACGGAGCCAGTCGACGTCCTCCGGATCAGGGTGCAGGAGGGCGAACTCCATCAGACATGGTGCGGCCTCCGCTTCGCTGCGGCGGACCCGTCCGGAGCGCAGTGCGCTGGCGTAGAGACGCTTGCCTTCGGCGCAGAGTGCAACCACGGAGTGTGGATGTGTCCCAATTGGGCTTTTTGTTGTCATTCCTCCACCCCCCAGGGTCCTGAACGTGCAGGAACATGATGCATCTCTTCTGTGGTGTTCGGATGGCTGAATGAGCCATCGTCTTGGAAGGCCGGGGGAGAGTCGCTATGGAAGTGAGGACGAAGCCCGCTATGTGCAAGGGAAAGCTTCGCTCGGTACTTGTCGGTGCCTTCTCCGTTGGGTTGGCCATCAGCGCGTTCAGTGGTCTTGAACTGGGTGCGGAAACCGGGAACGCGACGGCGGTCGTTCAGGAGTCCAAGCCGGCGCCGCCGGACATTGTCGGGTCCTCCACGCCGATGGGAGACATCGTCTGGGCCTCCACTTCGACGGACGACATCGTCTGGGGCCGCGCCCTGTCGACGGACGACATCGTCTGGAACGCGGTGCCCGCCGACAGCGCCGACAGCAACGCCGGTCTCTCTGGGACGGGAGTTGCCGAGGCATGAGTACTCCTCCTGACGACCGCACCTTCCGCCGGGAAATGGCCACCGCCTACCGCTCCGGATGGCACTTCATCGATCTCGTCACCGCGATCCCCCATCGCGGCGACTCGCTGATGGTGACCCTCCTCGGTGAGCCGATCGTCGTCACCCGCGACGACGAGGAGGAGATCCGGGCCTACCGGTGCCTGCGGCGGCCGCGAGGCGCGCCGCAGCCCGTGCGGTGTGCCATTCGGTACGGGATGGTGTTCGTCAATCTCGACCGGCGCGACCACCAGCTCGTCGGAGAGCAGGAACAGCAGGATCCGGGCGCCATGACGAGCGCTCCGGACAGCAGCATCACAGCCACCCCCCGCAGTGCCTGACGCGATTCCCCCGTCGTTGTAAATCGCGCAGGCACTTCCCCCAGCAGCGGCGTCACCGTGGACCTGAACACGGTGGCGCCGCTGTGGTGTGCACGGAGACCCGTGCCGAGCCCGTGCCCGGCCATTCGGCTCACGCCTTGCCCAGCGCCCGCGTAACCTCGATCTCGATCAGGACCCGGTCCGGGTTCGGCGAGGGACGCCGCTCGTAGCGCGCCTCGTAGCGCAGCTCCGCCGCCTCGATGGCCGCCGGTTCCGTCCTGATCGTCGCGCGGCCCTCCAGCGTCGCCCAGCGCCGGCCCGCGAACTGGCAGACCGCCACCCGCGCCCCCGGCCCGTCCGCCGCGCCCGCCGCCGCGAGGATGTGCACGACCTTCCGGCTCGTCTTGCGCGCGAGGACGCGGGCGACCCCGGCCTCCGGGTCGTACGTCACGCCGACCGGCACCACGTGCGGAGTGCCGTCCGGGCGCAGCGTGGTCAAGGTGCACAGGTGCCGTTCGCGCCAGAAGCTGAGGTAGGACGCGGGCGGATCGCGCGGGTCGATCGGTGGCGATGCGTTCGGGCTCATGGACCGGAACATAGCCGCCCTGCCTTCCGAGGCTCTCCTTGAGTGGAATAGACTCAACTTTGTGTACGTTGATGAAGTCAGCGTGAGGGGAACCCGTCCCCTGACCAGTGGTGGGATTCCGTAAGGAGGACAAGCGCACGTGGACGCAGAGCTGACCAACAGGAGCCGGGCCGCCATCAACGCGGCCGGTGACCGGGCCGTACAGGACGGGCACCCGGACCTGACCCCCGCGCATCTGCTGCTGGCGCTGCTGGAGGGGCAGGAGAACGAGAACATCACCGACCTGCTCGCCGCGGTCGACGCCGACCAGGCGGCCGTGCGCGCGGACACCGAGCGGGTCCTCGCCGCGCTGCCCAGCGTGACCGGGTCCACCGTCGCGCCGCCGCAGCCCAACCGCGAGCTGCTCGCCGTCATCGCCGACGCCGCCAAGCGCGCGAAGGAGCTGGGTGACGAGTTCCTCTCCACCGAGCATCTGCTCATCGGCATCGCCGCCAAGGGCGGCCGGGCCGGGGAGGCCCTCGCCAAGCACGGGGCCACCGACAAGAAGCTGCTGAACGCATTCGAGACGACAAGGGGAGGGCGCCGGGTGACCACACCCGACCCCGAGGGTCAGTACAAGGCGCTGGAGAAGTTCGGCACCGATTTCACCGCGGCGGCCCGCGAAGGGCGCCTCGACCCCGTCATCGGGCGGGACCAGGAGATCCGGCGGGTCGTCCAGGTGCTGTCCCGCCGCACCAAGAACAACCCCGTGCTCATCGGTGAGCCCGGCGTCGGCAAGACCGCCGTCGTCGAGGGCCTCGCCCAGCGCATCGTGAAGGGCGACGTGCCGGAGTCGCTGAAGAACAAGCGGCTCGTCTCCCTCGACCTCGGCGCGATGGTCGCCGGTGCCAAGTACCGCGGCGAGTTCGAGGAGCGGCTCAAGACCGTCCTCTCCGAGATCAAGGGGAGCGACGGGCAGATCATCACGTTCATCGACGAGCTGCACACCGTCGTCGGCGCGGGCGCCGGCGGGGATTCGGCCATGGACGCGGGCAACATGCTCAAGCCCATGCTCGCCCGCGGCGAGCTGCGCATGGTGGGCGCCACCACCCTCGACGAGTACCGCGAGCGGATCGAGAAGGACCCCGCTCTGGAGCGGCGCTTCCAGCAGGTCCTCGTCGCCGAGCCGTCCGTCGAGGACTCCATCGCGATCCTGCGCGGGCTCAAGGGGCGGTACGAGGCGCACCACAAGGTCCAGATCGCCGACAGCGCCCTGGTGGCCGCCGCCACCCTCTCCGACCGGTACATCACCTCCCGCTTCCTGCCCGACAAGGCCATCGACCTCGTCGACGAGGCCGCGTCCCGGCTCCGTATGGAGATCGACTCCTCGCCCGTCGAGATCGACGAGCTCCAGCGCGCCGTCGACCGGCTGAAGATGGAGGAGCTGGCGATCGGCAAGGAGACCGACCCGGCGAGCAAGCAGCGCCTGGAGAAGCTGCGGCGCGACCTCGCCGACAAGCAGGAGGAGCTGCGCGGCCTCACCGCACGCTGGGAGAAGGAGAAGGAGTCCCTCAACCGCGTCGGCGCGCTGAAGGAGAAGCTCGACGAACTGCGCGGCCAGGCCGAGCGCGCCCAGCGGGACGGCGACTTCGACACCGCGTCCAAGCTGCTCTACGGAGAGATCCCGACCCTGGAGCGCGACCTCGAAGCCGCCTCGGAGGCCGAGGAGGAGGCCGTCCAGTCCAAGGACACCATGGTCAAGGAGGAGGTCGGCCCCGACGACATCGCCGACGTCGTCGGAGCCTGGACCGGCATCCCCGCCGGGCGCCTCCTGGAGGGCGAGACGCAGAAGCTGCTGCGCATGGAGGACGAGCTGGGCAAGCGGCTCATCGGCCAGACCGAGGCCGTGCGCGCCGTCTCCGACGCCGTACGCCGCACCCGCGCCGGGATCGCCGACCCCGACCGCCCGACCGGCTCCTTCCTCTTCCTGGGCCCCACCGGCGTCGGCAAGACCGAGCTGGCCAAGGCCCTCGCGGACTTCCTCTTCGACGACGAGCGGGCCATGGTCCGCATCGACATGAGCGAGTACGGCGAGAAGCACAGCGTCGCGCGGCTCGTCGGCGCCCCTCCCGGCTACATCGGGTACGAGGAGGGCGGCCAGCTCACCGAGGCGGTGCGGCGGCGCCCGTACAGCGTCGTACTCCTCGACGAGGTCGAGAAGGCGCACCCCGAGGTCTTCGACATCCTGCTCCAGGTCCTCGACGACGGGCGGCTCACCGACGGGCAGGGGCGGACGGTGGACTTCCGCAACACCATCCTGGTCCTGACGTCCAACCTGGGCAGCCAGTACCTGGTGGAGCCGCTCACCTCCGAGGAGGAGAAGAAGCAGCAGGTCCTGGAGGTCGTACGAGCGTCCTTCAAGCCCGAGTTCCTCAACCGGCTCGACGACCTGGTCGTCTTCTCCGCGCTCACCAAGGACGAGCTGGCGCACATCGCCCGCCTCCAGATCGACCGCCTCGCCAAGCGGCTCGCCGAGCGCCGCCTCACCCTGGACATCACCGCGGAGGCCCTTGCCTGGCTGGCCGACGAGGGCAACGACCCGGCCTACGGCGCGCGTCCCCTGCGGCGCCTCATCCAGACCTCGATCGGCGACCGCCTCGCGAAGGAGATCCTCGCGGGCGAGGTGAAGGACGGCGACGTGGTCCGGGTGGACCGCTTCGAGGACGGCCTCATCGTGGGCCCCACGACGGACGCCCCTGCGGGTAAGTCGTTGTAGCGGCGTCCCGTCTGCCCGGCGGAAACCCGGCAGGCGAGAAGCCGGGGTTGCCCCCGAGGGCCCATCCTGGGAGAGGATGGGCCCATCCATACGAAGGGACAAAGCACGTGAGCATCGACCCGTCCTCGATTCCGAATTTCGGGGGACAGCCCGAACCGCAGCAGGGCGCAGGACCGGCGGGCCCCGTCGTCCCCGACCAGGACCTGGTGAAGCAGCTCCTGGACCAGATGGAGCTCAAGCACGTCGTCGACGACGAGGGCGACCTCGCGGCGCCGTGGGAGGAGTTCCGTACGTACTTCATGTTCCGTGGCGAGGACGACCAGCAGGTCTTCTCGGTGCGGACGTTCTACGACCGGCCCCACCAGATCGAGCAGAAGCAGCAGCTTCTGGAGTCGATCGACGACTGGAACCGCCGCACGCTGTGGCCGAAGGTCTACAGCCACACGCACGACGACGGCACGGTCCGCCTCATCGGCGAGGCCCAGATGCTGATCGGCACCGGAGTCTCCCTGGAGCACTTCGTGTCGTCGACCGTCAGCTGGGTGCGCGCCGCGATCGAGTTCGACCGCTGGCTCGTCGAGCAGCTGGGCCTTGAGTCCGAGGTCGACTCCGCGGAGGGCGAGACCGGCGAGAAGCCGGGCGACGACGACGCCTGAGGGTCCCTGCGCGTACGAGAGCCCGGCCGGGGCGCACGGCGTCGGCGGCACGGACACCGCGCAGGCCCGTCTGGTGCACCTCGTGGACC
>NZ_JBSFRK010000078.1:0-22965 GCF_053589195.1 Streptomyces sp. NPDC003379 | reverse complement strand
GCCCCGGAACCAGTGGTTCCGGGGCTCACGGATCATGCGTCTCGGTGAGCTGAGGCTCAGAGACCGGCGGTCAGACCCGAGGCCAGGCCCGTGACGACGCCGGTGTTCACGCCGGTGGCGCTCTCGACGGTGCCGACGACGCCGGCCACGACGCCGGAGACCGGGCCGATGGAGTCGACGGTGCCGGTGACGTTGCCCGCGAGCTGGCCGACGAGGCCGCCGGAGACGTTGTCGAGGTCGGCGTCGGAGATTTCGAGGGTCTCGACCTGGGAGGTGTTGTTCATGTGTGAGCTGCCCTTCTCATGAATGCCGCAAAGGTGTTTTCAACGCGACGGAACGCGATAGAACCTGCTGGAACCTGATGCGTGAATTCCGCGTCGGCCAGGATCAAAGCACGTTCGCAGCTCGTACATCCAATCGACGAAGCGCCGGTCGGGCACCGTTGCGGCATTGAATCACCGCTGCGTGCAGGCGGTTTCACCGCGCGACGGCAGCTCCTTCACAACATTCACAGAAGGAAATCAAGGGCGCGAAGGCACTCCCTTCAACAAATCGGACACTCTCGCGCCGAAAAGCACGTTCCGTGGCTGTTGCACGGGAATTCACGCGGAGTGTGTGGCGAATAGCGTGACCGGACTGCGTATGCGATGTGCAGGTTTATTGGAGGCGTTGGAGGCATTGGATTGGCGGCGTTGGAGGCATGGGATTGGCGGCATGGGAGGCGTCGTCAGTTCACGCCCCGGTCGCGCCCCGCCCAGTACGGCTCCCGCAGCTTGAACTTCTGCACCTTGCCCGTGGCGGTGCGCGGGATGGCGGCGCGGAACTCGACGGTCGTCGGCGCCTTGTACCCGGCCATCCGCTGCTTGCAGTGGGCGATGATGTCCGCCTCCAGTGCCGTCGCCCCCTCCGCGAGGACCACCAGGGCCTTGATCGTCTCGCCCCACTTCTCGTGCGGCACCCCGATGACGGCGACCTCGGCGACCGCCGGGTGGCTGAAGATGGTGTCCTCCACCTCGATCGACGAGACGTTCTCGCCGCCGGTGATGATCACGTCCTTCTTCCGGTCGGAGATGGTCAGATGGCCGTCGGCCTCGTCGAAGGTGCCACCGTCGCCGGTGTGGAACCAGCCGTCCTCCAGCGCCGCCTCCGTCTCCTGCGGCTTCTCCCAGTAGCTTTCGAGTACGACGTTGGAGCGGGCCAGGACCTCGCCCGCGTCGGAGACCTTCAGCTTGACCCCGAGCGCGGGCAGCCCGGCACGGGAGAGCTTGCGGGCCCGCTCCTCGGCGGGCAGCGCCAGGTCGGCGGGCGCGGCGCGGTTGAAGGTGAGCAGCGGGGACGTCTCGGTCAACCCGTAGATCTGGGTGAACTCCCAGCCCAGCTCCGCCTCCACGCGCTGGATCATCCTGCTCGGCGGTGGGGCGCCGGCGCAGACGATCCGCACCCGGTCGCGGCCCGGCACCTCGCCGCGCCAGGCCGCCGCCGCGTCCAGCACCGCGTTCCACACGGCGGGCGCGCCGCACATGAGCGTGACGCCGTGCTCCTCCACCCGGCGCAGGATCTCCGCGCCGTCGACCTTGCGCAGCACCACCTGCTTCACGCCGAGCCCGGCCATCACGAACGGCATGCCCCAGCCGTTGCAGTGGAACATCGGCAGCGTGTGCATATAGACGTCGCGCTCCCACACGCGGGTGTGGAGGCCGAAGGTCAGCCCGTTGACCCAGATGTTGCGATGGGTCAGCTGAACTCCTTTCGGGCGAGCCGTGGTCCCGGACGTGTAGTTGATGGTGGCGGTGGCGTCCTCGTCGGGGTTCGCCCAGGGGCGCGGTTCGACGCCGAAGCGCATCAGCTCGGTGTCGGTCCGCTCGCCGAGCACGAAGCGGTGGCGTGCCTTGACGCCCGACAGCGCGTCGTCCAGTTCCGGGTCCACGAGCAGCACGGAGGCGCCGCTCTGCCGTACGACGTACTCGACCTCCTCCGGCTTGAGCCGGAAGTTGACGGGCACACAGATACGCCCGCTCATCGGCACGGCGAACAGCAGCTCCAGGAGCCGGGCGGAGTTGTGGCTGACCACCGCCACGCGCTCCCCCTCACCGACCCCCAACGCGTCGAGCCCGGCCTGCCAGGCCCGGACCCGCTCACCGAGACGCCCGTACGTCGACTCCGGGACGACGGGGGCGGGTTGGAGCGGCTCGTCGATCACGCCGGGGCTGGAGGCGAATCCCAGCTCCGCCCGGTCGAGGAAGTCCGTGACGGTCATCGGTGTCCGCATTGCTCTCTCCTGACATCTGGAACCACGGTGCGGTGCTGCTGCGTGCGGCGCGCTGCGGTACTGCGGGGCTCTGGGGCTCTGATGCTCTGATGCTCTGATGCTCATTGGCGGCCGCTCGCTGCTACGTAGGTAGCATCGTGTAGTTCGCGATGCGGATCTCTCTACCCCCTGCCATGCCGTGGCGTCACGCGCCGACGCGGGGCCAGACGTCGACGACGGGGCCGAAGCGAATGTCGTACGAGGACGAGGTCTCGGCGATCCGCGTGAGCATCCGCTCGGCCTCCCGCGTCAGCTCCTCCCGCTCGGCACGGCCCGGCTTCCCGAACGGCTCGATGGTGAGCACGGCTCCGCCACCCTTGGCGTCCTCCTCCAGCCGCCACACCCCGGCAAGGAACCCGTCCAGGAGGAAGACGCAGTAGGCGTAGTTCCCCTTCCACGTACGCCCCTTGTACTCGGCGGGCACGACACGGGACCGGTCCGCGTGCGCGAGCAGAAGGTTGTCGTACTCGGGGAGGAAGCGGGGCGGAGCCGGGGTGTCCGCGTCGGGGCGCGGCGCGTCGGGCAGGTCGAACAGTTCGACACCGCTCTCGTCACGGAACGTCCGCAACCGTGGACGCAGCCGCTCGAAGACCTCCCGCATCCGGGTGAGCCGCGACCAGGTCTGCATGTCTTTGACGGAGGCGGGCCCGAAGGCGGCGAGATAGCGCAGGACGGCGGCGTCGGGCGCGGGCGTGGGTGTGGGCGTGGGTGTGGGCGCGGGCGTGGGCGTCAGCGTGGGCGTCAGCGTGGGCGTCTGCGTGGGCACGGCCGTTCGCGCGGACACCGGCAAGGGCGGTGGCTCGGACGGCGACTCGGACGGCGGCTCGGCGGCGTCGCCGCGCGCGTCGGACGCGGGCGTCAGCGTTCGCACGCCCGCTCGCTCGGACGCCAGCTCGGACGGCGACTCGGCGGCGTCGCCGCGCACGCCAGGCGTGGGCGTCAGCGTTCGCACGCCCGCTCGCGCGGACGGCGGCGCGGACGGCGGCTCGGACAGTGACCCGGCGCTGTCGCCGCGTCCGAGCCACTGCTCGACGGTGGTGAGCGCGACTTGCCCGCTGCGCCGCCACAGCCCGCGCGGGGTCACCTGGACGAGCGGCAGCACGCAGCGGGCGGCGATCGCGAGCGACTGCGGATCGGCACCGGGCCACCGGACGAGCAGCACCTCGCGGAGCTGTCTCATCGTGCGGGGCTCCGCCTCGACGGCCTCGCGGGCGATCCCGGCGAGTTCCCGCAGGTCGACACCGACGAGGCCGTCGCGGAACACGCTCAGCTCGCGTTCGAGCGCGTCCTGCACGAAGGGCCGCAGCGTCCGGGCGTCGTCGGCGGTGTGGAGGTGGATGGTGGAGCGCATCGTGACCATACGGACCAGTTCGCGGGCTTCGAGCAGCGCGGAGAGTCCGGCCGGTTCGAAGTCCTCCAGGCGCGCTGCGAGGGCATAGTAGGGCGGTTTGACGTTCTGCGCCTGCAGGCCGACGAGATGGGCGACGGCGTCCTTGACGGAGAGATCGCGGGAGCGGCGCAGAAGGAGTTGCCGATCGAGCGTGGCACGGTTGAGCGCACGCGTCCCCAGCACGGGGCCGGTGTCCTTCAGGGCCTTGGTCGTCTTGGTCATGGATGCACGCTAGCGAGGCTTGCGGACACGTATGGTCCGCAATGGACGGGGCACGTGAAGGGGCAGACGCATCACCCCGGCGCCGTCTCGCCAAGCCCAACTCTTTGGAGTGTGTGCCGCAACCGAGATCGGGGCCTCAAAGCCCCACATGCGTGCGTGCCCTCCGCGTGTGAACCTGGCCTCAAAGGCTGACACGAGGGACGTGACAGGAGAGGACCGTGACGGAGGAAGCATGCGTCCGGCTTGCCTCGGCAGCGGATGCTCAGGCCGTCTCCGCGCTGCGGTGGGAGGCCTATACCCGCGATCCTCGGGCCCGCATCGCCAACGAACACGCGCTGGACTGGGGCGAGAGCGACGAGCGCAGTGCGGTCCTCGGGGTGTGGGGCGCGGACGGGCTGCTCGCCACAAGCCGATGGGTCTGTGTCGGCGATGCCGGCTGCGCGGCGGCCGAGATGGCCGTTGACGTGCCGGATGGGACGGCCTGGTTTCCGGCGATCGTGGGGGCTCGTGGCGCGACCCGTCAGGGGGTGCAGGGGCACGGTCTGACGTCACTGTTGGAATGGCACGTACTGGACGCGCTGCCCGGCCTGGAGGTGACCGGGGTCCTGGTGACGGTGGACAGCCCGCGCCTCGACCATTTCGAGCGTCTGGGCTACCGCACCGCTCCCACGCACAGCACGGCGAACCCCGACGTCGAGCCCCCCGCGCCGCACCTGGCCTATCTTCCGTCAGCGCTGCTGCACGAGGCGCTGCGCGGCCTCGACCCACACACCGCGCCGGCTCGTGAAGACTTCCCCTGGAGTGGTCCGCCGCTTCACCGGGCGCTGGCCGGCTTGGTCACGGCGACGGCCGCCACACACCCTCCGCCGACGCGTGGCCCCGGCGGAGCCTGCGCGCAGTGAACACCGGCGCGGCACAGCGCAGCCGCTGCGGAGAACTCGTACAGCAGCGGTACGGTCGGCACGGCAGCTCGTGAGTCGTGATCGTCGTACAAACGCCGCGCGGGAAGGGGAAGTTGGCCGGTACGGATTGGTGGGGCGGGGTCTGTCCGTCCATCGCCCTATGCTGTGCCCTCCGCATGAGCCTCGTCACGCCGTTTCCCCTGTGCTGAGGCGAACCTGAGCGTGGAGGAACGTCATGAGTACCGCCCACGTACCGCCGCCGCCCCCGCCGCTCGCCCCACCGCCACAGGTCGTCGCCCCGTACGCGAGTGAGGCCACCCGCCTGCTCTGCGCGGGCACGTATCTGGACGCGGAGTACAGGGATCAAGTCATCGACGAGCTGTACCTCATGGACCATCGGATCGCGGCGCCTTCGCTGGGATTCGACGCCGCCCGGGTCCTCGCCCACGCCCTGCGCGCCCGCCGGGTCGAACTGGCCTGGGCCTGGGGCGTGCTGGGGCTGCTGGTGGTCGGAGTTGTGGCGTCCGGCTGGTGGTTGCTGACCCTGGTGATCCCCGGACTGCTGCTGACTCTCGGACGCCGGATACGGGGCGCTTCCGCCGACCCACCGGGGCGTCGTCGCCTGCCCTCCTTCCTGCTCCGCTGGTTCGGGCGACTTCTCCTCGCCCACCTCGTGATCACGAGTCTGGTCATCGGCTTCGGAGGGGCCGACGAAGGCAGCGCGTTCGGCAGCGTGTTGGCGTCTTTCCGTGAACTGCTGCCCAAGGCCCTGCGGTTCCTGCTGCCGGATACTGGGCCGGGCGGGGTCAGCGCGCCGGAGGCGTGGCTCGCGCTGGCCACTCTGCTCGCGATGGCGGGGTGTGTCGCCGGGCAGCAGGTGCATTTCACCCGGGTGCTGCGGGGCGAGCTGTCCCCGCGGCACTTCCCGGACGCGGCCAACGACCCGGCCGAGCGGATCAGCGAGCGCCGGTTGCAGTCGCTCAAGCACCGTATCCGGCTTGAGCAGCACGCCCCCCTGGTCATGTACCACGAGGCGCGTCCGTTCTGTGGTGCCGGGACCGCGCACGACACCTGGGTCCTCGCGGTCGAGCTGCGGCCGGACCCGGCGAAGGAGAGGCAGCCGATCGGGAACGGTACGGTCCTTGCCGCGATACGTCCGTTCCTGGAGCAGTTGCGCGAAGTGGCCGAGTCGGCCGAGCGGGAGGGCCGGGTCGTACGGGACCGGCTGCGCCAGTTGCAGATCGACGAGTGCGTGTTCCTTCCGGCGGACGGCCTGCCGCGCCGTGAGAACGCGCCGTACGACCAGTACTCGTTCAACCTGCACCGGGCGCATGCGATCGAGGAGGGCGGCGAGAAGCGCCGGCACTTCCTGCGGATCAGGGTGGGCGGCTGGGAGGAGGAACTGGTCGTCACGGTCTTCGTACGTGTCCACACACAAGGCCGGATGCTGATGCTGGAGGTGGCCCCGCATGTCCTGTTCCCCGTGCGTGCGGACTTCAAGGACGCCGATCACCAGGCCTACAGGTTCGCCGACCGGAACGCCCTCGGGAAGACGGTCCACATCCTCACCCGCATGGCCGGCGCGCCCGGGCAGGCCCTCGCCACGCTCACCCGTCGCGCCGCCCGTGGCTGGAGCCGCCTCACCGGCGATTTCGGCGGCGGGCCGCCCGAAGGCCCGGCCGTTTCGGTACGCGAACTCGCCGCGGAGCCGGGCGGGTCGCTCTTCCAGTCCATGGATGCCGACCGCTACCTGAGGAGCGTGCAGGACCGCATCGCGTACGGCGTGCGGGGAGCGCTCGCGGAAGCCGGTTACCAGACGGACGAGTTCATCCAGAAGGTCGTCCACATCAGCAACGGCGGCGTCAACATCGAGTCGGTGGAGGGCAGCACGTTCGCCATCGGCAGCCACGCCCGGGCCACCGCGACCACGCGAGCCGCCACCACGGACACGCGAGCCGCCACCACGGACACGCGAGCCGCCACCACGGACACGCGAGCCGCCACGACGAACGGCGGGCAGACACCGCCGCAGAGGGGACCCGCCCGAAATGGCCAGTGAAGAGCCTCAGCCCCACGTCCGCATCGGTGATGTGTCCGGCAGCACGTTCGCCATCGGCAGCCACGCGGACGCCAGGAGCTACCACGGGACCGCTCCGTCGTACGACGACGGCGCCGAACGGCTGCTCGCCGCCCTCCGGGAGCTGAGAGCCGACCTGTCCAGGACGCGGGCGACCGAGCAGACCGCGGAGCTCGACGGGGCCCTCGCCGACGCCGAGGACGAGATCGCCCGCACCGGGAGCGCGGGCGAGAGCCGTCTGCGGCGCCTGCGTGAACTCCTCACCGACGCGGCCTCGCTGACCACCGTGCTGACCTCGGCGGGAACCGTCGCCGGTCTGCTCGGCATGTGACAGCCGGTCTGCTCGGAAGGTGACAGCCGGTCTGCTCGGCATGTGACAGAGGGGCGCGGTGGCGCCGCGACTACGCCGTACCCGAAGCCGCGCTCACCCACGTGGCGCGCAGCGCCTTCTTGTCCACCTTGCCGACCTTGGTCGTCGGCAGGCGGCTCAGCAGTACCGTCTTCCGGGGCGTGTACAGCTCTCCCAGCTCGGCGGTCACCGCCGCGCCGACCGCGTCCGGGTCGACGTCGGTGTCCTCGGCCGTGGCCAGGAAGATCTGTACGGCCTCTCCGTACTCCTCGTCCGGCACGCCGAGCGCCGCCGCGTTGCGCACGCCGGGCAGCGTGAGCAGGAAGTCCTCAAGGACCCTGGAGTAGACGTTGTCGCTGGTGCTGCCGGTGACGATGATGTCCTTGGCCCGGTCGACGAGGTACAGGTACCCCTCGGCGTCGAGATAGCCCATGTCCCCGGTGCGCAGCCAGCCGTCGCGCAGCGCCTCCGCGGTGCGCTCCGGGTCCTCGTAATAGCCGAGCATCACCGTCTCGCCCCGGACGCACACCTCGCCGACCTGCCGGGCGGGCAGCGCCGCCGCGCCGCCTTCGCCGCGGATCTCGATCTCGGTGTCGGATATCGCGCGGCCGCAGCTGCGCCACAGCTCGGGCCGCCTGGCTGCCTCCGAGGCGAGGTCCTCCGCGCCGAACGCGGCGATGCCGAGCGCCTCCGACTGCCCGTAGCCCTGGCTGAGCACCGGCCCGAACACCTCGACCGCCTGCCGCAGCCGGCTGGGCGAGGAGGCCGCGCCGCCGACGACGATCCGCCGCAGTGCGGGGAGGGCGCCCGGCACGCACTCCGGATGGTCGAGAAGCGCGTACAGCATGGGCGGTACGAACATGGTGGCGGTGATCCGCTCCTCGCGCAGCACCTCCAGCGCCGCGCCCGCGTCGAACTCGGGCAGCACGACGAGGACGGACCCCGTCACCAGGGTCTGGACCGAGGTGAGGTGGCCGCTGCCGTGAGTGAGCAGCGTGGACGCGAGCACCCTGTCCGTGCCCGGGTCCATGGTCGGGAAGACCGTGGGGCGGGAGTCCTGCGGGGCGTCCCCCGCCTGGTCCGCCATGTCCACCAGCGCGTCGTAGAGCCGGTGGCTGTGCGCGGCGAGCTTGGGGCGGCCCAGGGTGCCGCCGGTGTAGAGGACGGTGACGGCCTCGTCGGCTCCCGGCGCGGGCACGCCGTCGGGGCGTACCTCCGGGCATTCGGCCGCCAGCTCCAGCAGGTCCGTGCACTCCTGTTCGCACGGCCCGAGGCTGAGCAGCGCGGGGGCGTGGACGCTGCGGCCGGCCGCGTCGGCGGCGCGCTCCGCGAAGAGCGGGTCGGTGACCACGGCGCGCGCCCGGGACTGCTCGACCAGCGCGGCCAGCTCGCCGGGCCCGGGCTCGGGCGGCAGGAACACGACCCGGCAGCCGATGAGATGGACCGCGAGCTGCACCAGGACGGAGTCCACGCGGTTGGCCAGGAACAGCCCCACTCCGTCGCCGGGCGCGAGCCCCTGCCCGCGCAGCGCGTGCCCCAACCTGAACAGCCGCCGCCGAGCCTCTCCCCGGGTCAGCCGCCGGTCACCCTGGACGAGCGCTTCGGCGTCCTCGTCCTTGTGCCAGTGCTCCAGGATGCGGTCCACGTACGTCCGCGGCTCGGATGTTTGCTGCGCGTTAACGATCATGGGCACATGCAAACATGCCGCGCGGGAACCGTGACCTCACAGGGGGTGACTTCGGCCATCAACCGACGGAGTATCATGCCCCGGCCCGGGAGGGATGTAATCCCCACCGGACGCCATCCGCCCGCCCACCCTCGCCGCCGTCTCCCGTAGCCAGATGTGGGCCGCGTCGTGCGTATGTACCGGGTGCCACCACAGGGCCTCGCGGAGGGGGACCGCCTCGTACGGCGGGTCCAGGAGGCGGACCGGGGCCAGCGGGGAGAGGAGGTGCGCCAGGCGGGACTGGATGAGGGCGATGCGGCCGGTGCCCGTCACCAGCAGCGGCAGCAGGTGGAAGCTGTCGACGGAGACCTCCACGCGCGGCTCGACGCCGAGCATGCCCAGCTGCCGTACGGCGGGGGCGTCGTAGGTCCGCTGGTAGGTGACCCACGGCAGCCGCGCCAGGTCCTGCCGGGTGAGCCGTTCCCCGACGCTCGGGTGGTCCTGCGCCACGAGGAACACCCAGCGGTCCTCGTAGAGGTCGGTGGCCGGAAAGTCGCTGATCACGCCGTGCGGCATGAGCAGCCCGTCGACGGCGCTCAGCAGCGCGCCCGTGTCGTCGACCACCGTGGTCGGCGTCTGCGCGAATCGCAGCCGGATGCCGGGCGCCTCCTCGTGCACGACGCGGGCGAGCTCCGCGCCGAAGACGGACACGGCGTAGTCGGACGCCAGCAGCTTGAACTCGCGGGTCTCCTTGGCCGGGTCGAACTCCGCCTGGCTGGCGAAGAGGCGCTCCAGCAGGTCGTACGCGGTGGAGGTGCGGTCCAGGAGCACCCGGCCGAGCGCGGTGAGTTCGTAGTGGCCGCCGACCCGGGCGAGCAGGTCGTCGTCGAAGTGGCGGCGCAGCCGGGCCAGGGCCGCGCTCATGGCGGGCTGGCTCAGGCCCACGCGCTGCCCGGCATGGGTGACGTTGCGCTCCTCCAGCAGGGCGCGCAGGGCTACGACGAGGTTGAGGTCCAGTCGGGCCAGGTTCACGGGCTTCCCTCTGCTTGCCTGCCGGTCCGCCTTCCGCGGCGCTGACCAGCAGGAATCCACACCATCGATGGCTGCCATCCACGCAATCTATTTCCCTGATCGTGGGTCGCGGGTCCAGATTAGTGCCACCGCAACCGGGAGGACCCGTCCGTGAAATCTCAGCCCGTGTCCGCGCTCTTCGCCGGACCCTTCGCCCTCGCGACCCTCTCCGCCCCGGACGGCTGCCCGTCCCCCGCCCTCGTGACCCCTGACGCCCGGGCGATCGATCTACGACTCGCCCTGGACGACGAGCAGTTGAGCGTCCGGGGCCTCCTGGAGAACTGGCAGGCCGTCCTGCCGCGCCTGCGGGCCCTCGCCGCCGACGGGGCCGCCGAGCGCGATCCGCTGGCGGACTTCCGCGTGCACGCGCCCGTCGAGCCGCGCCAGGTGTTCCAGTCCGGCGCCAACTACCGGCAGCACGTCATCGACCTGCACGTGGCCCACCGGGCGCCCGGTGACGAGCGGCCCGAGGAGGAGCGGCGCGCCGAGGCCGCGGAGATCATGGACCGGCGGGCCGCCGAGGATCTGCCGTACGTGTTCATCGGGCTGCCGAGCGCGATCACCGGTCCGTACGACGATGTCGTCCTGCCCTCCTGGGCCGAGAAGCCCGACTGGGAGCTGGAGTTGGCCGCCGTGATCGGCCGGCCCGCCCACCGGCTCTCCGTGGACGAGGCCCTTGAGTACGTCGCCGGGTACACCGTCGCCAACGACCTCACCGACCGCGCCACCGTCTTCCGCCGCGACATGCCGCAGATCGGCACCGACTGGCTGCGCGGCAAGAACGCCCCCGGGTTCACCCCGATCGGCCCGTGGATCGTGCCCGCCGAGTCGGTCGCGGACCCCGGCGACCTGCGCCTCGTACTCAAGCTGAACGGCGAGACCATGCAGGACGAGTCCACCGAGGACATGATCTTCAATGTGGCCCGCGTGGTGGCGTACGCCTCGCAGACGGCCCAACTGCTCCCCGGCGACCTGGTGTTGACCGGGTCCCCGGCGGGCAACGGCATGCACTGGGGGCGGCTGCTGCGCGACGGCGACGTCATGGACGGCTCCATCACCGGGCTCGGCGCGCAGCGCACCCGCTGCGTCGCCGAGGTCGCGCCGTGACCCCCGACCGCGACGACCCGGAGCGCGCCATCGCCGAGGCCGCGAAGGCGTACTCGAACTGGGGGCGCTGGGGCGAGGACGACCGGCTCGGCACGCTGAACTTCCTCGACGCGGCCAAGCGGCGCGAGGGCGCCGCGCTCGTCAGGACCGGCGTCAGCTTCTCGCTCGCCCAGCGCTTCGACATGGACGGCCCGCAGAAGGGCTGGCGCCGCCGCACCAACCCCGTGCACACCATGCTCGACACCGGCACCGACGCCGCGCTCGGCAACCAGGGGTTCCCGCACGGCCTCGGCGGCGCCGACGACGTGATCGCCATGCCGTTGCAGTGCTCGACCCAGTGGGACGGGCTCGGCCACATATTCGACCACGGCAAGGCGTGGAACGGCCGGGACGCGGCGACGACCGTGACGTCCGACGGCGACCTCGTCACCGGTATCGAGCACATGGCCCCGTACGTCGCCGGGCGCGGCGTCCTGCTCGACGTCGGACAAGTCATGGGGAAGGGTGGCGAGTTGGATGACGGGTTCGCCGTCACCGAGGCGCATCTCGTCGCGACCGCTGCCGCGCACGGCGTGACCGTGGGGCGCGGCGACATGGTGCTGGTGCGGACGGGGCGGCTCGCGCGGGCGCGGCGGGAGGGCTGGGGCGAGTACGCCGGCGGCCCTGCACCGGGGCTGTCGTTCACGACGGCGGGCTGGCTGCACCGTACCGAGATCGCGGCGATCGCCACCGACACCTGGGGCTTCGAGGTACGGCCGAACGAGTTCGAGCACGCCTTCCAGCCGCTGCACCAGGTCGTCATCCCCCACCTCGGCCTGCTCATCGGCGAGATGTGGGACCTGGACGCGCTGGCAGCCGACTGCGCGGCCGACGGCGTGTACGCGTTCTGGCTCACCGCCGCTCCCCTGCCCATCACCGGCGCCGTCGGCTCACCCATCAACCCCGTCGCCGTCAAGTAGGCCGAGAAACAAGGGAGTTCCCCATGACGCAACCTCGCACTGTCCTCGTCATCGGTGGTGGCGCGGCAGGCAACGCCGTCACGATCCTGCTGCGCCGCGCCGGTGTCGCGGTCGACCTCATCGAGGCGAAGGACGACTGGAACGCCACCGCCGGCTCCGGCATCACCCTCCAGGGCAACGCCCTGCGCGTCCTGCGCGAGCTGGGCGTGTGGGAGCGGGTGCGGGCGTCCGGCTTCGGCTTCGGTGCCGTTGGCATCACCGCCCCCGACGGCACCGTGCTGCACGTCGCCGAGGATCTGCGCACCGGCGGCGACGACCTGCCCGCCACCGTCGGCATGCGGCGCCCCCAGTTGCAGCGTGTCCTCATCGACGCCGTCCGCGCGAGCGGAGCCCGGGTACGGCTGGGCACCCGGGCCATCTCCCTGGACCAGGACAGCGGTGGCGTCACCGTACGGTTCACCGACGGCACCGAAGGCCACTACGACCTCGTCATCGCCGCCGACGGCCTCGGCTCCGCCACCCGCGCCGCCATCGGCATCACCACCGAGCCCGAACCCACCGGCATGGCCATCTGGCGCGTCGCCGCCCCCCGCCCGGCCGGCGTCACCCGCGCCGACCTCACCTACGGCGGCCCCGCCTACATCGCCGGTTACTGCCCCACCAGCGAGAACACCCTGTACGCCTTCGTCGTCGAGGCCAACCGCGACCGCGCCTCCCTGCCGTCCGAGTCGTACGCGGACGAGATGCGCCGGCTGGCCGGGGCCTACGGCGGCTTCTGGCCCGAGATCAGCGGGCACATCACCGACCCGGCGCAGGTCAACTACACGTGGTTCGACCGGATGCTGGTCGAGGGCTCCTGGCACCGCGGCCGGGTCGTCCTCGCCGGTGATGCCGCGCACTGCTGCCCGCCCACCCTCGCGCAGGGCGCCGCCCTGTCCCTGGAGGACGCCTGGGTGCTCGCGCAGCTGCTGACCTCCGCCGTGACCTGGGACGACGCGCTCCTCCATGCCTATTACGAGCGGCGGATCCAGCGCGTACGGCCGGTCGTCGAGGCGTCCGTGCGGATCGGGCAGTGGCAGCTCGACGGCGTGCGCGACGCCGACGTGCCCGGCCTGATGGCCCGCACCATGACCATGCTCCGGGAGCTGCCGTGACGACACCCGCCGCTGCCGTGAGCGGGCCCACCACCGCCGAGTCCGGGCCCACCGTGGACGTGCACGCCCACGTCCTGCTTCCCGGGATCGAGGCGCTGGTCGAGGGGCGGCCGGGGCTCGCCGAGGCGCGTGAGCTGGATGCCCGCCGCAACGGCCCGGCCGCGCTCGCGGTCAACGGGCCCATGGTCCGCGAGCGCTTCCCGCGACTGACCGACCCGGCCGTGCGCCTGGCCGCGATGGACGCCCAGGGCGTGGACGTACAGCTGGTCAGCCCCTCCCCCTCCCACTATCACTACTGGGCGGACAAGGACACGGCCGAGAAGGTGTACCGGCTGGCCAACGAGGCGACCGCCGCGCACTGTTCGGCCGCGCCCGACCGGCTGCGCGGTCTCGGACTCGTACCGCTCCAGCACCCCGGGCACGCCCCCCGCGCGCTCGACCACGCCCTGCGGCAAGGGCTGGCCGGAGTGGAGATATCCAGTCACGCCCCGGGCCGTGAGCTGTCCGATCCCGCCTACGAGCCCTTCTGGTCCCGCGCGGAGGAGACCGGCGCCATCGTCTTCCTGCACCCCTTCGGGTGCACGCTCGACGGGCGCCTCGACCGGTGGTACCTGTCGAACTCCGTCGGCCAGCCCGTCGAGAACGCCGTCGCGCTCTCGCATCTCATCTTCTCCGGCGTACTCGACCGCCACCCGGGCCTGAAGCTGATCGCGGCGCACGGCGGCGGCTATCTGCCCACCCACATCGGCCGCGCCGACCACGCCTGGTCGGCGCGCGCCGACGCCGGTGCGGGCTGCGCCCACCTTCCGAGCAGCTATCTCAAGCGCCTCTACTTCGACTCGCTGGTCCACGATCCGTACGTGCTGCGGGAGTTGGTGCGGGTGGCGGGAGCGGACCGGGTGCTGCTCGGGTCCGACTTCCCGTTCGACATGGGCACCGAGGACCCGGTCGGCGCGCTGCGTTCCGCGCACCTGGCCGACGCCGACCTCCACTCCGTGCGCGGCGCCAACGCCGTCGCCCTCCTCCGGAAGGACTGACCTCATGCACCGCCTCCTCACCCATCTGCGGCACGTCGACCTCGCCGTGCCCGACTACGACAAGCAGCTCGACTTCTACGCGGGCGTCTGGGGCCTGACCAAGGTCGCCGAGGACTCCGGCATCTCCTTCCTCGCGGCCGAGGGCTCCCCCGAGCAGTACGTCGTGCGGCTGCGGAAGGCCGACGAGAAGCGCCTCGACCTCGTGTCGTACGGGGCCGCGAGCCCGGCCGACGTCGACGCGCTCGCCGAGGAACTCCTGGCCGATGGCGTGGAGTTGATCGGCCGACCGGGCCGGGTCGACACCCCCGGCGGCGGGTACGGCTTCCGTTTCTTCGATGTCGACGGCCGCACCATCGAGGTCTCCGCCGACGTCGAGGCGAGGCGGCACCGCAGGATCGAGGAGAAGGAGTCGATCCCGGTCAAGCTCTCCCACGTCGTCCTCAACTCCCCCGACCTCAACCGGACTCGGCGGTGGTACGAGCGTCATCTCGGCTTCCGGCTCTCCGACACCCTCAGCTCGCCGCACATGGGCGAGGTCATGCACTTCATGCGCATCAGCAACCAGCACCACTCCATGGCGATCGCGCAGGGGCCGCACACCGCGCTGCACCACATCTCCTTCGAGATGCGCGGCATCGACGAGTACATGCGCGGCTCCGGACGTGTCATGCGCGCCGGGTTCAAGAAGATCTGGGGGCCCGGTCGCCACATGGCCGGGGACAACACCTTCACGTACTTCCTCGATCCGCACGGCAACACGGTGGAGTACACCACCGAGTTGGAGAACCTCGACGAGGACACCTGGCACCCCCACGTCTACGACTTCTCCCGCCCCGAGGTCACCGACCAGTGGGGCACCGCCAACCCCATGAACGAGCTGATCGCGAAGGAGTCCTTCAACGACCCCGACCGCGGTGTCTTCGTCGCCCCGCCCGTCTGAGCAACCCGCCTCTTCCCAGGGAGCCGTACCTTGCGTTTCGCCGCTTACGCGCATCAAGGCCACCGCCGGGTGGCCGTCGTCGGGGAGGACGGCGCACTGTTCCCGCTGCCCGGCGTCACCTCCCTCACCGCCCTGCTCGCGGAGACGGACGGACTGGCCGGGCTGCTCGCCGCGGGCGCCCCGGCCCTGGCCGCGCCACCCGGGCCTCATGTCGGCGAAGTACGGCTGCTCGCTCCCCTGCAACCGCCCTCCCTACGGGACTTCGTGACGTTCGAGGAGCATGTGGAGGGCGTACGCCGGTCCGTGGACGGTGTCGCCGGGGTGCCCGAGCAGTGGTACGCGGCGCCGACGTTCTACTTCGCCAATCCGCACGCCGTCCTCGGCCCGCACGACGGCGTTCCGGTACCACCCGGCTCCGCCGTCCTCGACTTCGAGCTGGAGGTCGGCGCGGTGATCGGCCGCGAGGGGCGCGACCTCACGCCGGAACGGGCCCGCGACCACATCGTCGGCTACACGGTCTTCAACGACTGGTCCGCCCGTGACCTCCAGTCCGCCGAGATGAAGGTCGGGCTCGGGCCCTGCAAGGGCAAGGACACCGCGACGACGCTCGGCCCCTGCCTCGTCACCGCCGACGAGGTGGACGCGTACCGCCGGGCCGACGGCTTCCTGCGGCTGGCCCTGACCGCCGAGGTCAACGGACGGGTGGTCGGCGAGGATCTGCTGTCCAACATGAGCTGGACCTTCGAGGAGATGGCCGCCTACGCCTCGCGCGGCACCCGGGTCGTGCCCGGCGACGTCCTCGGCTCCGGCACCTGCGGCAACGGCGGCTGCCTCGCCGAACTGTGGGGGCTGCGCGGCGAACAGGACCCTCCGCCGCTGCGGCCCGGCGACACCGTGTCGCTCACCGTCGAGGGCATCGGCACGCTCACCAACACCGTCGTCCCCGGCCCGGCGCCGGTCCCGATCCCGGCAGGGCGCCGGCGGCCCCGTGAGCGGCCCTGAGCGGCCTCGACCCCGGGAGCGAAAGTCCGCTCGCGGAGGCCGTGGCCGGTCAGAGCCGCGCCGCCGGGGCGAATGTCACGCCTTGTCCTTGCCCATCGCCTTGCGGACGGCGTCCTTCGTGCGGTCCATCAGCGCGGCGACCGGGCCGAGCGCCATGTTGGCCGCGCCGGACTCCACCCCCGGGTGGGGGCGCGTCGGAGCCATGGCCTCCGCCGCCTTGACGGCCTTGGCCATGGCGGCGAGGTTCGCCTCGTCCGTCTGGCGCCGGATGTGGGTGAACTCGTAGCGCTCCTCGGCTCGGGCGTGCTCCTGGACGTCCTTGCGCAGCTTCATCAGCTGCGGCAGGAACTTCGGATCGTCCGTGTCGGCGTCGTCGAGCGCGGCGAGCATCTCCTTGGCGGCCCGTTCCTCGGCGAGGCGGTCCTCGACGACCTGCTCGCCGCCCGGCAGACCGCGCCGCGCGAAGGGGTGGACGACCTCTTCCTCGGCGGTCTCGTGCACCGCGAGCAGACGCACCAGCCGACGGAACGCGTCACGCCGTTCCTGGCCCGTGCACGCCTCCACCTCGTCGAAGAGGTTGCGGATGTCGCCGTGCTGGCGCATCAGCAGCGAGACCACGTCGGTGTCCGCCGCGCGGTCGTCCCCGGCCTGGGGTGTGTGAAGCTCGGACATCTGCGGGCCCCTCACTTCTCGCGCATCGCGGGGTCGGGGTGCTCGCCCTCGGTCTCGGACCGGTACTCGCGCCCGAACATCTCGTCGTGCTGGGCCATCACCCGCTCGCTCGGCGGCTTCTCGCCGCCGTGGATCCGCTCCTGCATCGCCTCGAACCGCTCATGCGCCTCGCGGACGTAACCGGCGCCGAGCGTGGTCAGGTCCATCTGCGTGTCGAGCAGCTCGCGCAGGTACGCCTTGTTCGGCTCGAACGTGAGCACGTTCGGCAGCTGCGGCGCGAGCACCGACTCCGGGTCGCGTCCGTCGTGGCGCCGCATCAGATCGCAGGCGGCGTGCAGGTGCTCCAGCTCCATGTTCAGGTGCAGCTCCCAGATGGCCTTGACCTTGGGGTCGCTCTCCTGCTCCATGAAGGAGTAGTACAGGTAGCACTCGTTGTACTCGTGGTTGACCAGCTGCTCCCACCACGTCTCGCCGGGGTCGACGAGCGACTCGTAGTGGGTGACGTGCTCCTCCTCGATGAGCCCGATCTCCTGGTAGAGCTGGCGGGCGATCGGCTCCATGTAGGTGGGGCCGGTGTTCATGTAGAAGTTCATCGTCTGCTGCTCCGCCGACATCACGGTCAGCGCGTGCAGCTTGGACAGCGGGTCGGTGGTGTCCTTGTCGTACGGGTCGCGGACGTTGTCGAACGGGTCGCGGTGGTGGTACTTCGTCGGGCGGCCCGGCATGACCTCGGTCAGCCCGTCGACGATCGCGTCCGCCTTGCGGTGCTCGATCATCTCGTACAGGTTCGCGTACCGGTACAGGTGGTCGAAGTCCTCCAGGACACCGAACTGGTACGCCTGCTTCAGATACGGGTCCGGCTCCATGCGGGCGATCCACGCGGTGAGGTCGACGGCGACCTGCTCGTAGGCGATCGTCGTCTCCAGGACGGACGAGACGCCGGGCAGCAGCCAGTTCACCGCCTTCTGCTGCTGCGCCTCGATGTACCGCACACGCGCCAGCTTCCGCTTCACCTCCGGGTCCACGGTGTTGCGGGCCAGTTGATGGCTGAACAGGATCGCCTCGACCTCGATGCCGTTCATCGTGATGATCCGGCACCGGGTGTACGGGTCACAGTGGTCCGGGTCGATCGGCTGGACGTTCAGCTCACGCCAGCTACGGAGCTGACGGTCCAGCGGGATGCCCCGCTGCTCCAATGGGTTGAAGGTCATCGCTTGCTCTCCTCGGTGAGAGTTGTAGGGGGCGGGGTACCCGTGCGTCGGCGATCCACCCCCGGGATCGGCGGAACGCCCGCGCTGTCCATGCCTTCCCCTCGCGTGGCGGACCGGGTCGACCGAGCGCGACAATTGACTCGTCCGGTGCGGCCGTGTGGGCCGCTTGCGCCGGTTGCGCCGGTTGCGACGCTCGCGACGCGACCGAGTACCCGTACTGGATGCGGCCCTGCCCTCCGCCACCGGCGCCGGCCCGAGGTTTCGCCTCCGGCCAACCAGGAATATGAGGTAGTTTGCACCCCTTTGCGGGGGGTACCGGCTATGCAGGAGGCGATCGCCGCGCCTGGCCCGGAGGCCAGGAGAAACGACACCACCGACTGGAACCCGGAGCCACCATGCGCCTTTCATTTCTGCAACCGCTCCTGGACCGCCCCGGCCCCTGGGCGACCGTGTACTTCGATCCCGGGCAGCCGGACGAATCCGGCGCCAAGCGGCGTGAACTCTCCGTACGGGACATCTGCCGGACCCTGGAACAAGAGGGCGCCGACGAGGCCACCACGGAAGCCGTCCGCGCCAACCTGACGGGGCTGTCCCCCGCCGAGGAACCGGCGGGCCGGGTCGTCTTCGCCACCGGCGGTGAGGTGGTGCTCAGCCACCGCCTCTCCCGGCGGCCGCAGTCCGAATCGGCCTGCTGGGCCCCGCTCCCTCGACTGGCGCCCCTGCTGGAACTGTGCGGCCAGGACCCCGTCTGCCTCGTGGCCTACATCGACCGCACCGGAGCCGACTTCCGACTACGGGAAGGCGGCAGGCGCCCACAGGACTCCGGGCATGTGGAGGGCGAGCAGTGGCCGGTGCACCGCACGGCGACGTCCGACTGGTCAGAACGGCACTTCCAGCTCAAGGTGGAGAACACCTGGGAGCACAACGCCGGGGAGATCGCCGAAGCGTTGGCCGGCGCCCATGAGGAGTCCGGCGCGGACCTCGTGGTGCTCGTGGGCGACCCGCGCGAGCGGCGATCCGTGCACGACAAACTCCCGGACCAGGTCAAGGACGTCACGGTCGAGACCGAGCACGGCGGCCGCGCCGCCGGTTCCGAGTCGCCCGCGCTGGAAGAGGCCATCGAACAGGCCCGCCAGGACCATCTGCACCGGCGCGTCGAGCAGGCGCTCGACCGTTTCCGCGCGGGCCGCGTGGGTACCGACCGGCCGACCGACGCCGTGGAGGGCGTGCCCGCCGTGGCGGACGCCGCCCGGCAGCACCGCATCGACACGCTTCTGGTGCGGCCCGACGGGCCCGATCTGCACCAGGAGATGTGGGCGGGCCCCGACCCGGACCAGGTGGCGGTGCGGCGCACCGACGCGGAGGCCCTGGGCGAGAGCCACCCCGTCCCCGTACGCGCCGACGACGCGCTGCTGCGCTCCGCCGCGGCCACGTCCGCCGACGTACTGATCATCCCCTTCGAGGAGGTGACCGACGACATCCCGGCCGGCGGACTCGGCGCCCTGCTGCGCTGGTCGTACGAGCCGACTCCGGCCTAGGGACCACCCCGATCCCTGGGCCCACGAGAAAGGGAGGTGCTTGCCGTGGACCGAGGCAGCAACCCGGTGAGTCCGCGCAAGGACGACGAGATGAAGCACGAGCTGGAGGGCTATATGCGCTCCGGTCAGCACACACACGTCGAGGAGGCGAACGACCCCGAGCCGCCGGCTGACGACGACGTGGCCGTGGACCCGAGCGGTCCCGTACCGCCGCCGGGCGAGGCCCGGGAGCGGGCGCGCTCCGCCGCCGAGGCCGATGCCACCCGCCTGGAACTCAGCCGCCACCTGGAACGCACCACGTTCCCCGCCGACCGGCAGACGCTGCTGAAGGCGCTGGAATCGCACCACGCGCCGGACTCCGCACTGCGAGCGGCCGAGCAGTTGCCCGAGGGGCGGACGTTCAGCGACGTCACCGACGCCGTGCGCGCCCTCGGCACCGGCACCGGACAGCCTTCGGGCTGGCGCCGCGCTGCCCCGAGTACCCGAAACCATCACTAGCTGGAGGTGGACGTCATGACAACGTCCCCCAGGACCTCGTCGTCCATGGAAACGCACCCCGACATCGCCGACATCCGCGCCCGCCACGAGATGGCCGAGCGCGCGGCGAGCACGCCCAAAGTGCAGGCCGTCGAGACGATGGCCTTCCTCACCGGTCTCTACCTGGCCGCCTCGCCCTGGATCGTGGGCTTCGACGGCCTGACGCGCCTCGCGGTCGCCAACCTGATCGTCGGCATCGCCTACGCCCTCCTGATGAGCGGCGGCTTCGGCCGGGCCTACGAGCGCACCCACAGCATGGCGTGGGCCGCCTGCGCCCTGGGCGTGTGGACGATCGTCGCCCCGTGGGTCGTGGCGGGTGACGTCAGTACCACCAGGTCCGTGGTCAGCAACGTCATCACCGGCGCGCTGGGGCTCCTGCTGGGCCTCGCGGCGAGCGCGGCGGCCCGCTCGGGAGGCGGCTCGAACGCCGGGCACGGCAAGGCGAAGGCCTACCGGGCCGGACCCAGCTGACCGACCGGCCGCATCCGGCATCACGAGTACGGCGCGCCCCATGGCATCTCCGGTGTCATGGGGTGCGTATGTGTCGTGGCTTCGTGGGTGTCAGCCGTCTCATGGGTCCGTACGGTGTTACTCGTCCGTACGCCGCAGCGGCCCCCACTCGCCCGCCTCGCGGGCCACTTTCTCGCGGGCCTCGTCGATCATCCTGGCGTCGATCCAGGCCATCGGCTCCACGTCCTTGACCAGCGGCTCGTTGTCGGGGCCGCGGCCGTTCTCGTGGCCGAGCAGCACCCAGGGGCGTACGCCCTCGCCCTTCTCGCGGGGCAGGTGCGAGTAGTCGTGCAGACGGCGCGCCACCCACAGCTCGATGGGCCGGTCCTCCCACCACGGCTCGATGTCGAGGGGGTTGGCCGAAAGCCCGGACATGTCCACGCCCGTCAGATCGTCCCTGCTCATCGTCTTCGTCCTGCCGTTGCCGAGGTCCGTCCCCGGCCCGCGGGACCAGCGCACGTACAGGCTCTTGTGCCGTTCCACGAGGTGGGCCAGCTCCCGCAGGGTGTGCAGGACCGGCAGGTCGTCCGAACTGCTCATACGGGGGGTCACTTCCTTCGTCCCGATACGTTCCGTACGGATGCGCCGGATCCCTGGCCGATGGACGTCAATCGTTCTCAGTCGCCGCATCTCGCGCATGTCCGAAGAGTGCCCCGATCAGGGGGTGGCAGACCTCGGATCAGATCGTTTGGCGGAGTGTGTCGCGGGCACTTCGAGAGACCGAGGCGCGACCATCAGTGGGCGAAGCGCGCCCCAAGGATCGGATCACAGAAGCGCGAGGTAGTCATGAGTGACCAGAACATGGCGGACGACGCCTACCAGCCCACCGGCGGCAACGAGGAGCAGGAGGACGCGGCGCCCCTGGACCTCCAGGACGCGCTCGACGAGCGCACCTACGACGACATGCTCGACGAGGGCTACTCGCCGCCGGAGAAGCCGCTGGGCGTCACCAAGACCGGCACCACGGCGGCGGAGCAGCACGAGGGCGAGACCCTCGACGAGCGGCTCCGGCAGGAGGTGCCCGACACGCAGGAGCCCCTCGGTGACGGCGTGGGCGACCTGCCGGGCGGCGAGGGCGAGCCCCTGGACCCGGAGGCCGGGGACGCCCGCGCCGGGCGCCTGGTAGCCCCGGACGAAGGCGCCCACACGGACACCACGAAGGAAGTCATCGCCAGGGACACGGGCATCGACGGCGGCGCCGCGGGCGCCGAGGAGGCCGCGATGCACGTGGTCGACGAGGAGGACCTGCCGCCCGCTCCCGACGAGGACCGGGACTGACGGTCCGCGGGTCAGCGCTGCTGGGTGCGGGAGCTGCCGGCGTCGGAGGCCAGTGGCTTCAGCGGGTCGTGGCCGAGCGTCATCAGCCGGTGGCGCCAGTGGGCCTCGCCCGCGGTGGGTTCCATGTCGACGCCCCGCTCGGCGGTGACGACGTCGATGACCTTGCGCATGACGCGGAGGTCGTCCGCGGTCAGGTCGGTGCGCCGTTTGCCGAGGATCTCCAGGACCCGGCGGCCGTTCTGGGTACCCGAGTGGTCCGGCACCACCTCGGTCTCCTCGCCCGCGGAACGGGTCATGAGCCAGTCGCTCAGCTCACGCGAGGTCATGTTGACCACCGCGTGGAACTCGTTCCACAGATCGTCCAGCTCCACTTCGGAAATATCCGCCATGACAGTTTTCATCCTTTCGTACGCAGGTGTCCCTGCTCTTGGCCGGGTGCCCAGGAGCACCACCCGAAACCGCTCACCGCACCTCTGGAGGCGCCATGACGGCCGACGAACTTCTGGGACAGGAACGACGGGACTATGACGAGCGAGAGGCCGTTCCCCTCGCCGGTTACGCCACCCTCGCCGCGACGTTCACCGCCGCGACCGGCGCCCTCGTGCTGCTGGCGCGCCGCCGCGGTGTCGTCCTGCCGGAGCGGGTGCCGCCGTGGGACGTGGCGCTGATCGGCGTGGCGACGTTCAAGACGGCGCGGCTGCTCACCAAGGACAAGATCACCGGCTTCCTCAGGGCGCCCTTCTCCCGCCGCAAGGAGGACACGACGGCGGGCGAGGTCATGGACGAGCCGCGCGGCACCGGCCTCAGGCTGGCCATGGGCGACCTGGTGACCTGCCCGTTCTGCGCGTCCGCCTGGACGGCCACGGGGTTCATGGGGGCCTACGTCTTCGCCCCGCGGAGCGCCCGCCTGGTCGGCGCGGGTCTCGGCGCCATGGCTCTCGCCGACTGGCTCCAGTACGCCTGGGCGTGGACCCAGGAGAACGCCGAGGGCTGACGCGACCACGTACCCCTCCGCGGCCGGCCTCGGCACGAGGC
>NZ_JBSFRK010000077.1:0-23143 GCF_053589195.1 Streptomyces sp. NPDC003379 | reverse complement strand
CTTCTCCGACCTGCCGAAGAACGCGCAGGGTTACGTGAAGGCCCTGGAGGAGATGTCCGGCCCACCCCTCTGAGTGAGCTGGACCCCCGTATCCGGGGGCCGGTGACTCAGACGAACGAGTTGATCTCGATCGTCTCCGTGCGGCCCGGGCCCACGCCGATCGCGGAGATCGGAGCGCCGGACATCTCCTCCAGGGCCTTCACGTAACCCTGCGCGTTCTTCGGCAGGTCGGAGAAGGTCTGGGCCTTGGTGATGTCCTCGGACCAGCCCGGCAGCATTTCGTAGACCGGCTTCGCGTGGTGGAAGTCGGTCTGCGAGTACGGAAGCTCCTCGACGCGCTTGCCGTCGATCTCGTACGCGACGCAGACCGGGATCTGCTCCCAGCCGGTGAGGACGTCCAGCTTGGTGAGGAAGAAGTCCGTCAGGCCGTTGACGCGGGTCGCGTAGCGGGCGATCGGGGCGTCGAACCAGCCGCAGCGGCGGTCACGGCCGGTGGTGACGCCGCGCTCGCCGCCGATGCGGCGCAGGTCCTCGCCGTCCTGGTCGAACAGCTCGGTCGGGAACGGTCCCGCGCCGACACGCGTCGTGTACGCCTTGAGGATGCCGATGACACGGCTGATCTTCGTCGGGCCCACGCCGGTGCCCGTGCAGGCGCCGCCCGCGGTCGGGTTCGACGAGGTGACGAAGGGGTACGTCCCGTGGTCCACGTCCAGGAGCGTGCCCTGGCCGCCCTCGAAGAGGACGACCTTGTCCTCATCGAGCGCGTTGTTGAGGATCAGGGTGGTGTCGGCGACGTACCGCTTGATGTTCTCGCCGTGCTCCAGGAGCTGCTCCACGATCTGCCCCGCCTCGATCGCGCGGCGGTTGTAGAGCTTGGTGAGGAGCTGGTTCTTGATCTCCAGCGCCGCTTCGACCTTCTGCACCAGGATCGACTCGTCGTAGAGGTCCTGGACGCGGATGCCGGTGCGGTTGATCTTGTCGGCGTAGGTCGGGCCGATGCCGCGACCCGTCGTACCGATCTTCCTCTTGCCGAGGAAGCGCTCGGTGACCTTGTCGACGGTGACGTTGTACGGCGTGATGATGTGCGCGTTGCCGCTGATCAGCAGCTTGGACGTGTCGACGCCGCGCTCGTTCAGACCGCTCAGCTCGGAGAGCAGGACCGACGGGTCGACGACGACTCCGTTGCCGATGACCGGGACACAATCCGGGGAGAGAATCCCGGAAGGGAGGAGATGCAGCGCGTACTTCTGGTCGCCTACGACGACCGTGTGGCCGGCGTTGTTGCCGCCCTGGTAGCGCACTACATAGTCCACGGAGCCACCGAGCAGGTCAGTGGCCTTTCCCTTGCCTTCGTCACCCCACTGAGCACCGAGCAGCACAAGTGCGGGCACAGGCGTACACCCCTTCCGGGCGGGGCATGTCCAAGGTCAGGGGCCGTAGCCGCCGTATGGGTGTGCCTTGGATGCTGCCCCGGAATAGACGAAGCCCCTGGCGCAATAGCGCAAGGGGCTCTTGCACAAAGATGCTACCCGAGGTCTTCAAGAACGGCTAAAAGAAAGGGCGCGCGGTGTCGGCTCGCGACCAGCTCCTTGTCGTCATCGACCCGGTCGCCCGGCGCACGGACGGCGAGTCGGTACGGATCGCGAAGGACGTACTGGGCGCGGGCGCGGCGATGCGTGTCTGCCTGCCCGACGGCCCCGAGGAATTTGCGAAAGCCCTGGCCAGGAGGGGTTCCCGGCGGCTTGTGGTGATCGGCGACGACCGGGCGCTGCTGTGGGCCGTGGGGGTGCTGCACCGGGAGCGGGGGCTGGCCGGGCCCGCGCTCTCCATCGTCCCCGTAGGGGCCGCGCAGACGCTCGCGCGGCGGCTCGGAGTGCCCGCGGGGGCGGTCGCGGCGGCGCGGGCGGTCCTTGAAGGGGCCGAGCGGCGGCTCGATCTGCTGGTCGATGACAGTGACGGGGTGGTGCTGGGGGATCTGCGGATTCCTTCGGTGGGGGTGGGGGCGTCAGCGGGGACGACTGTGTCCGGGACGTCCGCGGGCGGCTCCGGTTCCGGGTCTGGGTCTGGGTCTGGGTCTGGCTGGGGTTCCGGACCTGGCTCCGGTTCCGGATCTGGCTCCGGTTCCGGTTCTGGCTCCGGTTCCGGTTCCGGTTCTGGCTCCGCTGAGGGGCATGCGTGGCTGCGGACGTGCCAGTCCTTCGTACGTACCCTCGCCGCGCGGCCCTCGCGGGTGGCGGCGCCCGGGCCCGGGCCGTCGCGGCTGCGGGTCGAGGCGGACGGCGTCACGCTCGTCGACCTGGACCAGCCGGTCGAGGGCGTGCGCGTCACCGCGGGGAACGGTGGCCTGGCCCAGGTGGAGGTGCGGCCGGTCTCCGTGGGCGCGGAGGCGGCGCCGCTGCGGGTCCGGGCGCGGACCGTGACGGTGTCGGGGGCGGACTTCCGCTATCGCGCCGACGCGGTGGTGGCGGGGCCTGTCCGCACGAGGACCTGGACGGTCCGTCCGGGGGCGTGGGGGTTGACGCTGCCCCGCTGACGCGGTGGATCAGTCCTGGTCGAAGAGGGTTTTCCGATGGGCCCGCCAGCGGGACATCATGCCTGCCAGCTCTTCCTGGACGAACTCGAAGAACGCCAGCGTCTCCGTGAGGCGCCGCCCCGCGGGGGAGTCCGCGCCGAGGTTGGCGACGCCGTCACGCAGCGCGTTCTCCCAGCGGTCGAGGAGCGCGTCGCGGTTGCCGAGCGCCTCGTACCACTGGTTGCTGTGCACCCGGAAGAGGTCGCGCCGCGTCCCGGGGTCCCGCTCGCGGGAGACCATGTGCTGCTGCGTGAGGTAGCGGACGGCGCCGGAGACCGCCGCGGGGCTGACCCGCAGCTGTTCGCCCAGTTCCGCCGAGGTCAGCGCGCCCGAGTCGGAGGCGAGCAGGGCGGCGAAGATGCGGGAGGGCATCCGCGGCATGCCCGCCTCCACGAGCTGCGAGGCGAACTGTTCGACGAAGCGGGACACCGCCTCCCCGTCACGGATGCCACCGTCGGCCCCGTCTCCCGTCCCGTCACGCCTCTCCACGTCGCCCGCCTTCGCGCCTCGCGCGTCCTCGCTCGTCATCCCGCGATCATCTCCCCTGGCCTCCCCCGACCGTCGCACGCACCCCACCCCACAGAGTTTATACGCTTCTTTAACTTCACAAGTTTGTGAAACCCGCGTACTTTCAGAAGCATGACGAAGGCAATCACTGTCTCCGGGCTCCACAAGTCGTTCGGCAGGACGCACGCCCTGGACGGCCTCGATCTGGCCGTCGAAGCCGGCGAGGTGCATGGATTCCTCGGGCCGAACGGGTCCGGGAAGTCCACCACCATCCGCGTCCTGCTCGGCCTGCTCCGCGCCGACTCCGGCGCCGCCCAGCTGCTCGGCAAGGACCCCTGGCACGACTCCGTCGACCTGCACCGCCGCATCGCGTACGTCCCGGGTGACGTCACCCTGTGGCGCAACCTCTCCGGGGGCGAGGTCATCGACCTGTACGGGAAGCTGCGCGGCGGCCTCGACCGGGCCCGGCGTGACGACCTCGTCGGGCGGTTCGAGCTGGACCCCACCAAGAAGGGACGTACGTACTCCAAGGGCAACCGCCAGAAGGTCGCCCTCGTCGCCGCCTTCGCGTCCGACGTCGACCTGCTGATCCTCGACGAGCCGACCTCCGGACTCGACCCGCTGATGGAGGAGGTCTTCCAGGGCTGCGTCGCCGAGGAGCGCGAGCGCGGGCGGACCATCCTGCTGTCCTCGCACATCCTCAGCGAGGTCGAGACGCTCTGCGACCGCGTCAGCATCATCCGCAAGGGGCGCACCGTCGAGTCCGGCTCGCTGGCCGAGCTGCGCCATCTGACGCGCACCAGCGTCACCGCCGAACTCTCGGGCCCACCGAATGGGCTGGCACATCTGCCCGGCGTCCACGACGTCGACGTACGCGGTCACCGGGTCGGGCTCCAGGTCGACACCGACAAGCTCGACGCCGTGCTCAGGGCGCTCACCGAGTCGGGCATCCGGTCGCTGACCAGCACCCCGCCCACCCTGGAGGAGCTGTTCCTGCGGCACTACCAGGACGACGTGGAGGAAGGGGTGACGGCGCGATGACGCCGGCGGGGACCGGCGCCCTGCTGAGGCTCGCGCTGCTTCGTGACCGGGTCATGATGCCCGTCTGGGTTCTCCTCGTCGCCGGGCTGGTGCTGGCGATGCCGGGATCGCTGGAGAGCGTGTACGGGACGGCCGCCGAGCGGGCCGAGGCCATGGAGACGATGAACTCCAACTCCTCGATGCGGGCCATGTACGGACCCGTCTTCGGCGACTCGCTGGGCGCCCTCTCCGCCTGGCGGATCGGCACCTACGCGGGCGTCCTCGCCGCCGTCATGAGCCTCGTCATCGTCGTACGGCACACCCGCGAGGAGGAGGAGTCGGGGCGCCAGGAGATGCTCTCCGCGTCCATGGTGGGGCGGCGGGCGCCGCTCACCGCCGCGCTGCTCGCCGCCTTCGTGGCCAACGCCGGGGCCGGGCTGCTGATCACCGCGGGCATGGCGGGGCAGGGCGCCCGCGGGGCGCTCGCGCTGGGTCTCGGCGTCGCGGGCACCGGCATGCTCTTCGCCACCCTGGCGGCGATCGCCGCGCAGCTCACCGAGAGCGCGCGGCTCGCCAAGGGGCTGACGGCGGCGGTGCTCGGCACGGCCTTCGTCCTGCGGGCCGCGGGCGATTCGGGGGAGGCGGACGGTTCGTCCGTGCCGACCTGGCTCTCACCGCACGGCTGGCAGGAGAACCTGCGGGCCTTCGCGGGCGAGCGGTGGTGGGTGCTCGCGCTCGTCGGCGCCGCGACCGTGGCGCAGGGCCTGGTCGCGTACGGACTGGCGGGGCGGCGCGACGTCGGGATGAGCTTCCTGCCGACGCGGCCCGGCCCCGCACGCGGGCGCCTCGCCACGGCGGGCGCGCTCGCCTGGCGGCTCCAGCGGGGCTCGGTGCTCGGCTGGACGGCCGGCTACCTGCTCGCCGGGCTCGTCTTCGGACAGATGGCGTCCGGCGCGGCCGACATCGTCGGCGACAACGACGGCACCCGCGACATCATCGCGCGCATGGGCGGCCGGTCGGACCTCACCGACGCTTTCCTCGCCACGCTGGCCGGGATGTTCGGCATGGTCGCCGCGCTGTACGTCGCCGCTTCCGTGCTGCGGCTGCACGGCGAGGAGACCTCGCAGCGCGCCGAACCGGTCCTCGCGGGCGCGGTGGGGCGGCTGCGGTGGGCGGCCGGGCACCTCGTGGTCGCCTTCGGCGGGACGGTGGTGCTGATGACCGTCTGCGGGCTCGGCATGGCCATCGGCCACGGCGCGGACGCGGGCGCGGTGCTCGGCGCGTGCCTGGCGCGGCTGCCCGCCGTCTGGGTGCTCGGCGGGCTCGCGGTGCTGCTCGTGGGGGCGTATCCGAAGGGGGCGGTGGCGGCGTGGGCCGTGGTCGGGGTCTGCCTCGCGATCGGCTGGATCGGCCCGGCGCTGGACCTGCCCCAGGCGGTCATGAACCTCTCCCCCTTCGGCCATCTGCCGAAGCTGCCGGGCGCCGCGATGTCCTGGCCGCCGCTGGTGGCGCTCACGCTGATCGGGGTGGCGCTGGCAGGCGCGGGCCTCGCGGGGCTGCGGCGCCGGGACATGATCAGCTGAGGAGCACGGTCCGGGGGTCACACTTCGACGAGGAGTTCCTGGAGGCCCCGGATCACGAAGTTCGCGCCGCGGCGGGGCTCCGCCGCGAGCCGGAGGGCGGGGGCCCGGCGCAGCAAAGCCCGCATCGAGGCGGCGAGTTCGATGCGGGCCAGTGGCGCGCCGATGCAGTAGTGGAGGCCCGCGCTGAAGGAGATGTGCGGGTTGTCGCGGCGGGTGAGGTCCAGCTCGCCGGGGCGGGTGAAGACCGCCGGGTCGTGGTTGGCGGAGCCGAAGAGGAGCGCCAGTTCGCAGCCGCGCGGGATCGTCGTGCCGCCGATCTCGATGTCGTCGAGGACCCAGCGTTCGAAGAGCTGGAGCGGGGTGTCGTAGCGCATCAGCTCTTCGACGGCGGTGGGGATCAGGCGGGCGGGGTCCGCGCGCAGGGCGGCCAGTTGGGCGGGGTGGCGGAACAGCGCGTACCAGCCGTTGACCGTGGCGTTGACGGTCGCCTCGTGTCCCGCGTTGAGCAGCAGCACGCAGGTGGAGATCATCTCCTGCTCGCTGAGCGACTCCCCGTCCTCGTACGCCGCGATGAGGCCGGAGATCAGGTCGTCCCCCGGCTTCTCCCGGCGGGCGGCGATCACCTCCTGAAGATACGCGGTGAATTCGAGCGACGCGCGCACCGCTCGGCCCGCCGTCTCCTCGGACGGGTTCAGCTCGTACATGCCGCAGATCGCCGCCGACCAGGGGCGCAGCAGCGGCCGGTCGCTCTCCGGAATGCCGAGCATCTCGGCGATGACCGCCACCGGCAGCGGCTCGGCGACCCGCGAGACGAGGTCCCCGCCCCCGTCGGCCACCAGGTCACGTACCAGGCCGTCCGCCCATTCGTCGACGTACGGACGGAGTTGGTCGACGGTACGCGGCGTGAAGGCCTTGGAGACCAGGCGGCGGATGCGGGTGTGCGTGGGCGCCTCCAGGTCGAGCATGCCGTTGTCGTTGAGGACGTGGAACGGCTCGTGCTCGGGCGGCGGCGCGGTGCGGCCGAACTCCTCGTGGGTGAAGCGGTGGAGGTACGTGCGTCCGAGGCGCCGGTCGCGCAGCAGGGCCGAGACGTCCGCGTGGTGCGGGATCAGCCACTGGTCGGTCGGCGCGTAGTGGTGGGCGCGGCCGGCCGCGCGCAGCCGGGCGTACGCCGGGTAGGGGTCGGCGACGAACTCCGGCGAGCAGGGGGCGAAGACCGCGGAGACCTCGAAGGCTGCGTCCATGGAGGGACGCTAGCCCCGCCGGACCGGCCGTACCAGCCCCCCTCGCCCCCCTCGCCCCCTCACCCGGGCGTGACCAGCCTCGCCTCGTACGCGAACACCGCCGCCTGCGTCCGGTCGCGCAGCCCCAGCTTCACCAGGACCCGGCTGACGTGCGTCTTGATCGTGGACTCGGCGACCACCAGGCGGGCGGCGATCTCCGCGTTCGACAGGCCCTGCGCGATGAGCACCAGGACCTCCGTCTCGCGCTCGGTCAGCTCGCCGTACTGCTGTGCCTGGACGGCCGCCGAGAGCCGCGGCGCCTCCGCCAGCTTGGAGAACTCCGTGATCAGGCGGCGCGTCACGGTCGGGGCGAGGAGCGCCTCGCCGGACGCCACCACCCGTACGCCGTCGGCGAGTTGGCGGGCCGACGCGTCCTTGAGGAGGAACCCGGAGGCGCCCGCGCGCAGCGCCTGGTACACGTACTCGTCGAGGTCGAACGTGGTCAGGACGAGCACCTTCGACGTGCCCTCGGACGCGATGATCTCGCGGGTCGCCTCGATGCCGTTCAGCTCGGGCATGCGGATGTCCATCAGGACGACGTCGGGGGCGAGTTCGCGGACGCGCTCGACCGCCTCGCGGCCGTTCACGGCCTCGCCCACGACCTCGATGTCGGGCATGGCGTTGAGGAGCACGGAGAACCCCTCGCGGACCATCATCTGGTCGTCGGCGATGAGGACGCGGATCGTCATGCGATGTCCTCCCCCGCCGGGTCGACGCGGTCGGCGAGCGGGACGGGCAGGAAGACGGTGACCTCGTAGCCGCCCTCCGGGGTCGCCTCCGCCGTCATCTCGCCGTTGAGCATGGTGACGCGCTCGCGCATGCCGGTGATGCCGTGTCCCGCCCCAGGGGAGGGCTTGACCAGGCCGGTCGCCGCGCCGTTGACGACGCGCAGACCGAGACCGCCGAGGACGTAGCCGACCTCGACGCGGGCCGGGGCGCCGGGCGCGTGGCGCAGGCTGTTGCTGAGCGCCTCCTGCACGATGCGGTACGCCGAGAGCTCGACGCCCTGCGGCAGCTCGCGCACCGCCCCGGTGACCGCCTTGTCGACGGTCAGGCCCGCGTCGCGCACGTTGTCCAGGAGCCGGTCGAGGTCGGCGAGGGTGGGCTGCGGGGCGTCGGGCGCCTCGTAGTCCTCCGCCCGTACGACGCCGAGGACGCGGCGCAGCTCGGTCAGCGCGGCCACCGCGTTCTCGCGGATGGTCACGAACGCCTGCTCCAGCTCGGGCGGCGGGTTCTCCACGCGGTAGGGCGCGGCCTCGGCCTGGATGGCGACGACCGACATGTGGTGCGCGACCACGTCGTGCAGCTCGCGGGCGATGGTGGTGCGCTCCTCCAGGAGGGTGCGCTTGTCGCGCTCGATGGCGGTGACGGTGCGCTGCACGGTGACCTCGCGCTGTGCCTCGCGGCGCACGTGCACCACCGTGGTGACGAGCAGTGCGAGCGCCGAGAAGAACAGCAGCGGTGGGGCATTGGATCCGGAGCCCATGCCCTCGCCGAGGAACACCTCGGCGCCCACGGAGTACGCCGCCGTCCCGAGCCACATCCACACGGCGGTGCGCGGGCCGGTGCGGGCCGCGACCACGACCATCACCACGATGTGCGCGAAGAAGGCGGCGGGCGTCCACGGCAAGCCGTCCCAGGCGTCCCCGAGCGTCGCCGTGAACGGCGTCGAGACCAACGACACCCAGTAGGCGCCGACCGGCCTGACCAGCGTCATCAGGACGGCGGCGGCCGGGAGGCAACCGGTGAGGAAGTACGCGACCTCGTTGCCTCCGAGGCCCACCTGGTAGGCGATGAACACGGTGATCAGGGCCGCGGCCACCACCAGAGCGTGCCGACTCCAGACGGCGTACTCGCGTATCCGCCCCGGGAAGAACCGGGCCGGCCGACCGGCCGCCGTCCTGGGCGGCAGCAGCCGGTAGGCGAAGGCGTCGCGGAACAGCGTCTCGCGCAGGCCGCCGAGGGCCTCCCGCACGAGGTGGAACTCGGGGCTCTTCCGGCCTCTGGCCTTGAGCTGCTCAGTCGTATCGGTCACGTCCACGACGGTACGGGGGCGGACCGTCGGGAGCGTCCCCAGCAAGAGGGGTTCCCCGGGGTCCGTCGCAGGTACTACAGGCCGTCTCAGAACGCCAGCTGCGCGATCTCCTCCGCAACCACCGCGCACGCGTCCGCCGCCGGGTCGATCAGCGGGAAGTGCCCCACGTCTTCGAGGAGGGTGAGACCCACGACCTCGCCCGCCCTGGCCGCCGCGTCGGCGTACGCCTCGGCCACGGCGTGCGGCACGGTGATGTCGGCGCGGCCCTGTACGACGGTCGTGGCGATGCCCGTCGGGAGCAGCGCGGCCGGATCGGCGTACGGCAGCCGCTCCACGAACCTCTCCTCGCCGCCGAGGAGTTGGGCGCAGGCGCCACCGCAGACCTCCAGCTCCTCGGCGACCTCGAAGTCCGCGATCGGCGCGAGCGCGACGACGCCGCGCAGCGGGGCCGGGCGCTCGGTGCGCCAGGGCGCGTCGGCGGGCAGCAGGTGCCGCGCCGCCGCCCACAGCGCGAGGTGGCCGCCCGCGGAGTGCCCGGTGACGACCGTGCGGCGCGGGTCGGCCGACGGGAGGGCACCGCGTACGAGCGAGGGAAGCACGTCGAAGGCGGCGGCCACGTCGTCGAAGGTCTCCGGCCAGCGCCCGGCCACCGGGCTCGTACCGCCCTGGGCGGGGATGGGACGGCCCCTGCGGTACTCGACGTTGGCGACCGCGAAGCCGCGGCGCGCGAGGAAGTCGGCGAACGGCGTGAGGTGCCGCCGGTCGTACGGCGCGCGCCAGGCGCCGCCGTGCAGGGCGACGACCAGCGGCGCGGGCCGGGGCGTGTCGCCCCTCGGCGCGTAGAAGTCGATGACCTGGTCGGGGTGGTCGCCGTACGCGGCGGTGGCGTCCGGCTCCACGGCGGGATGCGAGAAGGCGGCTTCGGCCTCGGCGGCATCGCGGGCCACGGCGGCGTCGTCCGGCATGCGGCAACCTCTCGACAGCGGTTCGGCAGCGGTGGGCGGTTGACGGATCCGTCCCGTCCTCCGCAGTTTACGGAGGACGGGAACGGCATCACCGCACCGGCGTCACGCGTCCAGGATCTCCGCGAGGACGCGGGCCGCCCGCTCGGCGTCGGCGAAGGAGACGTACAGCGGGGTGAACCCGAAGCGCAGCACGTCCGGGGCGCGGAAGTCGCCGACCACGCCCCGCTCGATCAGCCGCTTCATCACCTCGCCCGCACCCTCGCAGCGCAGCGCGACCTGACTGCCGCGCTCGGCGTGCGCGTCCGGGGTGAGCGACTCCACCCGGCCCTTCGGTACGTACGCCTCGACGCACCGCAGGAAGAAGTCGGTCAGGGCGAGCGACTTGGCTCGCACCGCCTCGATGGAGACGTCCTCCCAGACGTCGAGCGCCGCTTCCAGGGCGAGCATCGACAGGATGTCGGGCGTGCCGACGCGACCGCGCACCGCGCCCCGCGCCGCCTCGAACTCGGGGCGCATCCCGAAGGGCTCGGCGTGCGAGTTCCAGCCGGGCAGCGGCGAGTCGAAGCGCTCCTGGAGCTCCTCGCGCACGTAGAGGTACGCGGGCGAACCCGGGCCGCCGTTCAGGTACTTGTACGTACAGCCGACCGCGAGGTCCACGCCGTGCTCGTCCAGGCCGACCGGCAGGGCGCCCGCCGTGTGGCAGAGGTCCCAGACGGCGAGCGCGCCCGCCGCGTGGACGGCCGCCGTCAGACCGGGCAGGTCGTGCAGGCGGCCCGTGCGGTAGTCGGCGTGGTTGAGCAGCACGGCGGCCGTGCGGGGGCCCAGCGCCGCGGGCACCTCGGAGGGGGCGAGCGGGATCAGCCGGCAGCCGGTGAGGCGGGCCGCCGACTGGGCGATGTAGCCGTCCGTGGGGAAGGTGGTGGCGTCGACGACGATCTCGTCGCGCCCCTCATCCCGGTCGCCCCGGCTCTCGCCCTCACCGCGCGCCATACGCACGGCCGCCACCAGCGCCTTGAAGACGTTGACGCTCGTCGAGTCGCCGACCACGATCCGGCCCGGGGCGGCGCCGACCAGCGGCGCGATGCGGTCGCCGACGCGCTCGGGCGCCGTCCACCAGCCGCTCTCGTCCCAGGAGCGGATGCGCAGCTCGCCCCACTGGCGGGCGATGACGTCCGCGACGCGGCCGGGCACGTTGGCGGGCAGGGCGCCCAGGGAGTTGCCGTCCAGGTAGACGGTGTCGTCGAGGACGAACTCCGCCCGCTTGGCGCGCAGTCCGTCCTCGGCGTCCAGAATGCGCGCCCGGTCGCTCAGGTCAGACATGGCTCCTCGCCGTCCACAGCTCGGGGAACACGTTCTTCGTCGCGCGCTTCTCCAGCCAGGCCACGCCGGCCGAGCCGCCCGTGCCCGTCTTGGAGCCCATCGCGCGGCGCGTGGCGACCAGGTGGTCGTTGCGCCAGCGCCAGACCAGCTCGGCCACGTCCGTCAGCGTCTCGCCGAGGCGGGCCAGGTCGCCGCTCTCGTCGCCGGAGTAGAGCTCCGTCCAGACGGCCTCGACCTCGGGCGACGGCTCGTACTTCTTCGAGAGGTCGCGCTCCAGGACGGCGGCCGGGACCGCGTGGCCCCGGCGGGCGAGGAGCCTGAGCACCTCGTCGTACAGGCTCGGCTCGTGCAGGGCCTTCTCCAGCTCCGCGTGGACGCGCGGCGCGCCCCGGTGCGGGACCAGCATGGACGCCGACTTGTCGCCGAGCAGGAACTCCATGCGGCGGTACATCGCCGACTGGAAGCCGGAGCCCTCGCCGAGCGCGCCCCGGTAGGAGTTGAACTGCGCGGGGGTCAGCTGGGCGAGCGGCGTCCAGGAGTGGTTCAGGGCCTCCAGCTCGCGGATGCTGCGCTTGAGCGCGGCCACGGCGACCGGGATGTCGTCGCGGCGCAGCGCCTGCGCGGCGGTCTCCCACTCGTGGACGATCACGGTGAACCACAGCTCCATGACCTGGGTGGTGACCAGGAAGACCATCTCGCCGGGGTCGTCCGAGCGAAGGTGCTGGAGGTGGGTGAGGACGTCCGCCTGGACGTAGTCCTCATACGGGGTGGTGCCCGCGAAGTCGAGGTTCGGGCTCTCGGCCTCATGCGCTTCTGGGGACATCGCTGTCTCCTTGATACGTACTCCGGGTAGCGGTCCGCCCCTGCCGTTACCGGCACGGGGGCCCCGGTCCCCACCGGAATCCTCTGCAACTTTCCCCGAAACGGCAAGGCACACCCGTTCGGCAACAGTCCCTAACGCCTCACACCGCTGTCATCCCCGTACTTACTCCTGTACGCGGCGACGCTCCCGACAGGCTCGCAGATGGGCGGCGTTCCCGCAGCCGCGCACGGAGTGCCAGACGCCGCTGTTGTTGCGGGAGCGGTCGTAGAACGCGGCGGCGCAGGACGCGTTGCGGCAGATCTTCAGACGGCGCCAGACGCCCGACGCCTGGGCGAGCAGCGCCTCGGCGAGCACGGCGGACGCCAGCCAGCGGGCGCCCGCGCCCTCCGGCTCCACGGTCAGCGTGCCGTCGCCCGCGAGCCCGACGACGACGGGCGCGGAGGTGAAGCGCACCGCGCCCCCGCCCCGGTCGCCCGCCGCGAGCGCGCGCCGCACCTGGTCCCGCAGACAGCGCAGCTTCGGCAGATCCTCGTCCGTCAGGACGAGCTGCACGTCCGGCCGCCCCGTCTCGCGGGCCCAGCCGCGCACGGCCCGGTCGGCCCACTCCTGGGCGCCGCCGAGCGCGCCGTCGCCCAGGAGGTCGGGCAGGTCGGCGGGGCCCGGGCGGGCGGCGGGCGCGGTGTTCAGGAGCTCCTGGACGAGGGCGAGGCCGCCGGGCGCGGGGCTCAGGCAGTGGCGCTCGGTCGCTGGCCAGTTCATGCCTCTCAAGGTACCCGCACCGAAGGAGACATGAGTGAAGGACTTACAGTGCTGTCAGAATCGTAGGACGTCATGCGTACCGACAGCCGATGTCATGCGTACCGACAGCCGATCAAGAGCCCAGCCGATTGCCAGGAGGCCCCATGGAAGCCACGGAAGCAACACACGCAGCGGGGACGGACACCTCACGCGCCGCACGGATACTCGGCCGCCCCTTCGACATCAACGGCCTCACCCTCCCCAACCGCATCGCCATGGCCCCCATGACCCGCGAGTTCTCGCCCGACGGCGTGCCGGGCACGGATGTCGCCGAGTACTACGCGCGCCGCGCGGCGGGCGGCGTCGGCCTGATCGTCACCGAGGGCACCTACGTCGACCACCCCTCGGCGGGCAGCAGCCACCGCGTCCCGCACTTCTACGGAGACGAGGCCCTCGCGGGTTGGCGCGCCGTCGCCGAGGCCGTGCACACGGCGGGCGGGAAGATCGTCCCGCAGCTCTGGCACGTCGGCGCGGCCCGCGACGAGGGCCAGGGCCCGATCCCCTCCGCGCCCCCGGCCGGCCCCTCCGGCCTCGGCCTGGACGGCGGCGCCAAGGGCCGGGCGATGACCGGCGCCGACATCGACGCGGTGATCGCCGCCTTCGCGGACAGCGCGGCCACCGCCGAACGGATCGGCTTCGACGGTGTCGAACTGCACGGCGCGCACGGCTACTTGATCGACCAGTTCCTCTGGGGCACCACCAACCGCCGCACCGACGGCTACGGCGGTGACCTCGCGTCCCGCACCCGTTTCGCGCGCGAGATCGTCGAGGCGGTGCGCGCGGCGGTCTCGCCGTCCTTCCCCGTGATCTTCCGGCTCTCCCAGTGGAAGGCGTACGCGTTCGACGCGCAGCTCGCCGCGGACCCGGCCGAACTGGATTCCCTGCTGGCCCCGTTGGCGGCCGCGGGCGTCGACGCCTTCCACGCCTCCACGCGCCGCTACTGGCTCCCCGAGTTCGAGGGCGACGACCTGAACCTCGCGGGCTGGATCAAGAAGCTCACCGGCAAGGCCACGCTGTCCGTCGGCTCGGTCGGCCTCGACAAGGAGTTCGTGGGCCCGCAGGGCTTCGCCAAGGAGACCGCGTCCACCGGCATCGACCTGCTTCTGGACCGCATGGAGCGGGACGAGTTCGATGTGATCGCGGTGGGCCGTAGCCTGATCGCTGACCCGCAGTGGGCGGACAAGGCGCTGACGGGCCGCCTTGCGGAGGCGACCGCGTACGACGCGCGCATGCTGGGCGAGCTGAGCTAGTCACAGCCCATCCGGTGGGCCCGCGGCGCGGCACCGCGGGCCCACCGAGCTCAGTTCAGCGTCTCCGCCGCCGTCGCGGAAGAGTCCCGCAGGAAGCCCGCGCAGCGCTCGTACTCCTCCTGCTCGCCGATCGCCTGCGCCGCCCGCGCGAGGGCGTGCAGCGCCCGCAGGAAGCCCCGGTTGGGCTCGTGCTCCCACGGCACCGGGCCGTGGCCCTTCCAGCCGCTGCGGCGCAGGGAGTCCAGGCCGCGGTGGTAGCCCGTACGGGCGTACGCGTACGACTCGACGACGCTGCCGCGCTCGAACGCGTCGTCGGCGAGCTGCGCCCACGCCAGGGAGGACGTGGGGTACTTGGCGGCGACGTCGGCGGGCGCCGTGCCGTTCGCCAGCAGCTCGCGCGGCTCCGGGTCGTCGGGCAGGTGGGTCGGGGGCGGTCCCCCGAGCAGATCCTTGTGAATGGCCATGGGTCCAAGTCTGCGGCATGCCGGTACGTCGAAGACCCCGGGTCGGGTGACCCGGGGCCTTCGCCTCGTACGTGAAGCCGTGTGAAGCCGCGTAAAGCCGCGTAAAGCCGCTGAAGGGCTACTTCAGCTTCGTACCCGAGGAGCGCAGGTTCGCGCACGCCTCGGTGACGCGCTTGGCCATGCCCGCCTCGGCGAGCTTGCCCCAGGTGCGCGGGTCGTACGTCTTCTTCGAGCCGACCTCGCCGTCGACCTTCAGGACGCCGTCGTAGTTGCGGAACATGTGGTCCGCGACGGGCCGCGTGAAGGCGTACTGCGTGTCGGTGTCGAGGTTCATCTTGACGACGCCGTTCTCCAGGGCGGTGGAGATCTCCTCGGCGGTGGAGCCGGAACCGCCGTGGAAGACGAAGTCGAACGGCTGCGCACCCGCGGCCTTGTTGTACTTGGCGGCGACGCCCTCCTGGAGGTCCTTGAGGAGCTCGGGGCGCAGGACGACGTTGCCCGGCTTGTAGACGCCGTGGACGTTGCCGAAGGACGCGGCCAGGAGGTAGCGGCCCTGCTCGCCCAGGCCCAGCGCCTCGGCGGTGCGCAGCGCGTCGTCGACGGTCGTGTACAGCTCGTCGTTGATCTCGTGCGTGACGCCGTCCTCCTCGCCGCCGGTCGGGGTGATCTCGACCTCAAGGATGATCTTCGCGGCGGCGGCCTTCGCGAGCAGCTCCCGGCCGATGGCCAGGTTGTCGGCGAGGGTCTCGGCGGAGCCGTCCCACATGTGCGACTGGAAGAGTGGGTTCAGGCCCTGGGCGACGCGCTCCGCGGAGACGTCGATCAGCGGACGGACGTACGTGTCCAGCTTGTCCTTGGGGCAGTGGTCCGTGTGCAGCGCGACCGTGACGTCGTACTTCGCGGCGACGATGTGCGCGAACTCGGCGAGCGCGACCGCGCCGGTCACCATGTCCTTGCTGTACTGGCCGCCCAGGAACTCCGCGCCACCGGTCGAGATCTGGATGATGCCGTCGCTCTCGGCCTCCGCGAAACCGCGCAGCGCGGCGTGCAGGGTCTGCGAGGAGGTCACGTTGATGGCCGGGTAGGCGAACTTGCCTGCCTTCGCCCGGTCGAGCATCTCGTTGTAGACCTCGGGAGTTGCGATGGGCATGTGTCCGCTCCTTGTGATGTGCGGGTGGGGTGCTGTGCTGCTTGACCCTGACCTGGGGGCGACGACATCGTCGCCCCCATCTTTCCAGACTCGGCCGCCGACCGGACTCGGACGTCGGCCGGCGGTCCGGACCGGCCGTCAGCCCAGGCCGAGGTCGTCCTTGGAGTACGCGAAGAGGTACGGCACCCCCGCGCCGTCGGTGATCTTCTCGCCCGCCCCGGTGGCACGGTCCACGATGGTCGCGACGCCGACGACCTCGGCGCCCGCCTCGCGCACGGCCTCGACGGCGGTGAGCGGGGAGCCACCGGTGGTGGAGGTGTCCTCGACGACGAGAACGCGGCGCCCCTTGATGTCCGGGCCCTCGACACGGCGCTGCATGCCGTGCGCCTTGGCGGCCTTGCGGACCACGAAGGCGTCCAGGCGCCTGCCGCGCGCGGCGGACGCGTGCAGCATCGCGCCGGCGACGGGGTCGGCGCCCATGGTCAGGCCGCCCACGGCGTCGAAGTCGAGGTCGGCGGTGAGGTCCAGCAGCACCTGGCCGACCAGGGGGGCGGCCTCGCCGTCGAGAGTGATGCGGCGCAGGTCGATGTAGTAGTCGGCCTCAAGACCCGAGGAGAGGGTCACCTTGCCGTGCACCACGGCCTTGTCCTTGATCTGCTGCAGCAGCGCGCCACGTACGTCGTCAGTCATGCCTGTCAGCTTAAAGCCGCGTCCAGGTCCAGGTCGTCGACGTCTCCAGGGGCTCGATGGGCGTGACCAGGCGGGGCGCGGTGTTGAGCCCGTTGGGCGGACCGGTCTGCGGCTCCACGCACACGGCAGGCTCCTGCTCGTCGTAGACGACGACCCACTGCTCGCGGCTCTTGACGTTCACGGCGAGCCGCTCGGGCCAGGTCAGCGTCACGTCGACGCCCTCGGGCATGCCGAAGCAGTCGTCCCAGGGGCCCGGCTCCGGGTCGACGCGGCGGCCGGTGGGCAGGTGGTCGTCGCCGCGCTCCTCCTGCCAGGCGGGGGTGAAGTCGATGCGCACGGGATCGCCGCCGCCGTCCAGGGCCCGGTTGAACCACGGGTGCCAGCCGGCCTGCGCGGGGAAGGAGTCGCCGTACGTCTCGACGCCGAGGCGCAGCGTCAACGCGTCGTCGGTGAGTTCCACGATCTGGGTGACGCGCCCCGGGTAGGGCCACGGGTCGGTGAGGTCGTACGTGAAGACGGCCTCGGTCCTCGAGACGCGCGCCGTGCGCCACTCGGCGTCGCGGGCGAAGCCGTGGATGGCGTGCGGCGGGGAGTTCAGCGGCATCTGGTGGACGGCCGCCCCGTCGCGGAACCGGCCGTTCTCGACGCGGCCGCACCACGGCACCATCGGGAAGCAGCCGTACCGCTCCCCCTGCCTCAGCAGCTCCACGCCGTCGATGCGCAGGCTTCCGATGCGGCAGCCGTTGCCCGGCTGCACGGTCACTTCCGCGGCGCCCGCGGTCAGGGTCACGTCTTTGGTACTCACGGGGCCGACCCTACGGCGTACGCGGTCAGCGGCGGCGGCGCAGGGCCCTGCCGACCACGATCGCCGAGGCGAGCGCGAGGGCGGCGGCGGGCGCGGCCCAGCGCAGGGTGGCGCCGGCGGACAGCGCCTCCGGGGCGGGCGCGGGGGCGTACCGGCCGCGGGGCGGGGCGTGGTCGACCTCCTCGGCGCTGCGGCCGATCATCGTGCGGCGGGCGTGCGCGGCCTCGGCGGGCGGTACGTCGATGTCGCTCACGTCATCGTCGATGCCGTCGATGCCGTCGATGGCCTCGTCCTCGTCCATGTCGAGCACGTCGACGGCGTCGTCCACGTCATCCATGTCCTCGACGTCGTCCACCTCGTCGCTCAGCGGGTCGAGGGACGGCGGTGGCACCTCCGTCTCGAAGACGGTGGGGGCCGGGCGCCGCTCATCGGGCTCGGCCGGTCCGGAGTCCGCGGGCGCCGCCGCCGCGAGCCCCTCCGCGAACCGTTCGAGGAGTCTGCGCACAGCGGATTCCACAGCCTGTGGAGAACCCTCCGTGATCCGGCCGTCGGCGGCGGCCGTCCCGCCGAAGACGACGGTCGTCCCCGCGACGGCCGGCACGAGCCGCACGGTCAGCGAGAGCTTCACGGAACCGGAGCCGCGTGCCTCCGTCCCCTCGCCCTCGATCACGTACGTCCCGTCGGCGCGGCCCTCGACCCCCGCCGCACCCCGGTATGTGATGGTGTGCCCCCCGACACGCACCTTGAGGCGGCCGGAGAGCGGCCCCGCCTTCTCCTCCACGTCGCGCTGGAGCGCGGGCACCGCCCCGGCGACCCGCACGGGGTCTGCCAGGACCTGCCGGAGACGCTCTGGCGAAACCGGAACGAACACCTCATGCTCCATGGCAGTCGAGCCTACCCACGCACTCGCCAGTATGTGCGTCGGTTCGCCGGACCGTGTGCGTCAGTTCGCGTAACGCGGGTGTACGAGGGTGGACGCCGGGAGCCCCGCCACCCGGGTCCGCTCGGCCGGCCGCACCCCGGCGCGCACCACCTCGGACCGGGCCGCGCGCAGCAGCACGGGACGCGTCCGCGAGGCCACCACGAGCCCCCAGTCGCGCGGTGCCCGCGCACCCTCCGACGTGCGGTCGGGCCCGGCCGCGAACCCGGACCGCCGCCCGCCCAGGCGGTACGGCACGGTCTTGAGGCCCGCCGCGCGCAGCGTCGCCTCCACCGTCCAGAAGGCCCGGGGCCGCGCCGACACCGAGCCTCCGTGCACGGCGAGGCGGCCGCCGGGGGCGAGGACGCGGGTGACGAGGCCGTAGAACTCCTGGGAGTACAGCTTCGCGCTGGCGGTGATGCCCGGGTCCGGCAGATCGGAGATCACCACGTCGTACGCCGCGCGCGCCGAGCGGAGCCAGCCGAACGCCTCGGCGTTCACCACGCGCGCCCGGCGGTCGTCGAAGGCGTGGCCGTTCAGCTCGCTCAGGGCCCGGTCGTGCCGGGCCAGGTCGATGACGCCCGCGTCCATCTCGACGACGTCGACGCGGCGCACGCCCCGGTGGCGCAGGACTTCGCGCGCCGCGAGGCCGTCCCCGCCGCCGAGGACGAGCACGCGCGCGTGGGGGCCCCGCATCGCCGGCCGGACGAGCCCCTCGTGGTAGCGGTGCTCGTCGCGTCCGCTGATGCGCAGGCGCCCGTCGATGAAGAGGTCGAGGGAGCGCAGCCGCCCTCCGGTGAGAACGACTTCCTGTACGTCCGTCTGCACCGCGACGCGGACCTCCGCCCCGTACACCGCCCGGCGCGCGGCCCGCTCGAAGTCGTCGACGAGCACGGCGGCCGAGGCGAGCAGGGCGAGCACGACGGCGTTCGCGACGAGCAGCGCCCAGCGGCCGCGCACGCTCAGGTCCCGCCCGAACAGGCCGAGGACGAGCGCGCCGCCCGCCACTACGTTGACCGCGCCGGTGAACAGGGCGCCCGTGAGCTGCCCGAACACCGGAAGGAGCAGAAAGGGGAAGGCGAGGCCGCCGACCAGCGCGCCCACGTAGTCGGCGGCGAACAGGTCGGCGACGGCGCCGCCCGCGTCCTGGCGCCGGATGCGCTGGATGAGGACCATCAGGAGCGGCACCTCGGCGCCGATGAGGACGCCGATGGCGAGGGAGAACGCGACGAGGAGGTAGCGCGAGCCGCCCGCCCAGACCTCGCCCCGGTCGCCGGTCCACGCGAACGCCGCGTACAGCGCCATGGCGCTGCCCCCGCCCACCAGCGCGAGTGTCGCCTCGACGACGCCGAACCAGACGGAGGCGCGGCGCCGCAGCCGCTTGGCGAGCAGCGAGCCGATGCCCATGGCGAAGACCATCACGGAGAGCACGACGGAGGCCTGGGTGACCGAGTCCCCGATCAAGTACGCCGCCAGGGCGACGAGTTCGAGTTCGTAGACGAGCCCGCAGGCAGCGCAGACGAACACGCCCACCAGAACGAGGAACCGTCCTGCTCGGGGCGAGACCGGCAACCGCACCGTCGACTCGAGCACCCAAGAACGCTACGTCACCGCGCACTCACGCCGGGTCCCCCACAAGGGTGCAATAGGGCCGCCCGGTCACAGCGTCGTCGGTCACAGCGTCGCGGGCAGCGGCGTCCGCACGCCCACGCGCGTCCGCGTGGCCACCAACTGGCCGTCCTGCGGATACGCGTGCCACGTGCGCCACATCACCGACGCCTCGTGCCGCTGCGCCAGCATGGCCGTGAAGGCGTGCGGGCTGCCGGGGAAGACCCCGGCGAGGCCATGCGGGTGTTCGGCGACCAGGGCGAGCAACTCCTGTGCGCGCCCGGCGAATTGGCCGGGTGAGAGTGTCTCGACGCGGGCGGCGAACTCGTACTCCCACTCGCCGAGCCGCTTGGAGACGCCGAGCGGCAGCGGTGTGCTGCTGCCGGGGATGCAGGCCACGGTCTCGGAACAGCTGCCCTGCTCGTCCTCCAGGAGCACTTGGTGCGAGGCCCCGAGGAGTCTCAACTGCATGGTGGCGTGGGTCAGTTCCACGTCGAGCGTCGCCAGCGCGGGCAGGGGCTCGCGCCCCAGGGCCCAGGCCAGGTCCGCGGCGCGCGTGTCGGTATAGACAGTCTTCAGGGTCGTGAGCATGGGTCGGCTCCGCTAACACGCAATGGAGGTGGGGCCGGCGCACCCGGATCGGACACCGGGAGGTCGGAATACCGGCTCGTGCCCACGTGCACGTCACTTGCAGGTCTCCAGACTTCGGCTGGTCAAACCCGTGACGGACGTCCGAGGGCGGTACTGACGTATAAGAGGGAATCATGGTCGACGGCAGTGCCACAGCGTTTTTACCCAACTTCGTAGGGTTTCCATCCCCCTGGGGGCCCCACAGTTCAACTGTTCAATGCCGCACAACGCCGGAGCGCCCGGCGGGAGTTGTATCCCCGCCGGGCGCCCACTGGAATCGGTGGACCAGCTGCCCCGTGTCAGCTGCCTCCGCCGCATCCGCCCCCGCCACCACCGCACGAGGAACTGCCGCCCCCGCACGAGGAACCACTGCCGCACGAGGAGCCGCCGCCACCGCTGTCGCCGCCCCCGGCCCACCAACTGCCCCCGCCCGCCGTGCTCGACGCGGTGCCCGAGCTCCAGCCCGAGCGGCCGCGGCGCCTGCGGCCCACCCCGAAGTTGACCGCCGCGACTACGGCGAAGATGAGTACCGCGACGAAGATGAAGGCCACGAACATGACCACCACGCCCCTTCCGTTCCCCCGCAGCGCGGTCCCCCGTGGGCCTCGCTTCCTGCGTGACAGGGGGATGCCCCCGGGCGCGGCGGCCCAAAGCAGAGTTGAGGAAGTCCAGAGGTTTCCAGATGTGCGAAAGCCCCTGGTCTGCATCGGAAGCAGACCCAGGGGCTATCAGGGCTCGATCGGGCCGCCTATGGGCCGTGATCTTCAACGTGGGGCGGCCCGAACACTCGGTCGACGGCTCGGCGGGATCGCTCGCGGCTGTTGGGCATTAGGTGCGCGTACACCCGAAGCGTCATGGCCGGGTCGGCGTGCCCCATGTATTCGCTCACCGCCTTCACGCTCTCCCCGGAGTCCAGAAGCACGGAGGCGTAGAAATGCCGCAGGGCGTGCATCCCATGCTCGCGAGCCGAGGCGTAGCGCTGCCCCTCGCCCACCTCTGGGATGAGGCCAATCGAGGCGAGCGCGGGTTTCCAGTCATGGGCGTTGAAGTTGCTGCGCCACACGATGCCCCCGCCAGGATTGGTGAACAGGAGACGAGCCGTCGCCTTCGGGCCTTCTGGTGTGCCCCACGGCAAGGTGACCTCAACCGGCTTGCAGGCGTCCATGTGCACCTTCAAGGCGTACGCCACAGAATCAGGCAGCGGCACGTCCCGCTCCTTCTCGCACTTCGGGAGGGCGAACACGGGCTTCCCCTCCACGTGCTTGATCTGCCGGACCACGCGCAGAGTCCGGCCCTCGAAGTCCAATGCGCCCTCAGCGAGTCCGAACACCTCCCCCTGGCGCAGACCACACCCAGCGCCAACATCGACCGCAGCGCGGTAGCGCTCCACGAGAGCAGCCCGGACGCCCAGCACTTGATCAGGGGTCCACGGCACCACTCGGGAGGCATCGGCCCTGGGAGCCCGCACGGACTTCGCACTGCACGGGTTCCGGACCAGCAGCGTGTCGTCAACGGCTGCCGACAGCACGGCCCGCACATCGGCATAAATGGTGCGCGCGTACGAGGAGCTGATCCCGGGCTTCGCCTCCAACACGGCCAGCAGATGCCGAATGTGCTCCGGCCGAAAGGTCCCAACGGAGCGAGAACCGATCACCGGATAGGCGTGGAGCCGCAGTCGACGCCCCAACTCAACCCGACTGGTCGGGCTCGACGTCCTGGTATCCAACCAGCTTTCGGCGTACTGACGGAAGGTGATCCGAGCCGCGCCAGGGTCGATGTACTGGCCGCGCGACATGTCGGCCTCGATGTGGGTCAGCCACTGGTCAGCCTCGCGCTTCTTCCGGTCCGGGAAACTCTTGGACTTCTCGGAGCCGTCCGGAGCGACGTACCGAGCGCGGTAACGCAGGCCGATACCGAAGCGGTCAGTCTTGACCTTGACAGGCTTACCCTCCGGTCCGGGTTCGACCTTGAACCAGCGGTCTTGAACGTGTCCAGCCATCAGGCAGCCCCTTCCATGAGGGAGGCGACCCAGACGCGCACGTCTTCGGGATCAAAGCGGAGATGACGACCGACACGGAAGCCACGCGGCCCGGTGTCCTTACGGCGCCACTGATAGACCGTCTCGACCGGCACACCGAGGAGGTCGGCCAAGTCGACCGGGGTCAGGTACCGGTCAGGCAACGAACGCTTCATGCCGCACCTCCCCGTCGTCGAGGTCGGTCATGTCGGCGAGTGCTTCGCGTGCGGTTTCGCGGTTGGTGCGGATGCCCTCAGCAATGGTTTGGGCGAGCCAGGATTCGCCGGGTGTGTGGCCGTGTCCGGCGTAGGTCCAGTGGGCCATGACCAGCGTGGAGCCCTCCGGGTCGTCGGCTTCGGGCAGGCCCTTCTCGCGGCGTTCTTGGCGGGCGCGGTAGTCGGCGCGGACCTGTCGGCGTTCGGTGAGGGTGGAGGAGTAGGCGCGGGATTTGGTCATGAAGTGCCCGCGGAAGCCGAGCATGTGTGACCAGTGGGCAAGGAGCCGGTCGGGGTAGGCGTCGTCCAGGGTCCAGCAGGCTTCGATGAGGCGTCGGGCGTGGGCGGGCAGGCCGGGGAGCTTGTCGAGTTCGGCCAGCTCTCCGATGCGGCGGTCCACGGTTCCGGTGGTCTCGGCGGCTTTGGTGGCGTACTTGGCGACGTAGGAGGCCACGGCCCCGTCGTCGAGTTCGACGCCTTTAAGTCCGC
>NZ_JBSFRK010000076.1:0-23493 GCF_053589195.1 Streptomyces sp. NPDC003379 | reverse complement strand
GGCGCTTCTGCGCCGGGGGCGGACCCATGTGTCGTGAAGGCTGTCAGCCGCCGAACTCGTGCAGACCCTTGAGAGCCTGGTCGAGCAGCGCCTGACGGCCGTCAAGTTCCTTCTGGAGCTTGTCGGCCTTGGAGTTGTTGCCGGCAGTGCGAGCCTTGTCGATCTGCTCCGTCAGCTTGTCCACCGCCGCCTGCAGCTGCCCCGTCAGGCCCTCGGCCCGAGCCCGTGCCTCCGGGTTCGTGCGGCGCCACTCGGCTTCCTCGGACTCCTGCAGCACCCGCTCCACGGCGTGCATGCGGCCCTCGACCTTGGGGCGCGCGTCGCGCGGGACGTGGCCGATGGCCTCCCAGCGCTCGTTGATCGAGCGGAAGGCGGCGCGGGCCGCCTTCAGGTCCGTCACCGGGACGAGCTTCTCGGCCTCCTCGGCCAGCTCCTCCTTGAGCTTCAGGTTCTCCGACTGCTCGGCGTCGCGCTCCGCGAAGACCGCGCTGCGCGCCGCGAAGAACACGTCCTGGGCGCCGCGGAAGCGGTTCCACAGATCGTCCTCGTGCTCGCGCTGGGCGCGGCCCGCCGCCTTCCAGTCGGTCATCAGCTCGCGGTACCGCGCGGCCGTCGGGCCCCAGTCCGTCGAGCTCGACAGCGCCTCGGCCTCGCCGACCAGCTTCTCCTTGGCCTTGCGGGCCTCCTCGCGCTGCGCGTCCAGCGAGGCGAAGTGCGCCTTGCGGCGCTTGGAGAACGCCGAGCGGGCGTGCGAGAAGCGGTGCCACAGCTCGTCGTCCGACTTGCGGTCCAGGCGCGGCAGACCCTTCCAGGTGTCCACCAGGGCCCGCAGCCGCTCACCGGCCGCCCGCCACTGCTCGCTCTGGGCCAGCTCCTCGGCCTCGACGACCAGGGCCTCCTTGGCGTTCCGCGCCTCGTCGGACTGCTTGGCCTTCTGGACCTTGCGCTCCTCGCGGCGCGCCTCGACGGTCTCCACCAGCTTGTCGAGCCGCTTGCTCAGGGCGTCCAGATCGCCGACCGCGTGCGCCTCGTCGACCTGCTGGCGCAGGTGGTCGATGGCGGTCGTCGCGTCCTTGGCCGACAGGTCGGTCGTCTTCACCCGGCGCTCGAGAAGTCCGATCTCGACGACCAGACCGTCGTACTTGCGCTCGAAGTAGGCCAGGGCCTCATCCGGAGATCCTGCCTGCCACGAACCGACCACTCGCTCGCCGCCGTCGGCCGTACGCACGTACACGGTCCCCGTCTCATCGACGCGGCCCCACGGGTCGCTGCTCACAGCGCCTCCTCCACATGATGCCTGCGCAGGGCCATCGGGCCCCCGGCATCGTCCACAGTTTCGTCACCGCCAACATAGGCGACCGGCGGGGCGGCTGTCCGCATCCCGCACGACCGAAGTTTGCCTGGCGGGGCTCAGGATTTGGTGACGGTCGCCTTGTCGATGACGACCGTCGCGTTCGGGGCGCCGTCGCCCTGCCCGGTGCTCTCCCCGGCGGCGGCGATCTTCTTGAGCACCTTCATCCCGGAATCGGAAATGGTCCCGAACGGTGTGTAGTCAGGCGGCAGCTGACTGTCCTGGTAGACGAGGAAGAACTGGCTGCCGCCGGTGTCGCGGCCCTTCTTCGTCTTGGCGTTGTACTGGTTCGCCATGGCGACCGTGCCCGCCGGATACACGTTCCCCTTCAGCCGCTTGTCCTTGAGGTTCTCGTCCGGGATCGAGTAGCCCGGAGTGCCCGCGCCGGTGCCCTTCGGGTCGCCGCACTGCAGGACGTAGATGCTGCCCGCGGTGAGGCGGTGGCACTTGGTGTGGTCCAGGTAGCCCTTGTTCACCAGAAAGTTGAAGGAGTTGACGGTGTGCGGGGCCTTCGCCGCGTCGAGGTCGAGCGCGATGTCGCCGCACGTCGTCTTCAGGTCCATCGTGTAGTCGGCGGACCTGTCGATGTCGAGCGCCGGCTCCTTCTTGAAGCTCAGCGGCTTCACCTTGCCGGGCGCCGCCTTCTCACAGGGGTCCTTCGGTGTGCTGGTGGGCTCCGCCGTCGCGTCGTCCTTCGTCGAACCGCCGCCGTCGAAGGCCCCCGCCGCGTACGACACGGCGCCGCCCGCCACCACCACCGCGAGCGCCCCCGCGATCACGCCGTTGCGCATCCGCGCCCTGCGCCGCGCGGCCTCCCGCCGCTGCTGCTGACGCTCGAACTTCTCCCGGGCGAGCTGCCGCCGCCGCTGATCGCTGCTGACCACCGGGTTCTCTCCCCATTTCCCGTTTCCCTCGGACCCCTTCGGGACCGTCTGAATGTGCCCGTACCGTATATGGGTTAGCTGTGGAATCGGCAGCGCCGGTAGGCTCTGATCTGCCGCGATCTCCCGCCGGGGGGTCCGCGGCCCCTCCCGACGGACGACGAACGAAGGACGATCGTGCTCATTGCCGGGTTCCCCGCCGGGGCCTGGGGCACCAACTGCTACGTGGTCGCCCCCGCCGCAGGCGAGGAGTGCGTGATCATCGACCCGGGCCACCAGGCCGCCCAGGGAGTCGAGGACGCACTCAAGAAGCATCGGCTCAAGCCCGTCGCGGTCGTCCTCACCCACGGCCACATCGACCACGTCGCCTCGGTCGTCCCGGTCTGCGGAGCGCACGACGTACCCGCCTGGATCCACCCCTCGGACCGGTACATGATGAGCGACCCCGAGAAGGCTCTCGGCCGTTCCATCGGGATGCCGCTCATGGGAGAGCTCACGGTGGGGGAGCCCGACGACGTGCGGGAGCTGACCGACGGCGCCGGTCTGCGGCTGGCAGGCCTCGACTTCTCCGTCGCGCACGCGCCGGGCCATACGAAGGGGTCGGTGACCTTCCAGATGCCCGAGACGGCCGAGATCCCCTCGGTCTTCTTCTCGGGCGATCTGCTCTTCGCCGGCTCCATCGGACGCACCGACCTGCCCGGCGGCAGCCACCCCGAGATCCTCCGGTCGCTGGCCCGCGTGTGCCTGCCGCTCGACGACTCGACCGTGGTGCTGTCCGGCCACGGCCCCCAGACATCCATCGGCCAGGAGCGCGCCACCAACCCGTATCTGCGGCAGGTGGCCGCCGGCCTGGGCGCGGACCCCACGTCCGCCCCGCGACGAGGAATGTGACGAGAGAACTCCCGTGAGCACCTTCAAGGCCCCCAAGGGCACGTACGACCTGCTTCCGCCGGACTCCGCGAAGTTCCTGGCGGTGCGCGAGGCGATCGCCGCCCCGCTGCGCAACTCCGGCTACGGCTACATCGAGACGCCCGGTTTTGAGAACGTCGAGCTGTTCGCGCGCGGTGTCGGCGAGTCCACCGACATCGTCACCAAGGAGATGTACGCCTTCACCACCAAGGGCGGCGACGAGCTGGCGCTGCGCCCCGAGGGCACCGCCTCCGTGCTGCGCGCGGCGCTGGAGGGCAACCTCCACAAGGCGGGCAACCTCCCCGTCAAGCTCTGGTACTCCGGCTCGTACTACCGCTACGAGCGCCCCCAGAAGGGCCGCTACAGGCACTTCTCGCAGGTGGGCGCCGAGGCGATCGGTGCCGAGGACCCGGCGCTCGACGCCGAGCTGATCATCCTCGCCGACCAGGCGTACCGCGCCCTCGGTCTGCGGAACTTCCGTATCCTGCTCAACTCGCTGGGCGACAAGGAGTGCCGTCCCGTCTACCGGGCCACGCTCCAGGACTTCCTGCGCGGCCTCGACCTGGACGAGGAGACACGTCGACGTATCGACATCAACCCGCTCCGCGTCCTGGACGACAAGCGCGCCGAGGTCCAGAAGCAGCTCGTGGGCGCCCCGTCGCTGCGCAACTCCCTGTGCGACGCGTGCAAGGCGTACCACGAGCAGGTCCGCGAGCTGATCACGGCGGCGGGCGTCACCTTCGAGGACGACGAGAAGCTGGTCCGCGGCCTGGACTACTACACCCGCACGACCTTCGAGTTCGTCCACGACGGCCTCGGCTCGCAGTCCGCGGTCGGCGGCGGCGGGCGCTACGACGGCCTCTCCGAGATGATCGGCGGCCCCTCGCTGCCCTCGGTCGGCTGGGCGCTCGGCGTGGACCGTACGGTGCTCGCCCTGGAGGCGGAGGGCGTCGAGCTCGAACTGCCCGCGCCGACCAGCGTCTTCGCGGTACCGCTCGGCGACGAGGCGCGCCGCGTGCTCTTCGCCAAGGTGACGGAGCTGCGCAGGGCCGGGGTCGCGGCGGACTTCTCGTACGGCGGGAAGGGTCTGAAGGGCGCGATGAAGAACGCCAACCGCAGCGGCGCGCGGTTCACCGTCGTCGCCGGTGAGCGGGATCTCGCCGAGGGCGTCGTCCAGCTCAAGGACATGGAGTCCGGCGAGCAGGAGGCGGTCCCGGTGGACGAGGTCGTCGCGGTCCTGACGGGCAGGCTGGCGTAACCGAGCCTCTTCCGGCCTGTGTGTCCAACGGACGGTGGGCACACAGGCTCGTGCGGCACAATATGCGTGCCCGCAGGCCACCTCGAGCGACGGAACGGCGTGATGACCAAAACGATGTCAGCGAAGGACGACGCCTTGGACCGCGAGGAGCACGTGGACGCTCCGCGCGCCGTCGGGGGGAGCCGTGCGCTCGCCCTGCTTCTGGTGATCACGGGCGCCGCCGGTCTGCTCGCCTCCTGGGTGATCACCATCGACAAGTTCGAGCTTCTGAAGGACCCGAACTTCCAGCCGGGCTGCAGCATCAACCCCGTCGTCGCCTGCGGCAGCATCATGAAGAGCGAGCAGGCCGAGGCGTTCGGCTTCCCGAACCCGATGCTGGGCCTGGCCGCCTACGCCATCGTGATCTGCGTCGGCATGAGCCTGCTTGCCCGGGCCCGCTTCCCGCGCTGGTACTGGCTCACGTTCAACGCGGGCATGCTCTTCGGCGTGGGCTTCTGTACCTGGCTGATGATCCAGTCGCTCTACCACATCAACGCCCTCTGCCTCTGGTGCACCCTGGCCTGGATCGCCACGCTCCTGATGTTCTGGTACGTCACGTCCTTCAACATCCGGGCCGGTTTCCTGCCCGCGCCGGGCTGGGCCAAGAGCTTCCTCGCGGACTTCACCTGGGCGCTGCCGGTGATGCACACCGGTGTCATCGCGATGCTGATCCTCACCCGCTGGGGCGCCGACCTCTGGGCCTGACCCGCGCCCGGCGGGATTGTCAGTGGCGTGACATAGGGTTCTGGACGTGGAGCCCGACCTGTTCACCGCCGCAGCCGAAGACCGCCAGGAGAAGGACCCGTCCAGCAGTCCCCTGGCCGTCCGGATGCGCCCGCGCACCCTCGACGAAGTCGTCGGCCAGCAGCATCTGCTGAAGCCGGGCTCGCCCCTGCGCCGCCTCGTCGGCGACGGCGGCGGCCCCGCCGGACCCTCCTCGGTCTTCCTGTGGGGCCCGCCCGGCATCGGCAAGACGACTCTCGCGTACGTCGTCTCCAAGGCCACGAACAAGCGCTTCGTCGAGCTCTCCGCGATCACCGCGGGCGTGAAGGAAGTACGCGCGGTCATCGACGGCGCCCGCCGGGCCATGGGCGGCCACGGCAAGGAGACCGTCCTCTTCCTCGACGAGATCCACCGCTTCAGCAAGGCCCAGCAGGACTCACTCCTGCCGGCCGTCGAGAACCGTTGGGTGACGCTGATCGCGGCGACCACCGAGAACCCGTACTTCTCGATCATCTCCCCGCTCCTCTCCCGCTCCCTGCTCCTCACCCTCGAACCGCTCACGGACGACGACCTGCGCGCCCTGCTGCGCCGGGCGCTCACCGACGAGCGGGGCCTCGGCGGCGCGGTCGAGCTGCCCGAGGAGGCCGAGGAGCATCTGCTGCGCATCGCGGGCGGCGACGCCCGGCGCGCGCTCACCGCCCTGGAGGCGGGCGCGGGCTCGGCGCTCGCCAAGAGCGAGCGGGAGATCACCCTCCAGACGCTGGAGGAGTCCGTCGACCGGGCCGCGGTGAAGTACGACCGTGACGGCGACCAGCACTACGACGTCGCGAGCGCCCTCATCAAGTCCATCCGCGGCTCGGACGTGGACGCCGCCCTGCACTATCTGGCGCGCATGATCGAGGCGGGCGAGGACCCCCGCTTCATCGCCCGCCGGCTGATGATCTCCGCCAGCGAGGACATCGGCCTCGCCGACCCGACCGCCCTGCCCACCGCGGTCGCCGCCGCGCAGGCCGTCGCCATGATCGGCTTCCCGGAGGCCGCACTCACCCTCAGCCACGCCACGATCGCCCTCGCCCTGGCCCCGAAGTCGAACGCCGCGACGATCGCGATCCAGCAGGCCCAGGCCGACATTCGCGGCGGCCTCGCCGGACCCGTCCCGCCCCACCTGCGCGACGGCCACTACAAGGGCGCGGCCAAGCTCGGCCACGCCCAGGGGTACGTGTATCCGCACGACGTCCCCGGCGGCATCGCCGCCCAGCAGTACGCCCCGGACACCATCGAGGGCAAGCGCTACTACCAGCCGACGCGGTACGGCGCGGAGGCGCGGTACGCCGACGTGGTCGAGCGGGTCCGCGCCCGGCTCAAGGGCGAGCAGCCCGACAGCTAGCCGGAACGGCCCCGGCTGAAGCACCCCCCGCCACCCGGTACACTTGCCCGAAGTGCTGCGTCCCGTGTCCGGTCCCGTACCGGACGCCACCAGATCGGGACATCCAGCCGGAACCCCACCGCCGCGAGGCACCGGGGATCCAGGAGCGTCGCGCACCGTCGAAAGGTGTCGCGGGCAGCCCACCACCACCCCGGAGCCCCCGGGAATCGGTCGGTGGGCCACTCGCGTGCTGCACATAGTGCCCAGACCAGGGAGCGGCTGCCGGGCCCGTCCGTCAGGACGAGCCGGGTTTCCCAGGCTGCGGATGCGACCTCCCCTAACCACTGGTGAAGCCGATTTCACAATGAACAGAGAGGTTGGTTCATGCCGAACCAGTCCCGCCCCAAGGTCAAGAAGTCGCGTGCCCTCGGCATCGCGCTGACCCCGAAGGCCGTCAAGTACTTCGAGGCCCGCCCCTACCCGCCGGGCGAGCACGGCCGTGGGCGCAAGCAGAACTCGGACTACAAGGTCCGTCTGCTGGAGAAGCAGCGGCTGCGCGCGCAGTACGACCTCTCCGAGCGCCAGCTCGTCCGTGCCTACGAGCGTGCGTCCAAGACGCAGCTCAAGACCGGTGAGGCCCTGGTCATCGAGCTGGAGCGTCGTCTCGACGCCCTGGTTCTGCGTTCGGGCATCGCCCGCACGATCTACCAGGCCCGCCAGATGGTCGTGCACGGCCACATCGAGGTCAACGGTGGCAAGGTCGACAAGCCGTCGTACCGCGTCCGTCCCGACGACGTCGTGATGGTCCGCGAGCGCAGCCGCGAGAAGCCGCTGTTCCAGGTCGCGCGCGAGGGTGGCTTCGCCCCCGACGGCGAGATCCCGCGCTACCTCCAGGTGAACCTGAAGGCCCTGGCCTTCCGCCTGGACCGCGACCCGAACCGCAAGGAGATCCCCGTGATCTGCGACGAGCAGCTCGTCGTCGAGTACTACGCCCGCTGACCCGGACGTAGCTCACCCTGCTTCAGCCCGTCGTCTCCCCGCCCTTCCTGGCGGGGCAGGCGGCGGGTTCGCTCGTTCACGGGGTGGGTGCGCAGCGCCCGGGACACCGCCGCGTCCAGACCGAGCCCCGCCCCCACGCGCACACACTCCTCGTACCGCTCGTCACCGAGCGCCGCGCGGGCCTGCTCCTCGCACAGCGTGTGCGGTCCGCCGAAGTTGCCCGAGCCGAACAGCGGCAGCCCCACGGAGGGCCAGATGCGGGACGCGGCGCCCTGCAGCACCGCCGCCTCCGCCGGATCGCCCTCCGCCGCCGTGAACAGCGCGAGCAGCTCGATGGACAGGACCGTACCCAGCAGATCGTGGAAGCGGTGGTCGAGATCGAGCGACTCGGCGAGCAGCTCGCGCGCCCGTTCCGCCTCGCCGCGGGTCCACGCCGCGTACCCGAGGACGTAGAGGGCGTAGGCGAGGGCCCAGCGCTCGCCGTGGTCCTCGCAGACCCGGCGTACGTCCTCGCACAGCTCCACGGCGGCGGCGAGCTCGCCGCGGAACGCCAGGGCCATGGCCAGTTCGACCTGGCCCATCAGGACATTGCTGTTGAGCTCGCCGATCTCCCGGTACCGCTCCAGCGCCGAGCGCAGCAGCTTCTCCGCGCGCGGGACGTCATCCGTGACCAGGGCCAGACAGCCGATGCGGTGCTCGGCGTAGGCCGCCGCGATCGCGCTGCCCGCCTGCTCGGCGCCGTCACGGCACTCGTGCAGCGCGGCCAGGGCGGCGACCGTGTCGCCCTGGAGCACCGCCACGTAGCCGAGCACCCACAGCGCCTTGAGCCGCGAGTCCTCGTGGCCGCCGTCCGGCTCCAGCGCCCGGTCGAGCCAGTGCCTGCCCTCCGCGAGGCGCCCGCAGCCGACCCAGCAGAACCAGAGCGTGCCCGCGAGGTACTGCCCCAGGTGGGCCTCGCCCCGCTCGGTCAGGCAGAACTCCAACGCGACGCGCAGGTTCGGCAGTTCGACGTCGACGAGGGCCGCGACCTCCGGCTGGCGCGGCGAGAACCACTCCAGCTCGCACCAGGTGGCGAGCCCCATGTACCAGTCGCGGTGCCTGCGCCGCAGCCACATGGCCTCGCCCGCGGCCTCCAGCCAGTCGGCGCCGTACGCCCTGACCGTGTCGAGCATGCGGTAGCGCACGCCCGTGGGCCCCTCCTCGCGGTTCACGACGGACTGCGCGATCAACTCCTCCAGTACGCCGAGCATGTCGTCGGCGTGCAGCCCGTCCCCGGCGCAGACGTATTCGACCGCCTCCAGGTCGAACTGCCCGGCGAACACCGACAGCCGCGCCCACAGCAGCCGCTCCCTCGGGGCGCACAGCTCGTGGCTCCAGCCGATGGCCGTCCGCAGCGTCTGATGACGGGCCGGTACGTCACGGCGGGCGCCGGTCAGCAGCCGGAACCGGTCGTCGAGCCGGGAGAGCAGCTGCGCGGGGGAGAGCGCCCGCAGCCGGCCCGCCGCCAGCTCGACGGCGAGGGGGATGCCGTCCAGGCGCCGGCACAGCTCCAGGACGTCCTCGCGGTTGCCGTCGTCGAGGCTGAAGCGGGGCAGCCCGGCCGCCGCCCGGTCGGCGAAGAGCGCGGCCGCCTCCGCCTCGGGCAGCGGCGCGAGCGCGAGGAGCCGCTCGCCCTCGGTCTCCAGCGGCCTGCGCCCCACCGCGAGCACCCGGAGCCCGGGGGAGTGCACGAGCAGATCGCGCACCAGCGAGGCGCACGCCTCCACGAGGTGTTCGAATCCGTCGACGACGAGAAGGAGTTCGCGCTCCGCGAGATGCTCCCGAAGCACCTGGCGCGGTGGCCTGCTCGTGTGGTCGGTCAGCCCCAGGGCCTCGGCCACGGCGTGCTCGACCAGGTGCGCGTCCCGCAGCGGCGTCAGGTCCACCAGCCAGGCGCCGTCGCGCGGCCGGGCCCCCGCCGCGGCCCGCACGGCGAGGCGCGACTTCCCGACCCCGCCGACCCCGGTCACGGTGATCAGCCGTCCGGCGTCCAACGCCGCGGCCAGCTCGGTCAGTTCGGCGGTGCGCCCGATGAAGGCGTTCAGTTCCCAGGGGAGATTGCCGGGCCGAGAGAGTCGCATGAGATACGGAGCGTACTCATCCGCATGCTCTCCGTACAGCTGCGGGAGGCAGCTCCTGTGGCGGCGAGCGGGAATGCGGTACGGACGGAGCGCCCTGGCGCGATAGGCTCGGGGGACGACTTTTCGATGTTCAGGGACGATGTCTCAGGGAGCGGTGCCAAGTGTCCGGTGGAGAGGTTGCCGGGGTCCTGGTGGCCGTCTTCTGGGCGATCCTGGTCTCCTTCCTCGCGGTGGCACTGGCGAGGCTGGCCCAGACGCTCAGGGCGACCACCAAGCTCGTCGCGGACGTGACCGAGCAGGCGGTGCCCCTCCTGGCGGACGCCTCGTCCGCGGTGCGCTCCGCGCAGACGCAGATCGACCGCGTCGACGCCATCGCCACCGATGTCCAGGAGGTCACGTCGAACGCGTCGGCGCTGTCCACGACGGTCGCCTCCACCTTCGGCGGCCCGCTCGTCAAGGTGGCCGCGTTCGGTTACGGCGTGCGCCGTGCCATCAGCCGCAAGACCGGCCCCGAAGCGAACGAAATGCCCGCCAAGCCGTCCCGTCGTACCGTGATCGTGGGCCGCACGGTCCCGTCCGCACGCCGGAAGAAGCGGGACGACCGGAGTAAGAGGGACTGACGCAGCGATGTTCCGCCGTACGTTCTGGTTCACCGCGGGCGCAGCCGCCGGCGTATGGGCCACCACCAAGGTCAACCGCAAGCTCAAGAAGCTCACGCCCGAGAGCCTGGCCGCGCAGGCGGCGAACAAGGCGATCGAGGCGGGCCACAAGCTGAAGGACTTCGCGCTCGACGTGCGCGACGGCATGGCCCAGCGCGAGGCCGAACTGGGCGAGGCCCTCGGCCTGAACGACCACCCCGACGCCGAACTGCCTCCCGCGCGCCGCTTCGCGGTCATCCAGAACCGCAGCCCCGCCAAGCTCGACAAGAGCGACAGCACCAACAGCACCAACAGCACCAACAGCACCGACAAGAAGACGAAGTACGTCGAGAACACGGCGTACTCGTACAACCGGAATGAGGACCACTGATGGAGTCGGCTGAAATCCGCCGCCGCTGGCTGAGCTTCTTCGAGGAGCGCGGGCACACCGTCGTCCCTTCGGCGTCGCTCATCGCGGACGACCCGACTCTGCTCCTCGTCCCCGCGGGCATGGTGCCCTTCAAGCCCTACTTCCTCGGTGAGGTCAAGCCGCCCGCCCCGCGCGTCACCAGCGTGCAGAAGTGCGTGCGTACGCCCGACATCGAAGAGGTCGGCAAGACCACCCGCCACGGCACGTTCTTCCAGATGTGCGGCAACTTCTCCTTCGGGGACTACTTCAAGGAAGGCGCCATCCAGCTGGCCTGGGAGCTGCTCACCGGCTCCGTGGCCGACGGCGGCTTCGGCCTCGACCCCGAGCGCCTGTGGATCACGGTCTACCTCGACGACGACGAGGCCGAGCAGATCTGGCGCGAGAAGGTCGGCGTCCCGGCCGAGCGCATCCAGCGGCTTGGCAAGAAGGACAACTTCTGGTCCATGGGCGTCCCGGGCCCCTGCGGCCCCTGCTCCGAGATCAACTACGACCGCGGCCCCGAGTTCGGTGTCGAGGGCGGCCCGGCCGTCAACGACGAGCGGTACGTGGAGATCTGGAACCTGGTCTTCATGCAGTACGAGCGCGGCGCCGGCGACGGCAAGGAGGACTTCCCGATCCTCGGCGAGCTCCCGTCGAAGAACATCGACACGGGCCTCGGCCTGGAGCGCCTCGCGATGATCCTGCAGGACGTACAGAACATGTACGAGACCGACACCCTGCGTGTCGTCATGGACAAGGCCACCGAGCTGACCGGTGTGCGCTACGGCGCCGACCACGGCTCGGACGTCTCCCTGCGCGTGATCGCCGACCACGTCCGTACGTCCGCCATGCTCATCGGCGACGGTGTCACGCCCGGCAACGAGGGCCGCGGGTACGTCCTGCGCCGCATCATGCGCCGCGCCATCCGCAACATGCGTCTGCTCGGCGCCACCGGCTCGGTCATCAAGGACCTTGTCGACGTCGTGATCGACACGATGGGCCTCCAGTACCCCGAGCTGATCACCGACCGCAAGCGCGTCGAGACCGTCGCCCTCGCCGAAGAGGCCGCCTTCCTCAAGGCCCTCAAGGGCGGCACGAACATCCTCGACACCGCCGTCACCGAGACCAAGGCCGCCGGCGGCCAGGTCCTCTCCGGCGACAAGGCGTTCCTGCTGCACGACACGTGGGGCTTCCCGATCGACCTCACCCTGGAGATGGCCGCCGAGCAGGGCCTCTCCGTGGACGAGGACGGCTTCCGCCGCCTGATGAAGGAGCAGCGGGACCGCGCCAAGGCCGACGCCAAGGCCAAGAAGACCGGCCACGCCGATCTGCACGCCTACCGCGAGATCGCCGACGCCGCGGGCGCCACCGACTTCACGGGCTACTCGCACACCGAGAACGAGGCCGTGATCGTCGGTCTCCTGGTCAACGGCGTCTCCTCGCCCGCCGCCACCGAGGGCGACGACGTCGAGATCGTCCTGGACCGCACCCCGTTCTACGCCGAGGGCGGCGGCCAGATCGGCGACACCGGCCGTATCCGCCTGGACAGCGGCGCCATCGTCGAGATCCGCGACGTGCAGAAGCCGGTCCCCGGCGTGCACGTCCACAAGGGCATCGTCCAGGTCGGCGAGATCACGGTCGGCGCCCCGGTGTGGGCCTCGATCGACTCGCACCGCCGCCGCGCCATCGCCCGCGCCCACTCCGCCACGCACCTGACCCACCAGGCGCTGCGCGACGCGCTCGGCCCCACGGCCGCCCAGGCCGGTTCGGAGAACCAGCCCGGCCGCTTCCGCTTCGACTTCGGTTCGCCGTCCGCCGTGCCCACGGCCGTGATGACGGACGTCGAGCAGAAGATCAACGAGGTCCTCGCCCGCGAGCTGGACGTGCAGGCCGAGGTCATGTCGATCGACGACGCCAAGAAGCAGGGGGCCATCGCCGAATTCGGCGAGAAGTACGGCGAGCGCGTGCGCGTCGTCACCATCGGTGACTTCTCCAAGGAGCTGTGCGGCGGTACGCACGTCCACAACACCGCCCAGCTCGGCCTGGTGAAGCTGCTCGGCGAGTCCTCCATCGGCTCCGGCGTGCGCCGCATCGAGGCCCTGGTCGGCGTCGACGCGTACAACTTCCTCGCCAAGGAGCACACGGTCGTCGCGCAGCTCCAGGAGCTGGTCAAGGGCCGTTCCGAGGAGCTGCCCGAGAAGATCTCCGGCATGCTCGCCAAGCTGAAGGACGCCGAGAAGGAGATCGAGAAGTTCCGCGCGGAGAAGGTCCTCGCGGCCGCCGCCGGTCTCGTGGAGTCCGCCAAGGACGTACGCGGTGTCGCCCTCGTCACCGGTCAGGTGCCGGACGGCACGGGCGCCGACGACCTGCGCAGGCTCGTCCTCGACGTACGCGGCCGCATTCCCGGCGACCGCCCGGCCGTCGTCGCGCTCTTCACCACGGCCAACGGCAAGCCGCTGACGGTCATCGCCACCAACGAGGCCGCCCGCGAGCGTGGCCTCAAGGCCGGCGACCTGGTCCGTACGGCCGCCAAGACCCTCGGTGGCGGCGGCGGCGGCAAGCCGGACGTCGCCCAGGGCGGCGGTCAGAACGCGGCCGCCATCGGCGACGCCATCGCCGCCGTCGAGCGCCTCGTCACCGAGACGGCCTGATGACCGAGCCTGTCCAGGGCATGCGCAGGGGCCGACGCCTTGCCATCGACGTCGGTGACGCCCGGATCGGGGTCGCCTCGTGCGACCCCGACGGGATCCTCGCCACACCGGTGGAGACGGTGCAGGGGCGCGATGTCCCGGCCGCCCACCGCCGGTTGAAGCAGCTCGTCGAGGAGTACGAACCGATCGAGATCGTCGTCGGCCTCCCTCGCTCCCTCAACGGGCGCGAGGGCCCGGCGGCCGCGAAGATCCGGGCGTTCACACAGGAGTTCGCCCGCATGGTCGCCCCCGTCCCGGTGCGGCTCGTGGACGAGAGGATGACCACAGTGACGGCCAGTCAGGGCCTGCGCGCCTCGGGCGTGAAGTCCAAAAAGGGCCGGTCCGTCATCGATCAGGTGGCCGCTGTGATCATCCTTCAGCAGGCACTGGAGTCCGAACGGGCGTCAGGTAAAGCTCCGGGCGAGGGCGTCGAAGTGGTCATCTGATCGCGATACGGTAACGTTCCGCGCGATGCGGCGGCGTTCGAACAGCTGCCGCACAGCATCAAGAGGCGGAACGGTTGCCCGGCCATCCAGACGGCGGCCCCGCCTCGCGGCATGTAGGGGATCGATGACTGAGTATGGCCGGGGCGCAGGCTCCGAACCGTGGCATCCGGAGGACCCGTTGTACGGGGACGGCGGATGGGGAGGACAGCAGCCCGCGGGCGACCAGTCCCCCTACGGCGGCCAGGGGCAGTACCACCCGCAGCAGCCGCACCAGCAGCAGCACGGGCAGGCGCACCAGTCGTCGCAGTACGGCGGTGAGCAGCACGGCGGTGACTGGAGCACCGGGCAGCAGCAGTACGAGGGCGGCCCCGCGCAGGCCTACAACGGCGGACCCGGTCAGGGGCAGGGTCAGGGGTACGAGGGTGACCCCGCCCAGCAGTACAACGGCGGCCCCGGCCAGGACCCCCACAACGGTGGCTGGGACACCGGGCAGCAGGGGCAGGCCCCGTACAGCGGCGACCCGATGGACCCCTACGGCGGCCGGCAGCCCGGCTACGGCCAGGAGAGCCCCGACTACTACGCCACGCCCGACGCCTACGCACCGCCGGAGCCGCCGGGCCGCCGCCGGGCCCCCGCGGAGCCCGGGTCGGGGCCGGAGCCCGAGACCGACTGGGACCCGGGGCCCGACCAGGGCGAGCACGCCTTCTTCGCGGACGACGGCGATGACGACGATGACGACGAGCCCGGCCGCCGTGGTGGCCGCGGTGACCGGCGCGGGGGCCGCGGCGGAAAGAAGCCGAAGAAGCGCCGCAACGGCTGCGCCTGCCTGGTCGTCACGCTGGTCTTCGCGGGCGGCCTCGGCGGAGTCGGCTACTTCGGCTACCAGTTCTACCAGGAGCGTTTCGGCACGGCTCCGGACTACGCGGGCGACGGTTCGGGGAGGGTCACCGTCGACATCCCCAAGGACGCCGGTGGCTACGAGATCGGCGCGAAGCTGAAGGAGGTCGGGGTCGTCAAGAGCGTCGACGCCTTCGTCTCCGCCCAGGGCAAGCACCCCCAGGGGCAGTCCATTCAGGCGGGCGTCTACACGCTCAAGAAGGGCATGTCCGCGGCCAGCGCCGTGAAGCTGATGCTCAGCCCCGCGAGCCGCAGCAACCTCATCATTCCCGAGGGGCGCAGGAACAAGTGGGTCTACGGACAGATCGACGAACGTCTGGAATTGGCGAATGGCACCACGGAAAAGGTAGCCAAGAAGGAATGGCGGACCCTCGGTCTACCTGCCTGGGCCAATACCAACAAGGACATCAAGGACCCGCTGGAAGGGTTCCTCTTCCCCGCCAGCTATCCCGTAGCCAAGGGCCAGAAGCCCGCGGACGTCCTGCGGAAGATGGTCGCCCAGGCCAATGAGAAGTACGAGAAACTCGACCTCAAGTCGAAGGCCGCCGAGCTGAATCTGAAGGACCCGCTCGAAGTCCTCACGGTGGCCAGCCTCGTCCAGGCGGAGGGCAAGCACAAGCACGACTTCGAGAAGGTCGCGACGGTCGTCTACAACCGCCTGAAGCCCAACAACACCGAGACGTACGGCCTGTTGGACTTCGACTCCACGGTGAACTACCTCAAGGGCGAGTCCAAGCTCGCCATCGGCTCGGTGGACGACCTGCGCAAGATCAAGGACCCGTACAACACCTACAAGGTCAAGGGTCTGCCGCCCGGACCGATCAGCAACCCCGGCGAGGTGGCGCTCAATTCCGCGCTCCACCCGGCCGAGGGGGATTGGTACTACTTCGTCTCGATCAGCGAGGACAAGACCCTCTTCGCCGAGACCAACGAAGAGCAGAACCGAAACCGCGAGAAATACCTGAAGGGGCAATGAGCGCGCACCAGCGTCGAGCCGCAGTCCTCGGCTCCCCGATCGCCCACTCCCTCTCTCCGGTGCTGCACCGCACCGCTTATGAGGAGCTGGGGCTGACCGACTGGACGTACGACCGTTTCGAGATCGACGAGGCGGCGCTGCCCGGATTCGTCGGGGAACTCGGCCCGGAATGGGCGGGGCTCTCGCTGACGATGCCGTTGAAGCGGGCGGTCATTCCGCTGCTCGACGAGGTCAGCGGGACCGCCGCGTCCGTCGAGGCCGTGAACACGGTGGTGTTCACCGAGGACGGCCGGAAGGTCGGGGACAACACCGACGTCCCCGGCATGGTCGCCGCGCTGCGCGAACGCGGCATCGAGCAGGTCGACTCCGCCGCGATCCTCGGCGCGGGCGCCACCGCCTCGTCGGCGCTCGCCGCCCTCGCGCGGATCTGCACGGGTGAGGTCGTCGCGTACGTACGGAGTGACACGCGCGCCGCCGAGATGCGGCAGTGGGGCGAGCGGCTCGACGTGGAGGTCAGGACCGAGGACTGGGAGGACGCCCGCGAGGCGCTGAACGCCCCGCTGGTGATCGCCACGACCCCGGCGGGCGCCACGGACGCGCTCTCGGCCCTGGTGCCCGAGCGTCCGGCGACCCTCTTCGACGTGCTGTACGACCCGTGGCCCACCGTGCTCGCGGCCCGCTGGTCGGCGTACGGCGGGGCGGTCGTCAGCGGGCTCGACCTGCTCGTGCACCAGGCGGTGCTCCAGGTCGAGCAGATGACGGGCCGCGGCCCCGCGCCGCTGGACGCGATGCGCAAGGCGGGGGAGCACGCGCTCGCCGAGCGATAGTCCCGCCCCATCGACGCCGTGTCCGACAGGCGGGCACGGCGTCCGCCTGATGGACCGGGGGCCTGGGCCGCCCCGGGGACGTGGGAGGATCGGGGGATGGCGGGCCAGGGCCGCGCACCCGGCCGCGCCGTCGAAGACAGCAGTTCCAGGCGCGAGCATGAGGAGCACCGTTGAGCAGGTTGCGCTGGCTGACCGCGGGGGAGTCCCACGGACCCGCACTCGTCGCCACGCTGGAGGGACTTCCCGCCGGCGTGCCGATCACCACGGACATGGTGGCGGACCACCTGGCCCGGCGGCGGCTCGGCCATGGACGCGGCGCCCGCATGAAGTTCGAGCGCGACGAGGTCACCTTCCTCGGCGGCGTCCGGCACGGCCTGACCATGGGCTCGCCGGTGGCGGTCATGGTGGGCAACACCGAGTGGCCCAAGTGGGAGCAGGTCATGGCGGCCGACCCGGTCGACCCCGAGATCCTCGCCGACCTGGCCCGCAACGCCCCGCTGACCCGCCCGAGGCCCGGCCACGCGGACCTCGCGGGCATGCAGAAGTACGGCTTCGACGAGGCCCGGCCGATCCTGGAGCGCGCCTCCGCCCGCGAGACCGCGGCCCGCGTCGCGCTCGGCGCGGTCGCCCGCTCGTACCTCAAGGAGACGGCCGGGATCGAGATCGTCAGCCACGTCACCGAGCTGGCGGCCGCGAAGGCCCCCTACGGCGTCTACCCGACCCCCGCCGACGTCGAGAAGCTCGACGCCGACCCCGTGCGCTGCCTGGACGCCGACGCGTCGAAGGCGATGGTCGCCGAGATCGACCAGGCCCACAAGGACGGCGACACCCTGGGCGGCGTCGTCGAGGTGCTCGCGTACGGCGTCCCGGTCGGGCTCGGCTCGCACGTGCACTGGGACCGGCGGCTCGACGCGCGGCTCGCCGCCGCGCTCATGGGCATCCAGGCCATCAAGGGCGTCGAGGTCGGCGACGGCTTCGACCTCGCGCGCGTGCCGGGCTCCAAGGCGCACGACGAGATCGTCGCCACCGACGACGGCATCCGGCGCACCTCCGGCCGCTCCGGCGGCACCGAGGGCGGCCTGACCACCGGTGAGCTGCTCCGCGTACGCGCCGCGATGAAGCCCATCGCGACCGTGCCGCGCGCCCTCGCCACCATCGATGTGGCCACCGGCGAGGCCACCAAGGCGCACCACCAGCGCTCCGACGTGTGCGCCGTCCCGGCCGCCGGCATCGTCGCCGAGGCCATGGTCGCGCTCGTCCTCGCCGACGCCGTCGCCGAGAAGTTCGGCGGCGACAGCGTGCCCGAGACCCGGCGCAACGTCCGGTCCTACCTCGACAACCTCCAGATCCGGTGACCGGTCCGCAGATCGTCCTCGTCGGCCCGATGGGCGTGGGCAAGACGACGGTCGGTGAGCTGCTCGCCGACCGGCTCGGCACCGCCTTCCGGGACACCGACGCCGACATCGTCGCCGCCCAGGGCCGCGAGATCTCGGACCTCTTCGTCGACGAGGGCGAGCCGTACTTCCGTGACCTGGAGCGGCAGGCCGTGCGCGCCGCCGTCGAGGAGCACAGCGGCGTCCTCGCGCTCGGCGGGGGCGCGATCCTCGACGAGTCGACGCGCGCGCTGCTCGCCCCGCACGCCGTCGTCTACCTCTCGATGGACGTCGAGGAGGCCGTCAAGCGCACCGGCCTCAACCAGGCGCGCCCGCTGCTCGCCGTCAACCCGCGCAAGCAGTGGCGCGAGCTGATGGACGCCCGCCGCCCTCTGTACGCCGAAGTCGCCCGCGCGGTCGTCGCCACCGACGGCCGCACCCCCGAAGAGGTCGCCCAGGCGGTCCTCGACGCACTGGAGTTGAAGGAAGCATGACGACGGAGCAGACTCCCACCCGTATCCACGTCGGCGGCACCGCCGGTACGGATCCGTACGAGGTCCTGGTCGGTCGGCGGCTCCTCGGTGAGCTGCCCGGTCTCATCGGCGACCAGGTCAAGCGCGTCGCCGTGATCCACCCCGAGGCGCTCGCCGACACCGGTGACGCGCTCCGCCAGGACCTCGCCGACCAGGGGTACGAGGCCGTCGCCATCCAGGTGCCCAACGCCGAGGAGGCCAAGACGGCGGAGGTCGCGGCGTACTGCTGGAAGGCGCTCGGCCAGTCCGGCTTCACGCGCAGCGACGTCATCATCGGCGTCGGCGGCGGGGCCACCACCGACCTCGCCGGGTTCGTGGCCGCGACCTGGCTGCGCGGGGTGCGGTGGATCGCCGTCCCGACCACCGTCCTCGGCATGGTGGACGCGGCGGTCGGCGGCAAGACCGGCATCAACACCGCCGAGGGCAAGAACCTGGTGGGCGCCTTCCACCCGCCCGCCGGGGTCCTCTGCGACCTGGCGGCGCTGGACTCGCTCCCCGTCAACGACTACGTCTCCGGGCTCGCGGAGATCATCAAGGCCGGTTTCATCGCCGACCCGGCGATCCTGGACCTGATCGAGACGGACCCGCAGGCCGCCCGCACGCCCGCGGGGCCGCACACCGCCGAGCTGATCGAACGCTCCATCAGGGTCAAGGCGGAGGTCGTCTCCGGAGACCTCAAGGAGGCGGGCCTGCGCGAGATCCTCAATTACGGGCACACGCTCGCGCACGCCATCGAGAAGAACGAGCGCTACAAGTGGCGGCACGGCGCGGCCGTCTCCGTAGGCATGCTCTTCGCCGCTGAACTCGGCCGGGTGGCGGGCCGGTTGGACGACGCGACGGCCGACCGGCACCGCACGGTCCTCGAATCGGTCGGGCTGCCGCTGACCTACCGCTACGACCAGTGGCCCAAGCTCCTGGAGACCATGAAGGTCGACAAGAAGTCCCGCGGTGACCTGCTGCGCTTCATCGTCCTGGACGGCCTCGGCAAGCCGACCGTCCTGGAGGGGCCCGACCCGGCGGTGCTGCTCGCCGCGTACGGCGAAGTGGGCCAGTAGCGGCCGCTCCTGGGCTCTGATTCGGCCACGGGCACTTCGCGGCCTCCCCGGCCGTTCACACAACGGCGGCCGGGGACGGTACCGTTCGGTAACGGGCGGCCCGGCCGCCGCCCGACCAGCGTCAGTCGCACGAGACGGAGTGGCACCGGATGCAGCACGCAGTGGGGTCTCCGCTGCCGCCGCCCCATCAGCCGGGGCACGGACCGGCCACCGGCTGGTCCCCGGCCGCACATCACCCGAACACTCCACCCCCGGGCGCCGTCCCCCAGAGCGCCCCGCCCCCGGGCGCCGTCCCGCCGGGTGCGCCGCAGCGACCCGCACCGGACTTCGCGGCCGGCCCAGCCCCGCAGGCCCCGGGCCAGGCGCCGCCTGCATCGCACGCCCCGGGTCAGGCGTCGCACGTCCCACCTGCCCCTGGGCAGGCGCCGCCCGCATCGCATGCGCCGGGACAGGCACCGCAAGCCCCGCCCTCACCGGGTCAGGCACCGCCCGCACCGCACGCCCCTGGGCAGGCGTCGCCCGCATCGCACGCCCCTGGCCAGGCACCACATGCCTCACACGCCCAGGGCCAGGCGTCGCAAGCCCCGCCCTCACCGGGTCAGGCGTCGCAAGTCCCGCCTGCCCCTGGGCAGGCACTGCCTGCGTCGCACGCCCCTGGGCAGGCGTCGCCCGCATCGCACGCCCCTGGCCAGGCACCACATGCCTCACACGCCCCGGGTCAGGCGTCGCAAGCCCCACACGCCCCGGGTCAGGCGCCTCCCGCACCGCACGCCCCTGGGCAGGCGTCGCCCGCATCTCACGCGCCGGGCCAGGCACGCAACGCCCCGCACTCACCGGGTCAGGCGCCGCCCGCTCCACACTCCCCGGCCCAGCCGCCTCGTCCACAGCAAACCCACGGGCAGCCCCCGCACCTCCGGGGACAGGCCCCCGCGACCCTTCAGCTCGGTGGGCACAGTCCCGTGCCTCCGAATCCGGACACCACCGGGCACATCCAGCTTCCGCCCGGCGGTCCCGTCGCGATGCCGAGCCCCCCGCCGGACACGGCGCAGGCCGACACCGGCGCCACGACGCTCGCCGTGCTGCTCATCGGCCCCGCGGGCGCGGGCAAGACGAGCGTCGCCAAGTTCTGGGCCGAGCACCGCCGCGTGCCGACGGCCCACATCAGCCTCGACGACGTACGCGAATGGGTGCGCTCGGGGTTCGCCGACCCCCAGTCGGGCTGGAACGACCACTCCGAGGCGCAGTACCGCCTGGCCCGCCGCACCTGCGGCTTCGCCGCGCGGAACTTCCTGGCGAACGGCATATCCTGCATCCTCGACGACGCGGTCTTCCCCGACCGCCCGGTCGTGGGCCTCGGCGGCTGGAAGCGCCACGTGGGCCCCGGGCTGCTGCCGGTGGTCCTCCTCCCGGGCCTGGAGATCGTCCTGGAGCGCAACGCCGAGCGCAGCGGCAACCGCCGCCTCACGGACGAGGAAGTGGCCCGCATCCACGGCCGCATGGCCGGCTGGTACGGCTCGGGCCTGCCCATCATCGACAACTCCCAGCTGGACGTCCCCGCCACGGCCCGCATCCTGGACGACGTCCTGGCCCGAGCCATCGCGAGTCCGCCGCAGTGGTAGCGGTGGGGCCTGCCTGAGTTTCGTACTGAACGTTTCGTACTGAACGCCGCCGCCCGGTCGGACGCGCTGACCGGGCCGGTTGGTGGTGGCGCTCATAGGCTCGCCCCATGTCTGAGGTCTACGCGGTCCGCAGGGAGCGAGTGAGGGAGCGGTGTGCCGCGGGTGGGGGCGCGGCGGCGCTCATTTCGCGGCCCGCCAATGTCCGCTATCTCGCCGGAGCCGCGCCGGACGGCGCCGTGCTGCTGGTCGGCGAGGACGAGGACGTCCTGCTGTGCGGGCGCCCGCCCGGTGACCAGCCGGGTGAGGGACGGCCCGACGAGGCGCTGCGGATGCGGCTGCTGCCCGCGCCGGGCGCCGATCCGGCCGTCGCCGGGGCCGGGCTCGCCGCCGCCCGGGGGGCCGAGTCACTGGCCGTGGAGGAGCACCATCTGACGGTCGCCCGGCACCGGGCCCTCGGCTCGGTCGCGCCGCGGCTGCGCCTGGTGGACCTCGGCGGGGCGGTGGAGCAGCTGCGGTACGTCAAGGACGAGGAGGAGATCTCCTGTCTGCGGATCGCCGCGGAGATCGCCGATCAGGCGCTGGGGGAGCTGCTCGAGTCCATCCTGGTCGGACGGACGGAGCGGCATCTCGCACTGGAGCTGGAGCGGCGGCTCGTGGACCACGGCGCGGACGGGCCCGCCTTCCCGACCTCGGTCGGCACCGGGCCGAATTCCGGCAAGGGAGGTCATCGGCCCTTGGACCGGCGGGTGGAGGAGGGGGATTTTCTCTCCGTGTGCCTGGGGGCGAGTTACCGCGGATATCGCTGCGAGATCGGGCGTACGTTCGTCATCGGAACCTCCCCCGCGGGCTGGCAGATCGAGCTGTACGACCTTGTCTTCGCCGCTCAGCGGGCGGGCAGGGAGGCCCTCGTACCCGGCGCAGCCTGCCGCGACGTGGACCGCGCGGCACGCCACGTACTGGACTCCGCGGGCCATGCGGACGGGCTCGCTCCACTGACTGGACACGGCGTGGGGCTCGAAATCGACGAGGACCCGCAGTTGGCGCCCTCGGCCATGGGTAAACTGGACGCTTGCGTGCCGGTCACCGTCGAACCGGGGGTTCACCTCCCCGGCCGGGGCGGTGTCCGGATCGATGACACGCTCGTCGTGCGCCCCGAGGCGGACGGCGGACCCGAGCTACTCACCATTACGACCAAGGAGCTGCTCGCGCTCTAGCGGCACCAGCCGCGGCGCGTGCCCCGGCGTCGTCCACGTCAGTCCAGGAGATTCCGCAACCGTGGCTTCCACGAACGACCTCAAGAACGGCCTGGTGCTCAAGCTCGAAGGCGGCCAGCTCTGGTCCGTCGTCGAGTTCCAGCACGTCAAGCCCGGCAAGGGCCCGGCCTTCGTGCGCACCAAGCTCAAGAACGTGCTCTCCGGCAAGGTCGTCGACAAGACGTTCAACGCCGGCGTCAAGGTCGAGACGGCCACGATTGACAAGCGCGACATGCAGTTCTCCTACATGGACGGCGACTACTTCGTCTTCATGGACATGGAGACGTACGACCAGCTGCACGTCGACCGCAAGGCCGTCGGCGACGCCGCCAACTTCCTGATCGAGGGCTTCACCGCCACGGTCGCGCAGCACGAGGGCTCGGTGCTCTTCGTCGAGCTGCCCGCCGCCGTCGAGCTCGTGATCCAGGAGACCGAGCCGGGCGTCCAGGGCGACCGCTCCACCGGTGGCACCAAGCCCGCCACGCTGGAGACCGGCCACCAGATCCAGGTGCCGCTCTTCATCACCACCGGCGAGAAGATCAAGGTCGACACCCGTACCAGCGACTACCTCGGTCGGGTGAACAGCTAACCGTGGCTGCTCGTAATACGGCCCGCAAGCGCGCCTTCCAGATCCTCTTCGAGGCGGACCAGCGCGGAACGGACGTCCTGACGGTCCTCGCCGACTGGGTGCGCCACTCGCGGTCCGACACCCGGCAGCCGCCGGTGAGCGAGTACACGATGGAGCTCGTCGAGGGGTACGCGGAGCATGAGCGCCACATCGACGAACTCATCTCGCAGTACGCCGTCGGATGGACCCTGGACCGCATGCCGGTCGTCGACCGGAACATCCTGCGGCTCGGCGCCTACGAACTGATCTGGGTCGACGGGACGCCCGACGCGGTGGTCCTCGACGAGGCGGTCCAGATCGCCAAGGAGTTCTCCACCGACGAGTCGCCGGCCTTCGTCAACGGCCTGCTCGGACGCTTCAAGGACCTGAAGCCGTCCCTGCGCCGGGACGAGGCGTAAGGCGTCCTCCCACGTCACCCACAGGGCCCGCAGCAATCCGCTGCGGGCCCTGGCGGTTTTGCACAGCAGAAACCGCCGGGGTGGCCGCGGCCTCTCGGCTGCGGC
>NZ_JBSFRK010000075.1:0-23671 GCF_053589195.1 Streptomyces sp. NPDC003379 | reverse complement strand
GACATCGGAGGCAACGGCCTGAGACTCAGAAGACACACCAACATGCTCACACCGCCGAAGCCCCTGCACCCACAGAACTAACGAAAAACTCAGTAGTCAGTGGACGCCCCGCCCGGCTGCAGTTCACCGACCCGCCCCTGGGCGCCCGGCACATCTTCATCGCCGGCGTCACCGGCTCCGGCAAGGGCGGCCTGGTCCAGATCGTCGCCCTGGCCGACCACGTCAACGGGCACGTGATCATCTACGGCGACCCCAAGGGCTCCTCGAACCCAGACGTCGTGGCCATGGCCGCCTACTCCGGCCTGGGCGAACAGGGCAGCATGGCCGCCCTGCGCGTCAGCTACGCCCTGATGAAGTGGCGCATCGCCGAAAGCGCACGTCTCGGCATGAAGAACTTTCAGGCAACCCCCGAACGCCCGTGGGTGCGCACGCTCCTGGACGAGGCCCACGTACCGCTCACCGAGCTCGGCGACGACGACAAACGCGAAGCCAGGATCATCCTGGAAGCCATGGCCGCCAAAGCCCGCTCCCTGGGCATGCCCCTCGGCATCGTCAACCAGGCCGTGAACGCCGACAAGCTCGGCGGCTCCACGCCGCTGCGCACCAACCTCATTCAGGGCGGCTCCCTGGTGCTGCTGCGCACCGACTCCGACCAGTCCAACCTCGCGTCGACCGGTTTCGAGAAAGTCGACCCCGGCACGATCCCCGCCACCTGGGATGTGGAAGAGCCGCTCGTCTTCACCGAGGACACCGTCCTGCAAGACCCCCGCAGCACCTTCGGCCTGGGCTACACCCTCGGTCCCGGCGGCGTCGCGGAGATGATGCGCACCTTCGTCCTCGAGTCCGCCGCCCCGCACGTGAACCCGGAGAAGGTGGCCTACCCCGCGGACTGGCCGGACTGGGAGTACCGGCATGAGATCGCCGAAACCCCGATCAACGACGACGGCGAGAGCGCCGCGCCCAAGGCGTTCGCGGGCGTCGACATTCCCAAGACTCCCAAGGCCAAGACGGCCGCAGAGAAGATCCTCGAAGCCATCCGCGAGCTCGGCGGCGCCTACGACTACGTCGACCGGAGCGACTTCGCACCCCTGCTCGACATCGAGGAATCCACCCCCGCCAACCAGTTGTCGACGCTGAAGAAGAAGGGCGAGGTCCACGTCCAGGTCGTGGACGGCAAGGAAATCCGCGGCCGCTACGCACTGGGTGCCGATGCGTCCGCGCTCGACCAGGACGACGACCAAGACGCCGCCTGACCTCCGGCCTGCCCATAACACACCGCGCCCCGCCGACGTCTCATCGGGGTGCGAGCAGCCGCCCGCGCGATGTGCGGTCCCCGCGGCCGGTGACGCTGCGGCGTAGAGGAGACTGATCCAGGGCCCCGGCGGCGCGGGCGACGTCCGGCCGATGCTGCCCGCCGCCGGGGCCTCTCGAGGGAGAAGCCACCCATCCCGACCCTCACTGAGAAGAAGCTGCGTCACATCCTCTTTCAGCAGGTCATGGCGTTGTGAGGTATGGCCATGATCCAGTCTGCCGTTCGGCTGGGCGTCGATGGACGGGCATCAGCTTGTGGTGCCCTGTCGGTCACGCGGGGCAGGTCACACAGCGCAGGACCGAATGAGGTTGTCTTCGGAAACTTCGCCGAAGTTGTCGAGCGACATCCAGCCGTGGGTCTCGGTGCCTGCCTGACGGGCGTAAATCCACGTGTTCCCGTAGGAGTTGACGACATAGCAGTGGAAGTACAGCTTGGTGCCGGAGCTGAGGCGTTTCACATTTCCGCAGGACGCGTAAGGGGCCTTTTTGAGGTTGTACGTCCCGTTCAACTTGCCCCAGCCGGTGGAGTTGTTCTTGTGGTGTGGGGGAGTGCAGTCGACTGCGGTGGAAGTCGGGCGGGCATCCGCTGTTGCCGTGGCGCTAGTCCCGGTCAGGAGTCCGGCCGCGAGGATACCTGCAGTGAGAACTGTGCTGATCTTGGTACGTGTGAGCATCATTCTCCTTCGTGGTCGCGGGACAGCCTTTGCCGCCCGCATGTTCGAGGTCTCCGTCTTGCGCATGTACCGCTCTTCGACTCACGGGCACGGCTTGTGCCCACGGCGGCACGCCACCGGATCCCGGGGGCGTGCCGTTCGGTTGGTTCGGCATCGAGTTCATCGGGCTGGGGGTTGTTGCACAGCCTCGTCCTGGGCGTGAAACAAAGAGGTCACGGGCTTGGGTTGGCGAGATTCGCGGCGGTGGGGCGTGTGTGCTCCGACCCAGGTGCACCGATCAACACGAAGGCCGTGATGGTGACTCTGTACCTGCGAAAAGAGGATGTGACACAGCTGAGGCCGAAGCGCCGGCCGAGACAGGTTTGGGCGAAGTGGGAGGATGGCTGATGATCAGAGCGCGCAATTCAGTTGCGTATGCAGCGGCCGGTGGGCCGTCCGTTGTCGTAGTACTCCGGCCAGCGCATTGCGTAGTTCGAGCTCGGCCCGAAGATGCCGTCGTCGGCGACCCCGGCCCTCCTCTGCGCCGCGCGCAGAGCCTTCTTGGTCGCAGGGCCGAAGGCCATGTCGACGCTGATCCTCGCCCCGTAGCAGCGGACCAGCCCGCGTTGCAGTGCTGACACGCCCAGCATCCGATGCCCCTGCTTGAGAATGCAGTGGTAGGTGTGCTCGAGGCCTGGCCTGATCATGTACCCGTCGTCCGTGCGTTGGTAGATCTCGTACTCGCAGAGGGGCAGACGTGCTGCGGCCGCTCCTGTCGGGGTTGCCTGTGCGGGTTTAGTGGTGGCTGCGGCCGAGGGACCGGCGGACGCCGCGGGCGCGGCGAGGAGTCCTGCCCCGAGAACCACAGCAGCGGCAGATAGAGGAATTCGGGTCTTCAGTTGCACGAGTTGTTTCCTCCAGCGATTGGAGCCACTGTCCGTCCGTGACCGCAGGAACATCGAGCAGTCGCCCTAGTGAAGGGTGACGCAGACAGCGGCGCATCCCCGTGGGCAGTCCATGAGGAAGCTCAGCCGAAATGGGCCTTTGGCGCCCTAAAACCGTAGCGACACGGGCTCAGCAGCACATACAGCGGAAGGTGGAACTTTCCTACCACCGTGGTTTACCTCACGGCAGACGCTGCCTCCCTGAGGTAAGCACGGGCCCACCCCCACCACCGTCCCGAGCCCGTGCTGCCCGTCGACCCCGTAGCGCCAGCGTCCGCTGTGACGGAGCAGTGATCTTCAGGGTGCTGGGCTGCTTTGGTCTGGTATCTCGTCTTTCGAGTGGGACTCGGTATGGCTGAAGCGGTTGCGTTGGGGCGTGATGGGTGCGGCCTGGGGGCGTGTTCGGTTTGTTTGTTCGGGTGTTTGGCCTGCGGTCCGGTAGTCGTGTGGGAATGATCTTGAGTTTCCTGTCGATGTAGTGGTGCGTCTATAGGCGGCTGCGCTCTCTCCGGGCTTCGGAGGTCGGTTGGCTGGTCAGTGGCGTGTGTGGGTGAGGAAGGCGCGGAGTGGGTCGTTCGCGCTGGGGGTCAGGCGGGCGAGGTTCAACTGGTGGGCGATGAGGCTGAGGGCGTCGTCGGTGGTGCGATGTGGCCGGTTCGGCAGGCTGGTGATTGCGCGGGCGAGGGCGACGGTTTCGGGATAGATCACCAGGTCGCGTGCGAGGAGCGCGGGGGAGGCACTGCCGGTGGTGGCCAGGTGAGGGTTGTCCGCGCAGAGCCCGGTGAGGCGGGTGTGCCAGCGGTGGGTGAGGTGTTGCTGGTGGTCGTACCAGCGGGTGGTGATGGTGCGCGCTGCGGTCCAGGCGGTGACTGCGCGTGGGTGTCGCCGGAGGTGTTGGTGGGCGTGGTGCGTGGCGGCGAGTTCGGGCGCGGCCCAGGTGCGGATGGTGGTCGTGAGTCGTGGGTCGGGGGCGGCTTGGTGGTGGCGTGGGCATACGACCCGGTGCGGCGGTGGGTGAACCCATGCGGTGTCGGTGGCGCCGTGGCTGCGGTGGCGGGTGCACAGCGTGCAGGTACGCACGGGCTGCTGTGCGGCCTCGCCCCGTTTCCAGCGTGCGGTCGCTTCGGTGTCGTGGGCGCCGTGGTTGGGGGCGAGCCGGGGCAGGGCACGCGTCAGGTGGGTGAGTGAGATGCGGGCCAAGGCGGCGAGGTGTCGGGCCGCGCCCAGAGAGAGGATGAGTTCGGCGGCAGGCGGGGTGCCGTGGCGGTGGAGGGTGATGTCGGCCCCGTCGAGGAGCTGGGGCAGCGTCAGCTGGTAGGCGTCGGCGAGGCGTTGGGCGTAGGAGGCGGTCGCTTCACCGGGCAGTGGCCGTACGCGGAGCACGCCCGGTGCGGCTGACGGGATCCGAAGCCATGCCTCCGCGGTGACGATGCGCCGTGCGGTGCCGGTCCCTGCTGTGGCACGGGTCGTGACGTCTGTCGGGCTCACGAGGTGCTGGTACTCCGGCTTCGCGGCCGCGTGTGGGGGCGGTAGTGCTCTTCGGCGAGGTGGTCGAGGCGGATCGCGTCGAGGGTGGTCTTGGTGATCCGTTCGGTGCCGTCGATGAGGGCGGTGATGGCGGCCTGGCGGATGAGGCGGGCGAGGCTGCCGATGCGGCCGGCGGTGCGCTCATGCAGGTAGGGGGCCAGTTGGGGGAGGGCCCCGGGCCGGTGGTGGCGCAGGTCGAGGGCGCCTTCCATGGCTTTCACGAGGTCGCGGAAGGGTTCGCTGTCACCGAGGCGGGCGGGGAAGGCGGCGCAGTCGATGAGGGAGGCGCGGCCGGCGAGCTGGGCTCCGCGCACTCCGGTGAACAGGGGTGTGGTGGTGACGTCGATTCCGGCGTAGACGAAGGTGGCGCCGATGCGTTCGGTGAGGTCTTTGATCAGATCGGCACTCTGGGCGCCGGTGGTGGTGCGGGGGTTGAGCCGGTGGATCTCGTCGATCATCACCAGCTGGACGCCTGCGGCGGTGTAGGTGTGGCAGACGGCGCCTGTGATCTGGGCCTGTGACATGCCGGCGGCGACGGGGATGCCGAGGTAGCGGGCGAACTCGGCGGCCAGGGTCTTGGCGCTGGCGGCAGGCGGGACCAGGACGTAGGCGACCGGCACCTGCCCGGCTGTTGCTGTGGGGCCGTGGCGGTGGGTGTGGGCGAGGTGGCAGGTACGCCCGACCTGGAGCAGCGCGGTGGTCTTCCCGGCGCCGGCGGGGCCGGTGACGATCAGAGACGGCCGTGCGGTGACCGTCTGGTGGCGGCCGAGGATCATCAAGGTGCGCACGTGCTTGGCAAGGGTGTCGATGGCCGGGGTGCGCACGGTGACGAACCGCGAGTAGTAGGCCAGGCGTTCCTCAAGGCTGAGAGGCGGCGCTCCCGGCGGGGGAGGCGCTGCCACGGGCGTGGTGGCGAAGGCTTGGAAGCCGTTCCAGGTGGTCACCGACTGCTGCTGCGCCTCAGTGGCGTCGGCGTTCGTCCTTGCCGTAGCAGCGGGAGGCCGGTCCGCCGCTGACGGGGAACTGCTGGCCGGCGCATCGCCCGTGCTGGGTGGGGTGTTCACCATTGCTCGGCCTCCGCTTCGGCGTCCCACAGCCCGTATCCGCCTGCCTCGGCCGGCAGCACGTCCTTGCCCCCCGGCTCATCAGGGCCCGACTCGGCGGCCGGCTCGGTGCCGATGAGGTCGTCCAGGCTCTCGCTCCAGTCCGGGGCTGGTGCGGTCTCTGCGTCGGGTGGGTGCCGCTGGCCTGGCAGGTCAGGCAGCAGCTGTGTCGCCGTGCTGCCGTCGCGGGGGGTTTCGCGGCGCCGGGTGTGGTGTTCTGTCCCGGCGGGGCCGCGGGTGCGGCGCAGGAGCTGGTCGAGGGAGTCGGCAAGGTCCGCTTCGTGCTGATCACGGTCACCGCGCTGTTCGACTTCGGTCTGGATGTGCTGCCAGAGGGCATCGTTGAAAGGCTGGTGGACGTGGTCGCGGTGGATCCAGGGGATCTCGTGGAGCTGTCCGTCGGTGAGGCGGATGAAGATCTGGCGGGCGTCGTGGGGGTTGTGGTGGACTTCCCACTTGCCGTCCCTGGCCGCGATACCGGAGCGCTGGCCGCGATGCGGGTTGAGGATGTCGTGGTTGTAGGTGCGGTAGTTCAGGCGAATTCCGCGGTCGGTGATGGGCTGCCAGCGCACCGGCAGCAGTTCGAGGTAGTCGGCCCCGGTCAAGGGCAGGGGCACGTAGCCGCTGAGGGTGATCAGCGCGGCCCACATCTGGTTCGGAGTGAGCGCGGTCTTGGGCAGGACGGGGTGGCGCAGGCCGTCGTGGGGCCGGTTCTGCCACCCTGCGGTGATCCATTCGTCGAGGAAGTCCTGCAGCTGCGGGATCGTCCACCGTGCCTCGGCGGCCACGTCCTTGCCGCGCCGCAGGGGGTTGGATCCGGTGTGGCCGGCGACGTGCTGGCAGAACAGGTCGTTGATCGCGCCGAAGGTCCGCTCCACCACGGCCTTGGCCTGCGGCCGCCTGGGAGGGGCTGGCTGCACGCTCACTCCAAGGGTCTCGCAGGCGGCGACGAAGCACTCGGAGAGGTAGATCTTGCCGCGGTCGACGACGATCGTCTCGGGCACGATCACCGGTCGGGCGGCCGCGGCTTCCAGGCGTTCGTCCAGCGACAGCATCCGCTGATAGGGCACTTCGGCCCGGGACAGGTGCAGTGCGACAGGCCAGGTGGGCCGGGCGGGGTGGGGGACGGTCATCTCGGCCAGGAGCAGGGCTGCGTCGACAGCTTTGGTGCTGTGCGGGCGCAGGACGGCGGCCAGGATGGAGCGGGTGGCGACATCGACGGCGATGGTCAGTTCCGGCCGTCCCAGGCTGCCGTCCTCCAGGACGGCCATGATGTCCAGGCGGGTGGTGTCGATCTGCACCTGTTCTCCGGGCCGCAGCACCAGCGGCGCCGACGGCACACGGGCGGGTGTGGTGGCGGTGCGGGCGGGGCGCCCGGGCAGTTCGGCCGGATCGGCGAGGGAGTTCACCAGCCGGTAGAACGAGGAAGGCGCAGGCAGTGCCACCATTCCCGGCCCGTGGAGGTCGTCCAGGATCTGCCCGGTCAGCACCCGCAGCCCCTTGATCGTTCCCTTTGACCGGCCGCGCTGACGACGCAGCGCTTCCAGCACGGCGGCCACGACTCGCTCGTCGGCCCGGCCGGTCGGGCTGGAGGAGCGGACGGTGCGTTTGTCGACCAGCCCCCACAGGCCCTGCCTGCGGTAGGCGAGCCGTATCCGCTCCACCGTTGTGCGGGTCACCCGGGGAAAGCCGAGCGCCGTCAGCTCCCTGGCTTTGGCCGCGTCCCGCTGTGCCAGCGTCCACCGCGCGGGGTCGTACTCCGGGCGCATCGTCTGGCCCGCGCGGCTGCCTGGCGCGTGCGGCAGGCCGGTCTCCACCTCCCGGATGTGCGGCAGCCATGCCAGGGCCCGCTGCTGAGCCGTCGGCGGCACGGTCTCGAACAGTCCCCACTGCGGTACTGCTTCCGGTACTGGCGCACCGACGACCTCAAAGCCGGGATCGGCGAACAACCGGCCCAGCAGCAGGGCCTTTTCGGTGCCGTTCTCCTGCAGCAAGTAGATCTGCTGGCCCTGCAGGGCGGCCACCTGCCAGGTTTTCTCCCGGTAGACGACGTGCGCGCCGACCTCCACCACCGGCCGCCACCGGTCCCGCTGTCCTCCCACTGAGCTCACTCCTCATCCCGTCGGTGTGTATCTGCCATCACGGCGCCGGTGTGCCCGCTGTTGCTCTGGTGCGCGCTGGCCATCGTGTGTTCGCCGAGTGGTTCATCGAGCCGTACGACCAATTGCCCTGCCCACAGGGCGTGGTAGACCGCCGGCAGGACCTGCAGTGGTTCGCCTGCTGACGCTGCTCCGTCGGCCAGCGGCCGAGGCGCCGTGAATGCCGTGGAAATCGCCGCCTGCACACCAGGTGGTCCCGCGTAGCGTGGGTGGCGGTAGCCGGCCAGCCACCGCAGATTCGCCGCCATCACTGCACCCGGCGGTTCCAGACGTCGGTAGGACCAGCCCACACGCACACACACCGCCTCCAGTACCACCCGTGCGCGTTGTGCTCCGTCGCCGCCCGCGCCGGACCTGGAGGGACAGTCAGCGAGCAGGCAGCTGCCGTCTGCGTACCGGACGAAGAGCTGCGGAACCCACCCGCGTACGCGCCCGTCGGCCGGATCCCGCCAGATGAGCCGCACAGGCCGGGCGGACAGCCCGGTCACCTCCGGATCCCGGTCCAACCTCATCAACTGGGCGCGCATCGCGGCGGAGCCGTGCACCACATGCCGCCCGGTGGTGGCTGACCACCACCATCCGGGCCCCCACCGACGTCCCGGCAGCACCGGGAACGCCGACACCGGCGCCAGGTCCTCAAAACGCACCGAACTGACCGCCTCGTCCCACGGCATCTGGGTGACCTGGCCGGACAACCCAGTGAAGGCCACCTCCACGGGCAGGCCGCGCTCCTGGCCGACGGCACTGCTCCAGGCGCTGCCTGCGCCCTCACGTCGTTTCACCTGCGCCACCCAAGTAGGGACCGGCTGCCAGGAGGACGCGAATCTGCCTGCTCTCACTCGAAGGGACGGTTCTCGGAGGAAATGCCGGACCGGTCCACGACGTCCATGCAGGCCAACTGAGCCTGCTGACGTACGCAGCGTGGGCGCGGTACTGGTGGTACTGCTGTTGCCAGGCGAGGCGCCAGAGCGTTAGGAGCGGTGCCGTTTTGTTTTGGGGTGAGGGATGTCAGTGCCAGCAGCGATGATGGAAGCTGTTGTGCCGTCAGGGTTGGGTAGGGGGATCCGTTGTATCTGAACCGTGTGAAGGTCTCCGGGCTGAGAGCGAGCGCTGAGGGAGAGATCGAGTGCCAGCTGCCGGGACGCTTCAGCGTTCTGATCGGGGCGAACGGCGCCGGTAAGACCACGATCACCGATTCCATGTACCTGGCGCACACCAGCCGCTTTCCCCTGCTGCCCAGGCAGAGCGCTGCCGTTCTCGGGGCGGGTGACGCACCGGGAGTTGAGGTGCAGTACAGCCTGGAGCACACCGCGGATGCCGAGGGTCCCCTGGGGCAGCAGATTCAGGGCTCTTTACACCGCTCCGCCGGCAGTGTCGCCCAGCAATGGTTCAGTGGGTTCCAGCGCAACCTGGGCACGGTCCGTGCTCAGGTCGACCGGCACCGAATACTGCAACCGGGTCTGGGGACAGACCCGTTCAAGTTCATCTACCTGCCAGCCTGGCGCCACCCCCTGGATGAGCTGGCTCGTCGGGAGACCCGGATCCTTATTGAGCTGCTGCGCGCTCAGCAGGAACGCCTCGACGGCAGCCGCAGCCTGGTGCCGCTGCGAGTGAAGGCGTCCCGGCTCCTGGAGAACCTCGCCAAGGACGGGCTCATTGAAGCCGTCGAGGAACGCATCAGCACCCACCTCGCCTCTCTCACTTCGGGTGTGCAGCGCCAGTGGTCCTACGTGCGGGGACAGGTGATAGACGACTCCTACCTCGCGCGTGTTTTGGAACTGATGCTGGCCGTCATCGAAGGCCGCACATCGGCCCGCCCGCTGGAGGTCTCGGGTCTGGGCTACGTCAACCTGCTCCACATGGCCGTCACGCTGGCCGCGATACCCGACTCCGCCGCTCGAGCCGCAGCTGCGGGGGGAGCGTCCGAGACCAGCGACGAGCCCGGGGAACTGACGCAAGCGGACGAGGAACAACTGGCTCAGGAGCGCCGCACGCAGGCCAGGGCGGAAGCTGAATCCGAGGCGGACTCCTTCTTTCCCAGCACGCCGTTCCACGCCACCGTGGTCATCGAGGAGCCCGAAGCCCACCTCCACCCCCAGCTGCAGCACGCCCTCGTGCGCTACCTCCGCAAGACCGTGCGCGAGCGCCCGGAACTGCAGATCGTGCTCTCCAGCCACGCCACCGACATCATCACCTCCTGCAACCCCGAACAACTGGTCGTGCTGCGACGCACAGCGGACGGCCAGCGCGTCTGCCGACCGATCGCCACGATCCCGATGACCGAGCGTGAAAAGACACTGCGCATGGCCCGCCTGCACATGGACGCCAGCCGCTCGGCCGCACTGTTCGCCGAACGGCTCGTCGTGGTCGAAGGCGTGACCGAAGCCGCCATCCTCCGCGACTTCGGCAGGGCCTGGGCCGGCTCTGACGAGGCGAAGCGGGCCTTCATCGAAGCACTCAGCATCATGTACGTCGGGACGAAGGTCGGGCCATGGACCTCACGGCTCCTGGCGACAAAGGACGCGGAAATATGCGCCCGGCTGGCCGTTCTGCGCGACAGCGACAAGCCCTTCGATGAACAGCCCACCCCGCCCACCTGGCTGGCCGACCACGATCCGGCCGTGGTCCAAGCCTTCATCAGCCACCCGACACTTGAGCCGTCCATTACCCAGGGTAACGAGCAGCTCATCGAAACCGCGCTGAGGGACATCGGCGCACCCATCGGGCCGATCACCCCGCAGACGGTGCACGACCTGTTCAAGAGCGCCCGCAAAGGCAAGAAGAGCGCCCCCGACGTGCCGGCGGGCCCGCACGCCAAGGACAAGGCGGCCTTCGCCGACGCACTGGCCTTCCTCCTGGCCGATGCAGTCGAACACGGCAAACCTGTTCAGGTCCCCGGTCATCTCAAGGACCTGTTCGACTTCCTCTTCCCGCACCCCGCTGACCCCCAGGACGGAGACGTCGCCAAGGAGGAAGCAGAGGAGGGAGACGTCCAGCCTGCTGGGCCGGCCACCGTCCCTGACCTGTCCCCGGCCGACCCTGACAGCTCTGCCACGCCGCTGGCGCCCGTTCCCGCCGGAGGTTGGCCCACCGCCCCGGCGCGGCCCGCTGACACCGACCCGTGGGCAGCCGCTACCTGGGGATCTGAACCGTGGGCAGCGGATCCATGGGGAGACACGGACCGTGACCCGAGCTGAGACCGCCGACGCTCTCACTCTTGAGCAGCTGACTGCGGCCGGAACACCCCGCCGCCGCCTCTACATCGAAGCGGCCCCGGGATCCGGCAAGACCACCGTGGCGGCTCAACGCTTCGGCATCCAGCGCTTCCACGGCAACGGCCACCGCGCCGTCATCGCGGTCAGTTTCACCCGCTCCGCGACCGCCGAACTCCGTGACCGTGTGCTCAGCCAATGGGGCCCGGACGCGCTCGCCTGGCCGCACCGCATCGTCACACTCGACACCATCGTGTGCGACCTGCTCACCCACCTTCTGTACACCGGCCACGTGCGGTGGCCCGCAGGTCACCGCCAACTCACCGTCATCGACCACTGGCGGGTACTGCTCTCCACTCAATGGACCGACAGAGAACCCACCGTGGCTCTGGAAACAGGCCAGGTCGTCACCCAGGTTGTGCGACGGGCTGGGAAAGCGAACAGACCCAGCACCGTGGACGTCGGCGAGGCCCTGGCCGAGGGATACTGCACACACCAGGATGCGCGCCAGCTCCTCGAATCGGCCCTGGGCGACGACGGCATGCGCGACGTCCTGCTAGCCCGCCTCACCCAGACCGCCCGGGCGCTGATCGTCGATGAGATCTTCGACGCCAATGCCCTTGACCTGTCCCTGGTCCGCCTTGCTGCCGAGGCAGGTCTGGAGGTCACCGTGGTCGGTGATCCGTGGCAGGCACTGTACGGCTTCCGCGGCGCCCGCCCGGAACAAGTGCCTGACCTGATCCAGGATGCTCGCTTCGTCCAGCGCGACCTGCGCACCTCCTTCCGGTGGAAGAGCGTCCAACAAGCCCTACTGGCTGACCAACTGCGTGCAGGACAGGGCGTGACTCTTCTTGAAGGACAGGCCGAGAACATGGACGTCCTCCTCGCTCTGCGGTGGAAATCCCTGTGGGAGGCCGGCCCGCATGTTCTGCCCCTTGCCTACGGCTCGACCACAGGTCACATCCACGAAGCGGCCTGCACTCTCCTCCTCAGCGAAGTCACCCAGCGGATGTTCGGGGAGAACGCCACCTTCCACAACGACGCCCTCACCACCCTCGGCATCGACCACGAGGCGGCGCAGCGCCTGCGCTCCCCCCTCCAGACCATCGCCGCTGACCTCGCCGACACGACGGGGATCGCCGAGATCTGGACCTCCCTCAACGCAGCAGTCGCCAACGAAACCAACCGCCCCCTGCCCAGACGACGTAATTACACTCACACCGCACGCCTGGAGAACCTGAGAGCCCGCCTCCACACCTCTGCCTTCCGAATCATCCCCGGCCTCACCGCCCATCAGGCCAAGGGCCGCGAGTGGGGCGCCGTCGGCGTATGTCTCACCGGCCCGGAGCACGAAACCCTGCGACAAGGCCTCAGTTCCGACAGCGAAGATCACCGCAAGCTGTACGTGGCCCTCACCCGGGCCAAGCGGATGACCACCGCGGTCTCCGGAGACGTACAGTGACGGCTTTTCTGCTGGACAGTGAACGACGGCCCTGCCGCAGCCGACAGACACGCTCTTCGTTGCCTTGGGCGAGTCACCAAACGATCCGGAAGGGTGTGAGCGGACTCTGATGTTGCAGAAGCCCTTCATCCTTGTCGGCTCTATCCGGGGTGAACGCCGATGGCTGTCAGGAGCCCTTGCTGGGGCGGGTCGAGACGATCCCACAGGACGGTCTGTTGGCCTGCCCAGCGTTGAAGCTCGGATGAGATGGATTGCCCGGCGACTCGGGCGGTGCGGTATTGGTGGTACCGCCGCTGCCAGCCGAAGGGCCAGGGCGGGTCCCACCATGGGTCCAGGCTGGCCAGGACCCGGGCTTGAGGCGACGTGCCGCTTGTTTTGCGGGCGCGTTGGCGGTGTCCGTCCAGCCAGCGTCCGATCGGGAAACCTTCGTGCTGCTCGCCGACGTGGGCGGCGAGGTGTCCGTGCCGGGCCGTGTACGAGCGGGCGTGGGCGACGTCGGTTTCGAAGCGCGGCGTGGTGGTCAGCCGGCGGGAGTTGCGCGGTCCGATCCGTGCCCGGGCTGCTTCGAGGGTGATGCCGATAGCGGCGAGTAGGTGCTGCTGGTCGGGGTGGAGGCTGTCGTAGAGGGTGCACTGGCGCTTGACCCAGATACCCAGGGCGTCCTTCCCGAGGGGAAGACCGCCCATCGTGTCGGCTCCGCGGCCAGCACGCATGCAGTCGCGGGCGCGGTAGTAGTTGCGCTGCCAGTGCAGGTCCCACGGCGGGTTCCACCACGGATCGATCGCGGCCAGTTGTCCGAGGTGCGGCGAGGCGGGCTCGCCTTTCCGGGCACGCTGTTTGGCGCGGTTGCGCTGGCTGAACAGCCACAGTCCGAGTGCGAATCCGCTCTGCCGTGTATCGCGTGGAACGGCCAGGTGCCCGTGGACGTCGGCCCAGGCCCGGGCGTGCGCCAGCGCGCTTTCGAACCGGGCGCGGTGGTCGGGGCGCTGTCCGACCCGCGGAGCTTTCAGCGGCCTGTGCTGTGCGGCTGCAGGAAGGCCTCCCATCGCTGGCGCGTCTTCCTGGTCGCCTGGTGGGCCACCCGGGACCTGCACGGGCGCAGCAGACGCACTGGCCGGGGCGGTCTGTGCCTCGGCGATGGCCGTCGCAGGCTTCAGGCCGAGCTGGTCGAGGAGATCGTGCTGGCCCGGCAGGAGCAGGTGGTAGCGGCGCTGCTGGATGCGCAGCCACTCCTGTGCTGGCTTGTCCATGCGCGGAAAGCCCGCTCTCAACTCCCCGCTCCCTACCTGCTGGAGTTGCTGGCATGCGTGCTCGTAGGAACGCTGCCAGCACAAGTGCCAGGGCGGCCGCCACCACGGGTCGATCCGTTTCAAAGCCTCGGCACGGCCTGGCGACAGCACTCCGCGCCCCATCTGGCCGCGCCTGTCGGAAAGCCACCTGCCCAGCGGGTAGTCCTCATGCACGGTGCTGACACCGACTCCCGCCAGGCTTCCGTGCTCCAGAGCCCAGGCCCGGGCATGGGCGAGCGCCTCCTGCTCCCCGGCGCGCAGACTGCGACGCCAGGGCGGGGCATCCCGCGCCGCCGCGGCATCGATACCCAGCCGTGCCAGGAGCCGTTGCTGCTCAGGATGCAGATCCGGATACCGGGTGCACTGCAGGTACAGCCACTCGCCCAGGCTGAGGCCGGTACCGGGAAATCCTCCCCGCGCATCCAACGGGCCCCATTCCGCGACGTGGCACCTGGCCTGGTGGTAGGTGCGCTGCCACAGGGTCGGCCACGGCGTGTCCCAGTACGGGTCCAGTGCGCGCAGTGCGGTGCTGCGCCAGGCAGGCATCCCCAGTCGGAGCATGCGCTGGTTGGACATCCACGCCCCCAGAGGAAAGCCGTCCTGGAGCGTGTCCGCCCGTGTGGCCAGATGCCCCCGCGCAGCCGCATAAGCCCGGGCCCGAGTCAGGCCCGCTTCGAAGGCCTCGTCCGCCTGGCGGCTGTGCCCGCGCCGCCGTTTGGGGAGCGGTGCCTCTGCGGCTTCACCGCCGGCCACCCCCTGCAGGTACTGGGCGAGTTCGACAGCCAAGGGACGAGGCCGGTGCGCGGGATGAACCTTCCACAGCAACCGCTGCCCGTCGCCATCCGGCCCTACCGCCGCCTTGCTGCACCGGTGCGCCCAGGCGAACAGCGGCCCGTCCATGCACGATGTCAGGCGATCAATGAGCCAAGGCCGCCGCAGACAGCGCGCCAGCCCACTGATCAGCACGGGCAGGTCACCTAGACAGAAAGGGAGATGGCCGCGCACCTGGGCTGCGACACAGTGCCTCATCGCCTGGTCCACCAACATCCCGGCAACGGCCACGGTCTCTGGATAGGTGACCAAACCACGGGCCAGGACCCGCCACCGCCCGGGCTCCTCGCCCTCGACAACCGTCGCACACAGCCGTGCCGGCCACAGAGTTTCTTCCGGCCACTTCTGCGCCCACCACCAGGCCGTGACCGCCTCAGCGACCTCGAACGCCGAACCAGCGGCGGGGGAGCGGCGCAGCAGCCTCCGGTGATCCTCCTGTGCCTGGACCACCTCCGGGCATCCGGCCAATCCGACGGCACGGCCCCCGCTGCCAGGCACGCTCATCAGCCAGCACCGGTGGCGTGGGCAGACTCGCTGGTGCGCCGCCAGGTACACCCGGGCTGGTGCAACGCGACCGGTCCGCGCAGCCACACAGCCCGGGCACGCCGCACCCCAGGCGGCAACCGTCTCCCCCCCGTTGTGGAGCCGCGCCGTCGGCCTCTCCCTCAAAGGGCCCAGCGGCTCCTCCCGCGTCCAGGCCGGCAACGCATGGCGCAAGCCCACCTGCCGCACCCGACACAGCGCCGCGACCCGGTCCCGGGCCGCGGCGTTCAAGAACACCTCACTGTCGCCCTGTAGAGCTCCGGCGACGTCCTGCTGGCCAGCCACTTCGGTAACCGCCGACAGCAGACTCCGCACCGTCAGGCCGTACCTGTCCGCGATCCGCCCCAGGAACGACAGCGTCATCTCACCCTGTAGGGGAGTCACCCGAAAGGCACCCGCGCCCAGCAACAGCTTCCCCTCCCCTCCCGTCGCTTGTGCCACCTATCGTGCTTCGGCTCAACAAGCAGGCCGGGCCCACGGTTGGTGCCAGGTCATAGTCGAGGTCGAGCATGTCGTTGAGGGCGACGTTGGAGAGTCCTGTGGCGCGGCTCCGCCGTCGTGCCGAGGCTGGTAGTTGCGCCGCCGTCAGCACGACCGCAACGCCTTCGCTTCCATTCCGTAGCGGTTCGCGATGGCAGATTAGCGACGAGGTCGTCTCCGCCCGCAGGGGAGCGGTCCGCAGCAGGCCAAGGTGATGGGTCACTGTGCCACGGTCTCGTGTTCGCCGTCCCGGGCGGGTGCTTTCGCATCGGATGCCCAGCGGATCAAGCAAAGCGGTTGGGATCGGCCCGGTCGTCGCCAACACCACGACGCTGTTGGCGACGGCTGGGGAAGGTGCTGCGCTGCCTGATCGCGGCGGTGTTGTCAGTGGCGGGTGGTAGATCTGGCCCAGGAGTGAACTTGTCCGCGTTTCCCGCGATTGGTCCGGGGCGCGTTGTGGATCGCCTGGGATTACAGGTTGTCGGCCCATGCGGGGACGGGGTAGGAGGGGACGTCGCCGAGCGCGAGGCGGAGCGGTCCGAGGAGGCGGTGGGCGAGGCCGGGGGAGAGGTCTTCGATGGCGAGGGCCGCGGCGGCGAAGCATACGGTTTTCTGTTCCTCTGAGAAGTCCCGTACACGTTTGCCGTGGGCGCGGGCCGTTCGGTCCAGTGCGGTTTCGGTGTGCTTGATCAGAGCGTTCTTCAGCGTGGCCCGGTCGGCGGTCCTGGCGAGGTCCTGTGCCTCGTACCAGACAGAGTCGTCGTGATCGGTCGGCCATGCCTTGTTGTAGGAGCGGCGCAAAGTGAGGACTTCGTCCCAGGACAGCTTGTCCAATCGGGTGAGCAGTGCTGCCGCTGTTCGCCCCTGGGGGCCCAGCGCCCACCAGGCCGGTACCCGGCACCGTATGTGCTGGTTCCAGGTCTGTCCGGCGCGCTCTTCGTCGTTGTTCGGGACGAGACTGACGATCCACAGCCCGAAGGGGATCTCGGTTGTGAACGGCAAGTAGTTGGCACCTGATGCATGCGGTGCTGCGCGGTGCCATGGCTGCTTGGGGCGCCGCAGCGGTACGCCGGGTGTCTCCTCGATGAGGATGCTGCGGCCGTCGCGCATACAGGCGGCGTAGTCGACGGGGTCGTCTTCAAAGCCGCGGCCTGAAGGGCGTGTCACCTTCCAGCCCCAGCCGGCCGGCAGACGGTTCGGGTCCACTTTTGCGGCTGTCCAGTCTTCCCAACCAAGGCCGGGCACGACCACTCCTTCCGTGACGATACGGGAGCTTCATCTTGAAGCACCTCGCAGCGGGCGGGCCCGGGAGAACGAGGGAAAGGGTTCGCGACTGGCCGTGCCCGCCCGGCGGCAGCTACGCACGCATGACGGCGGCCGCCTCGAGCTGGGCCTCGACGCTCAGACACAGACCTCGATCCCTGAAGCTGCCCTGGACGCCGACACATGCTGGCGCCGCGGCGGGCCGCTTGTTCGTCTAGGCGGATGCCGGTGACTGGCCGGTGCCAGCCGGGTCCGCGGGCGGTAGTGCTCCTGGGGGTGGTTCGGGTGGTGGCTGAGGAACGGTAGCGGGGGATGTGGTCTGCCGGTAGGCGATGATCGCTTGGATTCTTTTTTCGGGGTCGGGTATTTCATCGAGGGCGGCTGCGAATTTCTCGTCGACAATGGTTCCTTTCCGTTGACGGTTGTGGTCGAGAATCAGACTGGTGAGGGGGACGGTCAGGAAGGCAGCGATAACGATCGCTCCCACGGCCCACCAGGGAGCGCCGCCCAGGGCGCTGGCAAGAGCTGCGGGCACTCCGGCCAGGAGGCCGACGGCGGGCGTGAGGGAGGACGAGTTCATCGCGTGGATGCCCTTCCAGCACGTGACGGACGGGCCGCCTCATGCCTGAACGAGCCGTGCAGGGACGGCTGGGACGGGGAGAGGCGGCACGAAAGTGCCGTGGTGTGAGGGCATGCCGAGGGCCGGCGCCGCCGCAGGGCGGGCCGGTGGTGTTTTACGGCATGCCTGTCAGCCCCTCGGATGGCGGGTGTGCCGACCTTGAGGGGTGTTTCAAAGAGTTCGTTCGGCGGTTTTGGCGGGGGAGGTTTTCTTCGGCTTTTTGGGCAGGGTGGGCTGCAGCTACGAGCTAACAAAAAGAATGCTGATAAAGCCCTTAAGCCGGTTCATTGAACCTTTTCCGCGCCGCCTTTCTCCTGCTCGTAGGACTCGTGCTCCCTGTTGCGAGCACGCCAGACCTGCGCACCAGTATCGGTCATCGCGGCGCCATCCGCAGCCTGTTCGACCCCATCCGTGCCAAAGCTCTTATCGGTTGCCGCTGGTCATGTGCCAAGTGACGGTGCTCAGTCACACCTAGCAGGTGCCGACTCCTGATCGGGAGCCAGGTCAGTAGCCAATGTCGAGGTAGTCGATGTCGTTGAGGGTGACGTCGGAGAGCCCTGTGGCGCGGCCTCCGCCGTCTTGGAAGTAGATCTCTTTGAATCCTTCGGCGATGATGCCGCGCATCTGCTGGTCGCTGGCTCCGGCCTCGCGGGCGTCGAAGAGGCGTTGGGCGTAGGCCGGGGGGAGGTGCACGGTCAGGCGGCGGAATCTTCCGTCGTCGGTCGTGCCAACGGGCGCGGTGTACCCGAAACGGGCCCTGGTCTCCACGGTGACCCCGGTCGCGGTGGCTGCCTGCTTTCGCCGGCGCCTGCGGACCTGGGGCTGCCAGCGTGAGCGCACGGCGTCGTTGATCTTCGCGGCGACGTCGGCGCGGGCGTGCTTGCGGGCGCCGCGCCGGTAGCGGTTGACGGAGTCGGCGGTGACCCCGAGTTCCTGCGCGACGGCCTTTGCACTGCCCATCTGCTTGAGCAGGTAGCCGATCTGGCCCTTCAACGTCTTCGGCGGCGGGCGGGTGAACGCTTCCCGGTCGGCCCGCTCGATCGCGTCGTCGATCTCGCCCACCGGTTACTCCCCTTCGTCCAGGACGGCGTCGCCGCCCTTGATGTGGCGGGCCGGGTTGAGGCCCTTCTCCATCAGGTCGACCGCCCACAGCATCGACTGGACGCCCTCCAGCTTCGCCAGGCCGGGCGTGGGCCCAAGACGGAACCCGCCGGGCTGCGGCTTGCCGCTGGCGGCGTAGGGGAGGAAGTCCAGCGGGCTGTCGCCGGGGCTCGGGTAGACGACGCAGTCGGACAGCACCGCTAGCGGGAACAGGCCCGTCATCTTGACCATGTTGCGCAGCTTGCGGTGCATGTTGACGCGAGCCTTGCTGATGACGGCGGCCCGGATGTCGGGGCGCCAGGTCGGCCGCTGGAGGGCAGGCCACGTCTCGCCCTCCTTGTAGGACTTGCCCTGAGGGCGCTCTCGGAGCTTGCCCACGCCGCCCTTCACCGTGGCCTTGATGGCCGAGAGCACGGCGGCCAGGGCCGGGTCGGCCTGCTTGTGCCGTTCCATCGCATCGAGGAACCGCCGGTCGTCCAGGTCCCGGGTGACACCGAGGTCGGCGAGGGTGTCGACGTACGCGGTCTTGAGGCGGTCGTGCCACGGGTCCAGGTACGCGCCGGTCTCGCGGCGCAGGTACGCCTCGAGCGGGTGCACGTCGTAGCCCAGCTCCTGGGCGTAGGCGACGGTGTGCGTCTGGTACCAGGCCGGGCCGTCCGGGCGGGAGCCGTCCGGGGTGAACGGCGAGGGCAGGCGCGGGTCCAGCTCGATATGGGACAGGTCGACCAGCCAGGAGCCGGGGATCTTCGGGTTGAACGTCGGGGCGTGGAAGTGGTCGGGGGCGGAGAGGCCGACGACCAGGCGCGCCGCGGCGGCGAGGAAGGCCGTGTTGAGGTCCAGGCCGACCGTGAAGGGCAGCGTGCACTCCTCATCCGTCAGCAGGTCCACCGAGCGCACCCACTGGTAGGCCTCCTCGTTGAGGAACCCGCCGCTCCAGCCGGAGTTCACGACGACGGGGTGTTCCGGGGTGGCCTCCGGCGGCGCCGGGTCCATCGGCTCCGTCCCCAGCGACCCCTGGTTGTAGCCAGAGACCCAATTCCCGGTCGCCGGATCCTGCACGGCCTTCGTCGGCGGGCGCAGCGCCGTCATCAACTCCAGCCCGGACACCGCGGTGGAACCGCGCGGGGTGATGACCCGCTGGGCATACACACCGAGGACACGGGCGACATCGGCCGGTTCCATCTCCGCGACGCCCGGCCAGGACCGCTCATCGAGCGCGTCCCACGACAGGATCGCCAGCTGCACGCACTGCCGCTCGCGGCCCTGCGCCTTGCGGTAGATCCGCGCCCACGGTCCGAACCCGCGCTGCGTGAGCTGCCACTTCGCCTTCGCCACCTGCTTGACGACCGGGTGGTCCTCGGGCAAGCGCAGCGAGCGGCGCTGCTCATGGCCCTCCAAGCGCTCCGGCAGCTCCAGCTTCACGGCGGCCGCCGCGGTGAGCACGATCAGCGGATCGGAGTCCTTGCCGTATCGGTTGAGCTTGGCGGCACCGAGGCCGGACTCCTTGAGGGTCCACTCCACCAGCTCCACCACCGTGGTGGCCGGGCAGTCGAGGACGATGCCGTCGACGCCGTACGCGGACCCGTCACCGTCCAGGACCGCGAGCGGGCCGTGCGGGAAGCGCGGATCGGCTGCGGGCTGAGCTGCTTTCTTCGCGGCAGGACGGCGCGATGCCGCGGCCGGCAGGGTGGCGGGACGTGCTGGCCCTGCGGCTACAACGGCGGAAGCCTGCGGGGCGTCTGCCGTCTCCACGTCGGACGCAGCCGGGCCACTGGACGCCGCCGGTGCCGTCGCGGCAGCCGAGGCTGCACTGTGTGCGGGGTACTTCGCGGCCCACCCGTTCAGCAGCCGCTGGTAGGCATCCAGACGCGGCGACTTCGGCTCGCTCCGGCCGTTCTCCCAGTTCTTCACCGACTGGGTCGTCGTCTTCAACGCGGTGGCGAGGCGGGCCTGCGTGATGCCTGCGGCCTCACGCAGCCGGGCACGCTCTGCCGGAGGCGGGAGATGCGGCTCTTCCTCCAGCAGAGCGTCGACGGACGCGAACAGCTCTTCCTCAGACGCCATTCCCTGCCCCTTCACGTCAGGATCCGATGTTGCTTAACCAAAAACTTACCCCACTACTTAACCTTCTCGTGCCCATTCCAATCCCAGTGCGGCGAGTGCGGCAAGTTTGTCGGCGGTGAGCTTCGCGCGGCGTCCCTTCTGGTTCATGATCCACACCCCAAGTCGGACTTCTGCCCCATCCTCCAGCCGCTCTACGTGCCCCCGTGGGACGGTCACAGAGCCTTCGCGGGCCTTGTACTGCGCCAGGGCTGCCACGCCCTTCTCGAAGGCGCTCACGGGCGCCGTGGACGGCTTTGCGGACACCTCCGGCTCCAACTCCGGGGCCGGAAGCGTGATGCCGAGCTGCTCCAGGCGTCCGCGTTGCCCGTCTGTCAGGGCTTGCCAGACTGCCGGTTTGCGCTGTACGGCCAGCCACTTCCCGATGTCCATGCCGTGGACCGTGAAGCCGGGCAGAACCTCCACCGCGCCGGCTTGGCCTTCTTCGTCGGCTACTAGCTCGCGCAGCGCGGCGTAGTGCCTCTGCCACTCCGCCGGCCACTCCGGGTTCCAGTCCTCGTCCACGGCTTCCAGCGCCGTCTTCCATTCGGGGTGACCCTCCAGCGCGCCGGGTCGCCGCAAATTCGCGAGCCACATCCCCAACGGCTTATCCAGCATGGTGGCGGAGCGGGGCGCGCAGAGTGTCCGGTGCTGCGCGTAGTACGCCTTCGCGGCTTCCAGGTTCTCCTGGAAGCGCTCATCCGCCGGCGACCACACCATGCCGAGCTGCTCCAGGCGCCGGGCCCGCTGACCGGACATCTGCCCGGCCCCGTACGCCCGTCGCTGTTCCGCGACCCATTGCCCAAGCGGTGTCGGACCCTCCTTGTGCCCGTAGGGAACTCGGGCGTGCCGCTCCCGTTCGGTGAACTTTTTGAGCGCCGCCCAGCCGCGGGCCCAGTCCTGACGCTCGGTGTCGATGACGTTGAAGGAGACCCAGTCCGCGACCATCACCGGATCCCTGGGGGCGGCAAAACGCAACAACAGGCGAGACTCGTCCTCGCCCTCTTCTGGGGCGACACCGATGTTCACGGACGGCTGCGCCACGTCCTTTTGAGGCTCCTGGGGGATGGCGAGCAGTTCGATTGCTTCTTCATCGTGAGCGCGTAGACCTTCCAACACTTTCACCAGGGGCCGGTAGGAACCGGAGGTGAACATGTCTTCCGGCTTTTCCTCGGACTGGAGAAAAACCGGCACGATCAGGGAGGCGAGCTTGCCCTGTCCGGGCTTCTGCCGCAGTGCCCGGCCAATGGCCTGGACGATGTCGTGCGGCGCTCCCTTGGGATCCAACAGGGCAACCGAATCCACGCTTCGAATATCGACACCCTCGCCCAAAACGCGACAGTTCGAGAGCACGGCCCGCTGCGCCGTAGACCGGAACGAACCCAGAACTTCCCGCCGACGCTCCGGGACATGTTCCCCGCACAGCCAGTCCGCCCAGATGCGAGCGGGGTACGTATCGGGCTGGTCGGCGTGCAGCTTTGCCGCCACCCGCTCCAGTCCTTCCGCGTACGCCTGTGCCTCGATCGTCCGGTGGTGGAAGGTGATACACGTCGACAGGTCATGCTGCGCCATCGCGTGCAGGAGCGCGGCCTGGAGCGCCCCGAGCCGCTGCCCGCGGACCTCCTCGGTGTGCCGCTCCTCGCCCATCAGCCGCTCGGGCGTGACAACGGGGTCCTGGAGCTCCAGGACGATGATCTGGTACCGCGCCAGCAACCCGCGCGACACCGCCGATGCGAGCGAGAGCTTGTACAGGACAGGCCCGAAAACCTTCTCATCGTCCATGGAAGCCGCCATCTCCCGCGGCAGCGGGTCACGCACTCCCTCAGCAACCTCGCGGTTGAGCCGCTCCTCCCAGATCCGCGGCGTCGCCGTCAGGTACAGCCGCCGGTATGCAGGGATGACCGCCTGGTCGTGGACGTCGGCCCACGCCTTACCCATCGAGCCACTTGTCCTGTGCGCCTCATCAACCACCGCGAGGTCTACTGGATCAAGCTTCTGACCGTAGGCACCCTCGAACGCCTCCGCGAGCACACCCAGGGAGGCGTACGTCGCGTAGATGGTCACCGCCCCCTGACCGTGCCACAACGCCAACTGCACCGGATTCGTGGTCGAACGCACCTTCAGGCTCCACAGCTCCGGGTCGTCCTGGAGCGAACACACCGCAACCGCCGGCCCCTTGTGCCCAGCCTCATGCCACGCCTTCACCGTCTGCGCCAGGAGGTCCAGCGTCGGCACCAGCACGAGAATGCGACCCTTGGGCACGATCCGCTTCGCTGAAGCCGCCGCAATAATCGTCTTTCCCGTGCCACACGCGGCGTTCACCTGCCCGCGAAGACCTTTCCAGGGGATACCGCCCGGCGGGATATCGAAGCCGCGCACGATAGCGGCAACGGCTTCGATCTGGTGGTCACGCAGTTTCACGGCCATGCCCCGTGTTCTCCTTTTCGCGGAATGCAGCGCTTAGCCAGAAAGGGAATCCCGGCGCGAGGTGCGCGACGTTGGGGGTGTGAGGTCTGATCCCAAATTCTACACAGCAACGACCAGTGATGCATCGCCCGCGCGCAAACGTAGCCCTCCAGGATGACACATGACTCGTTCTCACCCACGAACGGCCGGTTGACCTGTATGCTGGCAGGATTGGTAAACATGTCAGGGCAGCTTCGAGGGTGGGGGAGGGGTTCGGGTGGAGCGCAGCGGAGCCCGTCACTGCGGTGGAGCCGACACCCCGTCAGGCCGACGACCCGTCACATCCGTTGCGGGGGCAGTGCCTGGCATCCCCAGACTCTACACAGGTCAGCAGGTGATGCACCTCCGCTGTAGCCAGCCATAGAGGACCCGCTTGCGGGGCCTCCCCAATTCGCGCTTGCGCGAATTGCATTCCGTGCAGGAATTCCGTTTACGGAATTCCATTCCCCCGCTTGCGGGGGAATTCTAATTGCGCTTGCGCAATTCGCTCTCTATGCAGCGCGCCAGCGCTGCATATCCCGCTCCGCGGCCCCCTCCCACGGACGGGGGTGAAAGCCTGCCTCTGTAAAAAGTCTGGCCCAACGGGTCCCGCTTGTCGCCCGCGCCCC